>JBKHCX010000068.1:0-13942 GCA_046541615.1 Puniceicoccaceae bacterium
GTATTAACTTCAAGGTATTGAATCGAGAGTGAAAGCGGCAGGATGCCGCTTCTACCAATCTTGGGAAAGCGGCAGGATGCCGCTTCTACTTTTGCTTCAGGCGGGAACGGGAACCGGTTCGCTTTCGTAGGCCAGGTCGGAGCGCAGCCAACGCTCGCACTCCTCGACGGTGATCCCCTTGCGGGCCGCGTAGTCCTCGACCTGGTCCTTCGCGATCCGGCCGACCGCGAAGTAGCGGGAGTCGGGATGGGCGAAGTAGAGGCCGGAGACCGAACTGGGCGGATCCATCGCGTAGCTGCCGGTGAGCGAGATCCCGGTGAGCTCCTCCACCTTGAGCAGATCCCAGATCGGCTGCTTCTCGGTGTGGTCCGGGCAGGACGGGTAGCCGGCGGCGGGACGGATGCCCTCGTAGCGCTCCTTGACCAGCCATTCGACGTTCGGATGGACGGTGCCGGGGTCGGCGGGCAAACGGTCGCCGAACCGGAAGGGCTCCTCCCGTCCGTAGCCGAGGTCGTCGCGGATCTTCTTGTGGCAGTACTCGGCCAGCCCTTCGGCGAAGCGGTCGGCGAGCGCCTGGATGAGGATCGCGTTGTAGTCGTCGCCCCGCTCCTTGAAGGAGGCCGCGTAGGTCTCGATCTCCTCCCCCGCCGTACAGGCGAAGGCGCCGAGGCAGTCCACCACCCCCTTCGCGCGGGGCGCGATGAAGTCGGCCAGGCAGAGATAGGGCTCCCCTTCCCCGCTCTTCTCCTTCTGCTGGCGGAGGAAGCGGAAGGTTTCGAGAACTTCGGAGCGGTCGGGATCCGCGTAGAGTTCCACGTCGTCGCCGACGGAGTTGGCGGGCCACAGGCCGCAGACGGCGCGGAGATTCACGCGGCCGTTGCCGACGAGGTCGTCGAGAACGGCGCGGGCGTCGTCGTAGAGCTTGCGCGCCTCCTCCCCGCGCTGGTGGTGGCTGAGGATTTTCGGGAAGCTGCCGCGCATCTGCCAGGCGTGGAAGAAGGGCGTCCAGTCGAAGTACTCGACGATCTCTCCGGCCGGGATGGATTCGAGGAACTCGCTCCCGAACTTCGCGGGCAGGCGCGGCTCGTAGCGCTCCCAGTCGAGCCGCAGCGGGCGCGCGCGGGCTTCGGCGATCGGCGTGTAGCGGGCCGTCGAAGCCGGTCCGGCGGCGTGCCGCTCCTTCGCCCGCTTGTGCTCCTGCTCGAGATCGGCGAGGAACCGGTCGCGGGTCCTGGGGTTGATCAGGCGGTTGCAGACGTCGGTGACGAGCGAGGCATCCGTCACATGGACGACGGGGCCGCTGTAGTGCGGGGCGATCTTGATGGCCGTGTGGGCCTTGGAGGTGGTCGCGCCGCCGACCAGGAGAGGGACTTTCAGACCGCGCTTCTCCATCTCGGCGGCGTTGGCGATCATCTCGTCGAGGGAGGGGGTGATCAGGCCGGACATGCCGATGAAGTCGGCGTTGTGCTCGGCGGCGGCGGCGAGGATTTTCCCGCAGTCGCACATCACCCCGAGGTCGATGACGTTGTAGCCGTTGCAGCCGAGAACGACGCCGACGATGTTCTTGCCGATGTCGTGGACATCCCCCTTGACGGTCGCGATGACGAAGGTGCCCGCCGACCCCGAGTCCGTTTTCCCGGCCTCCATGTAGGGAAGCAGGTAGGCGACCGCTTTCTTCATGACGCGGGCGCTCTTGACGACCTGGGGCAGGAACATGTTTCCCTCCCCGAAGAGTTTGCCGACGACCTTCATGCCGTCCATGAGCGGACCCTCGATCACGTCGAGGGGGCGGTCGAGTTTTTGGCGGGCCTCCTCGGTGTCCTCTTCGATGTGGGTGGCTATCCCGCGGACGAGGGCGTGCTCGATGCGCTTTTCGAGTGCGAGGGAGCGCCAGTCGGAGGGGTCATCGCTTTTTTTTTCCGCCGATTCCCCGGCGGGCACGGCCCCTTCGCCGCCCTGGAGGAATTTCTCGAGGATCCCGGGATTCTTCTCGCGGGAGGCCCGCTCGAAGAGTTCCTGCAAAACCTTCATTCCCCGCACCATCGCGGCCGAGACCCGCTCCTCGGGCGTCCCGCCGCCGGTGCCGCCGGCCCTGCCCGCCTTGATGTCCTCGGCGTGGGTGATGAGCTTCTCCGTCGATTCCGGATCGCGGTTGAGGATCACATCGTCCACGAGGGTCTTGAGCGGCTCGGCGATCTTATCGTAATCCATGAGCAGGCCCGGATTGACGATGGCCATGTCGAGCCCGGCCTTGCGTGCGTGGTGGAGGAAGGCCGCGTGCATGGCCTCGCGGACGGGGTTGTTGCCCCGGAAGGAGAACGACACGTTCGAGAGACCCCCGCTGGTCAGGCACCCGGGGCAGCGTTTCTTCACCTCGCGGACCCCCTCGATGAAGTTGACCGCGTAGTTGTTGTGCTCCTCCATCCCGGTGGCGACGGTGAGGATGTTGAGGTCGAAAATGATGTCCTTCGGATCGAACCCGACCTCTTCGGTCAGGATGCGGAAGGAGCGCTCGGCGATCGCGGCCTTGCCCTCGACGGTGACGGCCTGGCCCTCCTCGTCGAAGGCCATGACGACGACGGCGGCCCCGTAGCGCCGGATCTTCCGGGCCTGTTCGCGGAAGGCGTCCTCCCCTTCCTTGAGGCTGATCGAGTTCACGATGGGCCGCCCCTGCACGCACTGGAGCCCGGCCTCGATGACCGACCATTTCGAGCTGTCGATCATGAGCGGGACCCGGGCGATGTCGGGCTCGGCCGCGAGGAGGTTGAGGAATTTGCGCATGCACTCCTCCCCCTCGAGCATGCCCTCGTCGAAATTGACGTCGAGAACGTGAGCGCCCTTCTCGATCTGGGAGCGGGCCACGGTCAGCGCGGCGTCGAAGTCGCCCTGTTTGATCAGCTTCTTGAACCGGGGCGAACCGGTCACGTTGGCGCGCTCGCCGACGAGGAGGAACGGGCCGTCGATCGAGCCGAAGTTCAGCGGCTCGAGCCCGCTCAGGCGGAGATCGGGTTCGATGGCCGGAACCGGGCGGGGGGCGCACCCGCCGACCTCGTCCACCACGGCGGCGATGTGCTCGGGTGTCGTGCCGCAGCACCCGCCGACCATGTTCACCAGCCCCGCCTTCGCGAAGCCCCCGAGGGCGCCGCCGGTGTGCCGGGGGGTCTCGTCGTAGCCGGTCTCGCTCAGAGGATTGGGCAGCCCGGCGTTCGGATAGACGTGGACGTAGGTGTCGGCGACCCTGGACAGCTCCTCGAGGAAGGGTTTCATGAGGTCGGCCCCGAGGGCGCAGTTCAGGCCGACGCAGAACGGGCGGGCGTGCCGCACCGAGTTCCAGAAGGCCTCGACCGTCTGCCCGGAGAGCGTGCGCCCCGACTGGTCGGTGATGGTCACGGACAGGATGACCGGGACCCTCTCGCCGCGCTCCTCGAACAGATCCTCGATGGCGTGGATGGCGGCCTTCAGGTTCAGCGTGTCGAAAGTCGTCTCGGGCAGGAGGAGATCCGCTCCGGCCTCGAGCAGGCTCCGGGCCTGTTGGTAGTAGGCGGAGCGGAGATCCCCGTAGGTGACGGCCCGGTAGTCCGGGCGGTTCACGTCGGGCGAGAGGGAGGCGGTCCGGTTGGTGGGACCCATCGCGCCGGCCACGAACAGAGCCCTGCCCTCCTTTTCCGACACCTCCTCCGCAACCTCCCTGGCGATTCGGACCGACTCCCGGTTGATCCGGTCCACCCGGTCCTCGAGACCGTAGTCGGCCTGCGCGATGGTCGTGGCGCTGAAGGTGTTGGTCTCGACGATGTCCGCCCCCGCCTCGAAAAAGGCGCGGTGGATGCCGGCGATGATGTCGGGCCGGGTCAGGCTCAGGAGATCGTTGTTCCCTTTCAGATCGCCCGGGACATCCTTGAGATCATCGTTGCGGAAATCCTTCTCCTCCAGCTTGTGGCGCTGGATCATCGTGCCCATGGCGCCGTCGAGGAAGGCGATCCGGTTCTCGAAAATCGCGCGGAGGGCGGCGAAGGCCGGGGATTCGACCTGTTTGCTGTGATCTGCCATGCCGCGACTATCCGACAGCGGGGCAACGAATTCAACCCAAATCGACCGGAAATCCATCAACAAATCAGGATTTGTTGATGCGTTCGGATCCGGGGAACCCCGCTACGCCGGAACGGACCGTTTCCCGGCCTTCCGCCGCTCGTTCGCGTCGAGGGTGCGCTTGCGCAGGCGGAGGGACTTCGGGGTGACCTCGACCAACTCGTCGGGGGCGATGTATTCGAGGGCCCGTTCGAGGCTGAACCTGACGGGCGGCGAGAGCATGATCCCCTTCCCTTCCCCGCTGCTGCGCATGTTGTCGAGATGCTTGGCCTTGGTCGGGTTGACCGGGAGATCGTGCTTGCGGGGGTTCTCGCCGACGATCTGCCCGGGGTAAACCTCCTCGCCGGGGGCGACGAAAAGGCGCCCCCGCTGCTGGAGATTGTCGAGGGCGTAGGCCATGACCACGCCCTGGTCCATGGAGACGAGGGTGCCCGTCGTCCGCAGATCGATGGAGCCGACGCAGGGGCGGTATTCGAGGAAGAGGTGGCTCATGACCCCGGTCCCGCTGGTCAGGTTGACGAGATCCGTCTCCAGCCCGATGATGCCCCGGGTCGGGATCTCCGCCTCGATCGTGACCCCCGAGGCATGGTGGTCCATGCCGGTCACCTGCCCCTTCCGGTTGTTGACCAACTCGAGGGCGCCGCCCACGTGCACGTCGGCCAGTTCGATCCAGAGCTTCTCGAACGGCTCCGTACGGGCGCCGTCCTGCTCGCCGAACACCACGGTCGGCCGCGAAACGAGCACCTCGTAGCCCTCCCGGCGCATGGTCTCCAGGAGGATGGCGATCTGCATCGCTCCCCGGGCCGTGACGAGAAAGGTTCCGCCGTCGATGCCATCCTCGATCCGCACGGAGATATTGGACTGGGTCTCCCTCACCAGGCGCTCGCGGATCTGCCGGGAGGTGACCTTCTTCCCCTCGCGGCCGGCGAAGGGGCCGTCGTTTACGGCGAACTCCATCTGTATGGTCGGAGGGTCGATCGCCACGAAGGGCACCGCCTCCGCCGCCGGGTCGAACGCCAGGGTGTCGCCGATGCCGATGTCTTCGAAGCCGGCCAGGCCGACGATATCGCCGGCCACCCCCTCGGGAGCGTCCTCTGTGGTGATGCCCGTGAACGTGAAAAGCTTCGTGATCTTGCCCCTGAGGGGCGGCCGCCCCGCGCGGATGGCCCAGACCGACTGGCCCTGGGCGACGGTCCCGCTGAGAATCCGCCCGATCGCGATCCTCCCCACGAAGTCGTTCCAATCGATGTTGCTGACCAGCATGCGGAACCCTCCGTCCTCGACGACCGGAGCGGGAATGCGCTCGCGGATCACGGCGAACACGCAATCCATGTTTTCGCGGGGATCGGCGAGCCGCGTGACCGCCCAGCCGTCCCTCGCGCTGGCGTAGAGAAAGGGGGCGTTGAACTGTTCCTCGGTCGCCTCCAGCTCGAGAAAGAGTTCGAGGACCTTGTCGTGGACGTATTCCGGGCGGGCGTTCTCCCGGTCGACCTTGTTGATGACGACCACAGGGGCCAGTCCGGCCGCGAGGGCTTTCCGCAGCACGAACCGGGTCTGGGCCTGGGGTCCTTCGTAGGCGTCCACCAGGAGCAGAACCCCGTCCACCATCTTCATGACCCGTTCGACCTCCGCGCCGAAGTCGGCGTGGCCGGGGGTATCGACGATGTTCACGAGGAAATCCTGGTGGAGAATCGCGGTGTTCTTCGCCTTGATGGTGATGCCCTTCTCCTTCTCAAGGTCCATCGAGTCCATGACCCGTTCGGCGACCACCTGGTTCTCGCGGAAGGCTCCGCCCTGGCGGAGCAGTTGATCGACCAGGGTCGTCTTGCCGTGATCGACATGGGCGATGATCGCCACGTTGCGGATATTCGCGGAATTCATGCGGACAAAAACGGCGGAGAATCGCAACCGCTCCCGTTATGGCAAACTTATTCTCCGACGCCGGCGCCACCGGAGGAAAGGTTTGCCAACCGGAAGGCGGTCTCGATAGACATGCATCCCGAATGTCCCGCTCGAATCCCATGACCGCCCCGGCCGCCGCGACCCCCGCGGCCGGAAACGCCGACATCCACGCGGCGCTCGCGGCGACGCTACGCCAGTCGCTCGACTTTCTGGACGGACTCGACGAGGCGACCTACAACCGCGGGGTTCCCGAGGCGTTCGACTCCACGATCGGCGGCCACTACCGGCACGTCCTCGAGCATTTCGAACCGCTCGTGGAAGCGGGGTCCGGCGAAATCGACTACGACGCGCGCAAGCGCGACCACGGGGTGGAGACCAGCGTGGCCCTTGCATTCCGCCGGACGGAGGCCCTCCTCGAAAGGGCGCTGGCGATGGATCCGGCCGCACTGTCCAGGCCGCTCCGGGTGTCCTACCGGGTGTCCTGCGAGGCCGGGGGGGAGGCGTCGGCGGATTCGACGCTCGGCCGCGAGGTCATGTTCGGCATCTCCCACGCCATCCACCATTTCGCGCTGATATCGGTCATGGCGAAGCTTCTGGGCATCGCCCTGCCGGAAGGCTTCGGCATGGCCCCGTCCACCGCGCGGCACCGGCAACGCTCGTAGCGGACGGCTTCGCGCCCGATCCGAACGGGCCGCGCGGGACCCACGCGCCCTCAGTCCGGGCGGTAGTGGAGACTGCCGATCCGCCGGACCGGGCCGGTCATCCGCACCGCGAAGTCCTCGGAAACGGCGAGGGTCAGCGCGCCGCCCGGCATCAGCACCCGGACATCGCCATCGACCAGGCCCAGGCGGCGGGCGACCGCGGCGGCCGCGCTGGAACTGCTCCCGGAGGCGAGGGTGTACCCCGCTCCCCTCTCCCAGATCTCGAGACGGATCGTGCGCCGGTCCACCACTTCCAGGAACTGGACGTTGGTCCGGTTCGGAAACAGGGGATGGTTCTCCAGACGGGGGCCGAGCCGCCGGGCCTCGGCCTCGGAGACGGATCGCCGCAGCACCACGCAATGCGGATTGCCGATCGTGGCGGCGGAGAACTCGACCGTTTCGCCGCCGGCATCGAGGGCTTCGCGGAGCACCTCCCTGTCCGGCCCCGCGACCGGAATCCCGCCGCTGTTGAAGGAGACGCGCCCCATCTCGACCTCGATCCGCTCCAGCGGGTCGTGTACCCGGGCCGACACCACCCCGCCGGCCGTCTCGATCGTGAACGGATCGCCGCCGACCTCGCCCCGGTCGTGGAGGAACCGGCAGAAAATCCGGAGCCCGTTGCCGCTCTTCTCGGCCTCGCTCCCGTCGGGGTTGAGTATGCGCAAGCGGAAGTCGGCGGTCTCCGACGGCAGGGGTCCGTAGAGGATCCCGTCCGATCCGAGACCGAAGTTGCGGTGGCACACGCTCCGGATCCCCGCGGGATCGGGCAGGTCGCCATCGACCGGATCCAGGACGAAGTAGTCGTTGCCGAGAGCGTGGTACTTCTGCAGGGGGAGGCTCACGGGGGCGGAAATCAGATCTCCGTGACGATCTTATCGACCAAGCCGTAGGTGATCGACTCTTCGGCGGTCAGGTAGAAGTCGCGGTCGGTGTCCTTCTCGATCTCGGCCAGATCCTTGCCCGAGGCTTCGGCGAGAATCCTGTTCAGTTCGTCGCGGATGCGCTCCATCTCCCGGGCCTGGATGTTGATATCGACAGCCGGCGCCATGAAGCGTCCGCTGATCAGCGGCTGGTGGATCAGCACCCGCCCGTGCGGATAGATGAACCGGCGGCCCTTTTCCGCTCCGGAGAGAAGGATGGAGCCCATGCTCGCGGCCATCCCCGTGACGATCACCGTGACGGGACTGGAGATCAGCTTCATCGTGTCGTACACGGCCATGCCGGCGGTGATGGAGCCGCCGGGCGTGTTGATGTAGAATTTGATTTCCTCTCCGGGCTTCTCCGCCTCGAGGTAGAGGAGCTTCTCGGTCGCATCGCGGGCCGATTCGTCGGAAACCTCCCCCCAGAGGAAGATCTTACGGTCCTTGAGAAAGCGCTTCTGCACCATCTCGGCCAGGGCGCCGCCTTTGGGCTTTTCCTCTTCTTCTTCTTTCGCCTGCTTTGGTTCGTTCATCCCCGCACTAGAAAGCCCGAACCCCCGCCGGTGTCAAAGCCGGAAAAACGATCAACCGGGATTCTCGATCTTTTCGATGCGGCGGAGATGGCGCCCGCCCTCGAACCCGGCGGCCAGCCACGCGTCGATGATCGCGAGCGTTTCCTCGAGCGGCGTCTGCCTCGCCCCGAAGGAAAGGACGTTGGCGTTGTTGTGGCGCTTGGCGAGTTCGCCCGTCTCCACGTTCCAGCACAGGGCGCACCGCACGCCCGGGACCTTGTTCGCGGTGATCGCCTCGCCGTTGCCGCTTCCCCCGAGGACGATCCCGAGATCCGCCTGGCCCGACGCGACCGCCTCGGCGGCGGGCCGGACGAAATCGGGGTAATCGACGTCGTCGGTCGAGTTGGTGCCGAAATCGACGACATGGTGGCCGGCCTCTTCCAAATGGCGCTTGATCGCCTCTTTGTGCAGGTAGCCGGCGTGATCCGTTCCCAGGGAGAATTTCATGGAAGGCAATACGAAAGCCGCCGATCCCGGAAAGACGAGAGAAAAACCGCGGCGGACGCCAATCTCCACTCTCCGGCCTCCGCCGGGGATTTTTCACGGTCGGCCCGGATCTTCTCGATATCCTTTCCCCGGCCTCAGGCGATACCGGAGGTCAGCCGCTTCCACTTTTCCTGAAAGCCCGGCCGTTCGAGGACGGCACGGTTGACGACGCCGGCGGGCGCGCGCCCGTCGAGCAGGTCGATCACGCGTTGGCCGGCGGTTCGACCGATGTCGCGGAAGAGTTCGTTCGTCCAGGCGATGGAATGGGGGGCGAGCAGGACGTTGTCGAGCGCGCCGAAGCGGTGCGGCTCGGTCACCGGCTCCTCTTCGAAACAGTCGAGGGCGGCCCCGGCGATGGCCTTTGACTGGAGGGCATCGAAGAGCGCGTCCTCTTCGATGATGCCGCCGCGGGCCGTGTTCAGGATGTAGGCGCCCGGCTTCATCCGGGCCAGCTCGTCCCGGCCGATCAGCCCGCGGGTCTCCGGGGTCAGCGGGCAGTGGACGGAGACGAAGTCGGCGCCGGCCATCAGCTCGGGCAGCTCCACCTTGCGCACGCCGAGTTCCTCCGCCCGGGCCTCGCTCAGAAAGGGGTCGAAGGCGAGCGGCTGTTTCATGCCGAACCCGCCCAGCAGCCGGATCAGCTCGCGGGCGATGCCGCCGCAACCGACGACGCCGAGCGCGCGGTCGCGCAGCTCGCCGCCCATGTAGCCGGCGCGGTCGTCCCAGCGCCCCTCGCGCACCAGCCGGTCTTTGGCCACGAGGTGGTGCTGCAGGGCCATCATCCACATCACGCAGGCCTCCGCCACGGGGCGGTCCACCGCACCCGATGTGATGCCTAGGAGCACGTCCGCCTCGGTGCAGGCGTCCACATCGACGCTGTCGTAGCCGACCCCGAAACGGATGACGGCGAGCAGGTCGCCGGCTCCGGCCAGGCTGGCGGCGGTGACCTTCGGCGTGAGCACGATGAGGGCGCGCGCGTCGCCGATCTGCTCCGGCGCGATCTCGGGCTGGTGCCTCTCGAAAAAGCTTTGCTCGACCCGCGGTTCGGCGTCGAGGACGTCCCTGCCGATGTCGGGGAATTTGGTCGTGCCGTCTTCCTGGATGAAGTCGGCGGTCCATTTTACGGGGAATTTCATGGCGGTGTGTTATCGGGGTTCGGGGTTTCTGTTTACGGATGAATCAAAAGGGGGGTGGATGGAATCAGCCCCAGGCCCGGCCGGGGACGTTGGCGCAGTCCTCGTCCACGACGATGCGTTCGGGCATGGGACCGGCATAGACCCAGATCATGGCCATGGGCTGCTCGCCGTTGTTGATGAAATAATGGATGCGCCCGCGCGGCTGGAGGGCGGTGGTCAGACCGTCCATCTCGTATCGGCGGCCTTCGACCCAGCAGGTGGCCAGCCCCTGGACGATGCAGATGGACTCATCGAAATCGTGCAGGTGGGCGGGCAGCCGTCCGCCGTGCCGGAAAATGCCGTAGCCGCCGCTCATATCGAAGCCGGGAATCAGCTCGGCGTTGAAATAATCGACGAACGAAGCACTCGGCCCGGGCTCGTAGCGGGGACTGTTGCGGAAGGCGGTGAAGCGCTCGCCGCCGGGATGGGTGTAGGAACGGTCGGTCGGCATCGAACGCATCGAATGTCCCGGATCGACCAGTTCCCGGTCGGGCGTGGAGGAGCACATCGCGATATGCACGACCGTTTCGCCGAAGGCGTTGTTGGCCGCCTTGTGGGCCAGCCCGGCGGGCACGCTCAGGTTGTCCAGCGGCCCGAGTTTGTAGATCCGCCCCTCGACCGTAACCTGGAGCCGGCCCTCCAGCACGGTGATGGATTCGCCGAAAGTGTGGCGATGGTTGTCCAGCTTCGCCCCGGGACGGAAGGTGACGATTCCCGTCGTCAGATTGACGGCCCCGTTGTGAGCGCCCACCTGGCAGTCGAAGGACACGCCGGGGCAGAGGTCGATCACCTTCTGGCCGAGCGGATTCATCACCTCCCCGCGGTCGGGGCGGAAGCTGTCCGGCGCGCAGACCTTCGGCTCGTTCGGATAATCCCGCTCGAGGGTGAATCCGGGCGAAATCGTCCGCTCGAGCCCGACGCTCCCGAGCGACTGCTTGATCGCGCGGATGAGCAGGCCCGCGTCGAAGCCGAGCCCCAGCATGCGGAAGCCCTGGTTGAAACGGGTCCGCAGGTCGGCATCCTGCCGCGCCACGATCCCGCAGGTTCTGCCCGCATCGACCACCGCGCGAACCGCCGCGAGGATCTGCCCGGCCACCCCCGGTGCTTCCCACTGCCCGGGATAACCCGCCGTGGCCGAGTGGTCGGCCGGCCCGAAATGAAAAGCGTCCACCCCATCGACCTGAAGCAGCTCCTCGATGTTCGCCGCCCCCTCGACCGACTCGACCAGGGGCACCACCATGACCGCCGGTTCGCTCTCCTCGATGTGCGCCGGGAAACAGGTGCCCCAGCAGGTGGCCCGCTCCGCCCCGATCCCGCGGCGTCCGGTCGGCGGGTAATGGGCGCTCCGCACGGCCTTTTCGAGTTGCTCGCGCGTCTCGATCCACGGGACGACCACGCCGTCCGCCCCGATATCCAGCACCCGCTTGACCAGCGACTCCGAATTCTCCGTCAGCCGCACCAGCATGACCGTCTCGCTGCGGACCGCCGCCCGCAGATGTTCGACGATTTCCTTCAGGTCGAGATGGCCGTGCTCGGCATCGATGATCACCCAGTCCAGACCCAGCGAAACCGCGATTTCCGTGATCGACGGCGCCTCAAGGGAGACCCATAGGCCGTATGTGGGCGCTTGGGATGCGAATTTGGAGCGGAGACGTTTCAGGGCCAGTGCGTTCATGGAAATAGATACGCTCTTATTGGCGAACCCCGCTTTCGCGTGCAACGATAAAGACGAACCATCGGAACCCGCGGTCTTCATCACACCCCCCGCGTCGGGGGGAGGGGCGCGAAGCCCGGGATCGCAATGGATGAATGGATCGGAAACCAATGGCCGGAACGTGAACGAGAACAAGCCCCCCCCTCCGGACGGACTCAGTTTCCGAGAGCGGGAACGATCCGTTTTCCGGATTCGACCTCGCGCCGGTAGGCGAGCGGTCCGATTCCGTGAATGCGTTTGAAAAAGCGGGAGAAGCCGAAGGCGTCCGGAAAATCGAGCTGCTCGGCGATCGCCGCGACCGACCGGTCGCCGTAGGCGAGGAGTCCCGCGGCGCGACGGGCCAGTTCATGGTCGATCGCGGTTTTCAAGCTTTCGCCGAAGCGTTGCCGGTAGGCGGCGGAAAGGTGGTTCGGGGAGAAACCGAGCGCGTCCGCGCATTCCCGCACCGACCGGGGCGGCGGTCGGTGCCGCCCGAGGAGTTCGCGGGCTTTTTGCGCCGCGCCCTCGTCCGCAGCCGCGGGGTCCGACCCGGGCGCGGCGGCCAGCCCCTCCGTCCAGGCCCGCAGCAGCGCGGCGATCGGCCCGCGCTCCCTCGGCGGAATCCATTCGCCCTCCGGGAGCAGGGAATACAAGGCCCCGCCGACCGCCCGCGTGAAGGCATCCGAGAGGACCGTCGCGGTGGGAGCCTGGTCTTCCGGCAGCGACGCGCCCCCGGCGAACTTGATCGAGAAAAAGCTCGTGGCACAGGGGTAGCGAACCCCGTGCCTCGCCCCCGGCGGGATCCACAAACCGCTGCCGGCACCCACCTCCAGAGCTTGCCCATCGAGCACGAAACAGGCCCGCCCCCGCCGCACCCACTCCGCCTGCCAGAACGGATGCGCGTGCGGCGCGACCCGCTCGTTCCTGCGCGCAGTCCCTTTGCGGTGGTAGAGGATGGTCAGCATTTCACCCCCGGATCGTTGATTTTGATAGGTTCATTCGCATTTCCGCCATGTTTATCTTCGTTTTTATCCATTACAATCGGTTCCATGGCGACCAAAATGCTTCAACCCCCGCTCGAAATCGTGCCCGAAGGCACTCCCGACTCCCAGCGCATCGCGATTCTCACCGCGCCCGGCAAACTGGAGCTGGCATGGGCGAAGATTCCCGAACCGGGACCGGACGAAATCCGCATCCGCATCAAGTGGGTCGGCATCTGCGGGTCGGACGTGGAGGCCTATCGAGGCACCCGGCAGCCGGAGTTCATGGCCTTCCCCACCCGGCTCGGGCACGAGGTGGCGGGCACGATCGAGAAGGTGGGTGCCAACGTCCTGGGCCTGCGGGAGGGGCAGTCCGTGACCTGCCGCTACGTCTGGGGCGCCTTCGCCGAAACCATCGTCTGCACGCCGTTCAACGTCAAGGTTCTGCCGGAAGGCTTTCCGCTCGCCCACACCAGCCTGATCGAAGTGCTGCCGGGTGTCCTCCACGCCGCGGAACTGGCCGACATCCGTCCGAATTCGACCGTGCTCATCACCGGCCAGGGTGTCAGCGGGCTGGTGCTGACCCAGGTCGTCAGCCGCTACTCGCCCAAGGCACTGGTCGTGACCGACCTGCACGAGCGCAACCTGGAGATGGCCCGCCGCTACGGAGCCACCCACACCTACCGCGCACCCGCCGAGGACTGCCGCACCATGGATCTGGTCGGCGGGGATTTCCCGGACGGCTTCGATGTCGTCATCCCCTGCCTGCTCGAGGGCGACGGTATGGTGGACGCCCTCGAAGCGGTCGCCTTCTCGGGGAAGATCGTCATGTATGGCTGTATCGGCGTCTGCCACCAGCCCTTCGACTTTTTCAAAATGCACCGCAAACGGGTCGACATCTTCTCGACCGAGCCCCGCAGCGACATCGACATGCGCCGCTTCTTCCAGGAAAGCATCCAGCTCGTCATGGACGGCCTGGTCAACACCCACGAAATGGTCACCCACACCTTCCCGCTCGAACGCATCCAGGAGGCCTTCGACCTGCGCACCGACAAAAGCGCCGACGCCATCCACGTGATGATCGACTGCGAGCGATCTGCGGGACGCTAATGGTTGGTTCCTCGCTGTTTTTATGTGGAAAGAAAACTCAATGCTCCAATTCTAACCACCCGCTCCCTCCTTCGCTTTTCAAGCTACGGCGGACATGTCGCTGGAGACACTGAGGCACGGAGGAGGCTTGTTCTTTGATCCCAAGCCCATCACTCCTCCGTGTCTCAGTGCCTCCGTGGTAAAATACCCTCTCCCCGCACCCTCTACTATGACTGAGATAATCTCCCTAAACTACGCTTCCGAAACACGCCCGCTCCCGCATTTCTGGGCGGGCACCGGCATGACGCTGCCGCACCGCGACCCGCGCAACCTGCTGC
>JBKHCX010000069.1:0-13790 GCA_046541615.1 Puniceicoccaceae bacterium
CGGGACGTGATCTACCTCGACGGCAGCTCCACCGCGCTGGAGTTCGCCCGGATCATCCCTCCGCTCGACCTGACCGTCCTCACCAACGCCCACCGCGTCATCGAGGCGCTGGGCGGGCGGGAGGGTATCGAAGTGATCGGAACCGGGGGCAGGTTCGACTCCGTCAGCCATTGCTACGGCGGGGCCATGGCCTCCCAGGTCCTCGGACGCTACCGGATCTCCACGGCGTTTTTCTCCGGCAACGGCATCGATCCGCACCGGGGGGTCAGCGAGAGCGACGGGGACCAGGCCGACCTGAAGGCCTTCGTGCTCCGTTTCGCGGAGAAGGCCGTGTTTCTGGCCGATTCGACGAAGATCGGCGTCCGGTCCACCTATTTTTTCGCGGATCCGAGCCGGATCGACGTGTGGATCACCGATTCCGGCGCCACCCGCGAGAAGCTCGGGAAGTTCGAGCAACGGGTGGGCGCCGTGGTCGTCGCCCCCGGGGAGTGACGAGAGGGAATTGGGGCGTGCGGGGCGGCGGCATCCCGGCGCGCGAAAGCGGCTTCCCCGTTCGATTCCGCGCGCCGGGAGGGATTCGTTCGGGCGGAGGTCCTTGAATGTGGGAAAACTTGGGAAATGGATCTGGGAAAATGTTGGAATAATCGAATTTTTTGCTTGCGCCGCGGACTGAAACCACAGAAACCGGAGTGCAGATGGCGACACTACAAACCCCCCCAGGCCTCAACCGGCATCAGATCGAGCATCTGGTCCGGCGGGCGGTCTATCGGCGGATGGGGCTTCCGGCGCCGCGGAGCGTCGAGGCGCCGAATCCGCTGGTCGTGAACTCCAGCGCCCGCCACTGCCACCTGACCCAGGAGGCGGTCGAGATCCTTTTCGGCCCGGGCCACGAGCTGACGCCGATGAAATGGCTGTACCAGGAGGGGCAGTACGCGGCGAAGGAGACGGTCACCCTGATCGGTCCGCGCAGCAAGGTCATTTCGAACCTGCGGATCCTCGGGCCCTGCCGCACGCTCAACCAGGTCGAGCTGGCCTTCACCGACGCCCGCGCCCTGGGCTTCGACATCCCGGTGCGCCTCTCCGGAAAGATCGAGGGCACACCCGGCTGCATGCTGATGGGCCCGAAGGGCTTTTTCGAAATGCCCGAAGGGGTGATCCGCGCCGGCATCCACGCCCACCTTTCGCCCGAGGACGCCCGTTTCTACGGCGTCGAACACGAGGATCTGATGAAGCTGCGCGTCCACGGCCCCTGCCGGACCGTCTTCGAGAAGGTCCTCGCCCGCGTCGATCCCGCTTTCAAGCTCGAGGTCCACATGGACACCGACGAGGCCAACGCCTGCGGGCTGAACCCCTCCACTTTCTGCGAACTTTTCGTCTAACCGTCACAACCCAATACCATGAATGAAGCACTCGGAATGATCGAAACCAAGGGTTTCGTCGGAAGCGTCGAATCGATCGACGCCATGTCGAAAGCCGCGGGCATCCAACTAGTCAAGCAGGTCCCGACCGGGGGCGGCTTTCTCACGATTCTCGTGAAAGGAGACGTCGGCAGCGTCAAGGCGGCCGTCGATGTCGGCACGGAGGCGGCCGCCAAAGCGGGGGAACTCGTCGGGGCGAACGTGATCGCGCGTCCGCATCCGGATCTCCTCAAATCCTTCGGAATCTGACGCAGGAGGCATAGAAAATGGCAAACAAAGCAATTGGACTCATTGAAACGAAGGGCTTCGTGGCCCTCTTCTCCGGGTGCGACGCGGCCCTCAAGGCGGCCGACGTGACGATGTCCGGCTGGGAATCCGTCGGCAGCGGTCTCGTGACCGGCATCTTCGAAGGCGATGTCGCCTCCGTGAAAGCGGCGGTGGAAGCTGCCGCCGAGGCGGCGAAGACCATCGGCGAGGTCGTCTCGGTCGAGGTCATCGCCCGCCCGCACGAGGATCTGAGCAAGCTCGGGAGTTTCCTGCCCGCCTGATCCCCGGTTCCGGTCCGGCGGTCGCCCCCGTCCCCCCCCCGCGGTACCACGACCATGCTCGTCTTCGTCGCCAATCTCGGCTCCACGTCGTTCAAGTACTCGCTTTTCTCGATGGAGAAGGGCGGGGCCGACCGGCTCGCGCGCGACGGCTACGAACGGGTGTCCGACCACGGCGAGGCCATCGCCGACGCGCTGGCGAAGCTGGAGGCCGACGGGGTCATCGCCTCGCCGGACGAGATCGCCGGGGTCGGTTTCAAGACCGTGCTCGGCGGCCGGCTGACCGGTTGCGTCGAGGCGGACGAGGATTGCCTGCGGGCGCTGGACGAAAACAGCGACCTGGCGCCGGCCCACAACCCGGCCTACGCGGCGGGCATCCGGCGGTTCCGCGAGCGGCTGCCCTCGGCGCGCCTGGTGGCGCTGTTCGAGACGGCCTTCTACCAGTGGATGCCGCAGTGGCGCAGGTGCTACGCGGTGCCCCGGGAATGGGCCGAAGCCGGTGTCGTCCGCAACGGGTTCCACGGGGCCAGCCACAAATTCATCGCCGAACGCACGGCCGAGCTGGCGGGTTACGACGACCTCGCCGGGTCGGTTCGCAACCTCTACCGGGACGGTCCTTCCGAAAAGGGGGCGCGCGGCTTCCGCGTGATCTCCTGCCATCTCGGAGGCAGCAGCTCGGTCACCGCGATACGCGACGGCATCGCCCGGGGGACCAGCATGGGCATGAGCCCGCAGAGCGGACTCCCGCAGAACAACCGGGTCGGCGACCTGGACTCCATGGCCGTGCCGCTCGTCTGCCGCCGGCTGGGGCTCTCCCTGGAGGAGGTCGAGCGGTGCCTGACGAAGGAATCGGGGCTCCTCGGGCTGAGCGGCGTGGGCAACGACCTGCGGGACATCGTCGCTGCGGCGGACTCGGGCGACGACCGGGCGCGGATCGCCCTCGATTATCTCGCCGGTTCGGTCCGCGACTGGATCGGTTCCTACTTTTTCAGCATGGGCGGCGCCGAGCGCATCGTCTTCACCGCCGGGATCGGGGAGAACAACGCCGCCCTGCGCGCGCGAATTCTCGGCGGACTCGAGGATACGGGGATCGTCCTCGACCCCGCCCGCAACGAATCCCCGGACCGGGGCGAGCGCGTCATCTCCGCCGACGGCTCGCGCACCGAGGTCTGGGTCATCCCGGCCGACGAGGAACGCATCGTCGCGCGGGAAACCCTGCGCTTCATCGAAAGTCATTCCTGAAAGCCCTTTCCTTCCAATCATCCAACCAAAGGCCATCATGTCACAACCATCCATCGGACTACTCGAAACCAAGGGGCTCGTGCCCCTGATCTACGGCACGGACGCCATGCTCAAAGCGGCGGACGTCGAACTGGCCGGCCCCATGAAGGGTGTCGGCAGCGGACTCGTCTCGGCGACGATCCACGGGGACGTGGCCGCCGTGAAGGCGGCGCTCGACTCCGGGGCGGAGGCGGCCAACCAGATCGGCGAGGTCGTCAGCGCCCACGTCATCGCCCGGCCCCAGCAGGAGACGATCAAGATTCTTCCCGCCGCCAAGGCCGGCGGCGCGGCCCGCAAATCGGGCTGAGGAACGGACATGTTTCTCGCACGGGTCATCGGGCAGGTCGTCTCCTCCAAGAAGGAGGACGACCTGCGCGGACGGCGTCTGCTCCTCCTGCGGCCCATGCTGGCCGACGCGGACGACGCCACCCGCCTGAAGCCGGGCGCCAGCACGGTCGTCGCCGTCGATCCGATCGGCGCCGGCAACGGGGAGATGGTCTTGTTCGTGCAGGGCAGCTCCGCCCGGCAGGGCGCCGGGCTCAAGGCCCTGCCCATCGACGCCGCCATCATCGGGATCGTCGATTCCGTGCAAGTCGAGGGCGCCACCGTTTTCCCGGAACCGGGCGGGGGCGCCGCCAGCCAACCGAAACGGAAGTAAAAACTTATGGATTCGAGAGCAATTGAAGAAATCGTGGCCGAAGTGCTCGCCAAGATGGGCTCGGCCGACCGGCCCCCGCCCAACGGGGCGCCGCCGAAAGCCGCCCCGCCCAAGCCCGCCGCCGGCGGGGGAAAGCGCCCGGGCGTCTATCCGGACGCGGAGTCGGCGGTCGAGGCCGCCCGCGGGGGATTCGAGCAGCTCCGCCGCAAGGGGTTCGCCGGCCGCGCGAAAGTGGTCGAGATCGTCAAGTCGATGTGCGCGGCGAAGGCGGACGAGTGGGGGCGGGTCGAGCTGGAGGAGACCGGGATCGGCCGCCTCGACCACAAGATCGAGAAGCTCCACGCCCTGGGGGCCGTGCCCGGCATCGAATGGCTCAAGCCCTACGGCATGAGCGGCGACCACGGGATTTCGATGGAGGAGAACTCGCCCTTCGGCGTCATCGCCGCCATCACGCCGGTGACCCATTCCATTCCCACCCTGGCCGGGAACGTGATCAACATGGTCGCGGCGGGCAACGCGGTCGTCGCCAACGCCCACCCCGGCGGGGCGAAGTGCGCGGCCCTGTCCGTCGCTGAGTTGAACCGCGAGATCGGGCGGCAGGTCGGTATCAGCGATCTCATCACGATCATCGAGGAGCCGACCCTCGAATCCTTCAACGCGCTCTGCGCCTCGCCGGGGATCGATCTCCTCTGCGTGACCGGCGGCCCCGGCGTCGTGAAGGCCGCCATGTCCAGCGGCAAGCGATCGATCTGCGCCGGGCCGGGCAACCCCCCGGTCGTCGTCGATGCCAGCGCCGATATCGACAAGGCGGCCCGCGACATCGTGGCCGGCGGGGCCTACGACAACAACCTGCTCTGCATCGGCGAGAAACAGATCTTCGTGCTCGAAGAGGTCTTCGACCGCTTCGTCTCCGCCTTCGAAAGGGCGGGCGCCCACAGGATCGGACCGAAGCAGCTCGCCGCCCTGACCGCCGAAGCCTTCACCACCGCCAAGGACGCCGGCGGCTGCTCCCACCCGGTGCTCAACCGCGACCTCGTCGGGGCGGGCCCCGAAATCCTCGCCTCCCGCGCCGGGGCCAGGGTCGGAGGGGGCTGCCAGCTCCTTTTCGCCGAGACCGACGCCGCACACGAGTTCGTGCAGGAGGAGCAGATGATGCCGATGATCCCGCTCGTGCGCGTGCCGGACATCGACACCGCCATCCGGCTCGCGAAGGAGTCCGAGCACAACTACCGGCACTCGGCCATGATCCACACCTCGCACGTCGGCCACATGACCCGCATGGGGCAGGCGCTCGAGAGCACGGTCTTCGTCAAGAACGGTCCCTGCGTCGCCGGCCTCGGCCTCGGCGGCGAAGGCTACATCAGTTTCTCCATCGCGACCACCACCGGCGAGGGCATCACCACGCCGCAGACCTTCACCCGCCGGCGCCGCTGCGTCCTCGTGGACGCGCTGAACATCGGCTGATCCCGTCATGCTCGACGCCCGGGTCATCGGCTTCGGCCACAGCACCGTCCGCCACCACTCCCTGAAAGGCGTGCGGCTGGCGCTGTGCGAGGGGTTGGACGAGGGCGGCCGGGGCAACGGCAGGGTCTTTCTCGCCGCCGACTGGCACGGGGCCGGGGTGGGGCAGCGGGTTTTCGTGACAACCGACGGCGAGGCCGCCAGCCGCCGGACCGGCGCGGAGGACACCCCCCTGCGCAACGTGGTCCTCGGCATCGCCGAAGACGTGGAGGAGGCCTCGTGAGGGTGGGGCGCGTCATCGGCCGGGTCGTCCTCAACCAGCGGATACCCGAACTGCCGGTCGGACGCTGGCTCCTGGTCTCGCCCTTCGACCGGCGCGAGGCCGCCCGGCCCGGCGAACGCCTGATCTCCGGGCAGCCCAGCCTGGTCGTCTATGACGATCTCGGCGCGGGAGAGGGCGACCTGGTCGGGTTCACCGAAGGAGGCGAGGCCGCGAAACCGTTCGCACGGCCGGTGCCGGTGGACGCCTACAACTGCTGCCTTCTCGATGCGATCGAAGTTTTGGACCAAGAGCACGAATCATGAAAAAGCTGCTGACACGGAAAGATGTTGAACAGAGGGTGGCCTCCGGCGAAGCGCCCCCGAAGATTCTCGCCGAAGCGGGGATTCTGACTCCGGGCGCGCGCGACTACCTGCGGGAACTCTCCTCCGGGAACGCCGGATCGCCGGTCGCCGCGGCCGCGCCCGCCGCGCCGTCCGAGCCGGTCGTTCCCGACTTCGAGTTCCACTGGACTCCCGGAAACGATCCGAAGACGCCCGCCGAGATCCATGCCTTCTTCCACTCCGGGCCGATCGAGGAACTCAAACAGCGGATCTGCGACATGGGCCGCCGGATGTGGGAACGGGGCTATACCGACGGCAACGGCGGCAACCTCACCGTGCGGGTGGGCGACAACCTGGTGCTCTGCACGGCGACCCTCGTGTCCAAGGGCTTCATGCGGCCCGAGCAGGTCGGCCTGGTCGATCTCGAGGGGCGTCAGCTCGCCGGAAAGTACAAGCGCACCAGCGAGGTGAACACCCACATCGCCATCATGAAGCGCCAGCCGAAGGCCAAGGCCTGCTGCCACGCCCATCCGCCCCACGCGACCGCCTACGCCGTCGCCAAGGTCACCCCGCCCACCTGCCTGATCCCCGAGGCCGAGGTCTTTCTCGGAGTGATCGGTTCGGCGGAGTATCAGACGCCGGGCACCCCGGAGAACGCCGAAGCGGTCGGGACGGTCGCGGTGGACCACCAGGCCGTGCTCATGGAGAACCACGGGGTCATCACCTGGGGCAAGGACATCGAGGACGCCTATTGGAAGATGGAGAACACCGACGCCTATTGCCAGACCGTCCTTCTGGCCTCGATGCTGGGGAAAGAGCTGACCCCCATCACCGCGAAGCAGGCCAAGGATTTGATCGGCATCCGCAAGCAGCTCGGCATGAGTGACTACCGGGAGAACTGGTCCGAGTGCGAGCTTTGCGACAACGCGGATTTCCGCCCGGGATTCAAGGCGCCCGAGGCCCCGGCCCGTCCGGCGTCCGACCGCCGATGCGATTCCGGCGGCGGGGCGGCGCCGGATCCGGACGCCGAGAAAGTCGTCCAGATCATCACCGAACGGATCTACGAGAACCTGGCGAAAGCCTGAAAGGAGACGAGAGCATGAAAGTCACGATCATCGGAGGAGGGGGCCGCGTCGGCTCGAACGCCGCGTTCGCCCTGCAGTGCGGGGGGCTGGTGTCGGAGATCCAGATTCTCGACGCCAACACGGATCTGGCCGAGGGCGAGGCCCTCGACCTCCTGCACGGAGCGGCCACTCTCGGCGACCAGCGCATCTACGCCGGGGACTACGCCCGCGCCGCCGATTCGGACATCTTCATCATCACGGCCGGCCTCCGGCGCAAGCCCGACGAATCGCGCCTCGATCTGATCAACCGGAACGTCTCGCTCTTCCGGCAGATTCTGGAGAGCATACAGTCGGCCGGCTACCCGGGGAGCGCCCAGTTCTTCATCGTCTCGAACCCCGTCGATATCCTGACCCGGCTCGCGGCCGCCACGCTGAAGGTGCCGGAAAAGCAGGTGTACGGGCTCGGAACCATGCTCGACACCGCCCGCTTCCGCTCGCTGATCGCGGAAAGCCTCGGGCTGCCGCCCACCCAGGTCAAGGCGCTCATCCTCGGCGAGCACGGCGATTCGATGGTGCCGGTCTGGTCCTCCGCCACCGTCGGCGGGCTCCTCCTGGCCGCCCACAAGGAATGCACCGCCCACTTCCAGAAGACCATCTTCGAGCGCACCAAGGGGAGCGGGGCCGAGGTCATCCGCCGCAAGGGCGGCGCGGGCTGGGCGGTCGGGGCGACCATCGCCGAGACCGTGCACGCCGTTCTCCTCGACAAACGGCGGATCCTCCCCGTCTCCAGCGTCCAGAACGGCGCCTTCGGACTGAAGGGCGTGGCCCTGAGCGTGCCCACCGTTCTCGGAAGGGAAGGGGTTCTCTCCCACGTGGAGTTCGACCTCTGGCCCAAGGAGATGCAGGGCCTGCGCAACTCCGCCCAGTCCCTCAAAGACACCTTCGCCAAGGTGTCGGGCTGATCCGGACGGAATACCGGCGGGATCCGCCCGTGGTTCGGACATGCGGGCGGAGGAGACCTTCCCCCCCTTGATCCGCCGGATGTATCCGCCAAACCCCGACCCGACCCACCTCCGATCATGCACCAGCACTCCGGCCATTCGCACTCGCACGGGACCGAACAGGTCAGCGACAGGCTTCTTCTCGCGACCGTCTTCATCAACCTGGGTCTCTCGGTCTTCGAGTTCATCGCCGGGCTGATCTCGGCGAGCACGGCTCTCATGGCCGACGCCCTCCACAACACCAACGACGCCGCCGCGCTCCTGGTCGCCTACGTCGCCCGGCGCGTCTCGCGCAAGGGGGCCGACCACAAGTTCACCTTCGGCTACCGGCGGGCCGAGCTGATCGGGGCGATGATCCAGTTGACCGCCCTGATCGTGGTCGGGCTGTATCTGCTCTACGAGGCCGTCCGCCGGTTCGCCGAGCCGGAGCCGGTGCTGGGCGGCTGGATGATGGCGGCGGCGGGGGTCGCCCTGGTGGTCGATGTCGCGACGGCGTTGCTGCTTTGGTCGATGTCGCGGGGCAGCCTCAACGTGAAGGCCGCCTTTTTCCACAACCTGACGGATGCGGCGGCGTCGCTCGCCGTCATGATCGGCGGCGCGGCCGTGCTCTGGCTGGGCTGGACGTGGATCGATCCCGTGCTGACTCTCGGCATCGCGGGCTACATCCTCCACATGTCCGTCGGCATGCTGCGGAGGACCTCCGCCATCCTGATGGAGGGGGTTCCCGGCGATGTCCGGGTGGACGAGGTGAAGGGCGCGGTCGAGTCCATCCCCGGCATTGTCGAGATGCACCACATCCACATCTGGGAACTCGACGAGCGCCTGCGCGCGATCGAAGCCCATGTCGTGATCGCGACGGGCAGCTCCATGTCCGAGCTGGAATCGTTGAAGGCGCAGGCGCGCGCGCTCCTGGGGCAGCGCTTCCGCATCGCCCACAGCACCCTCGAGATGGAATCGGAGGGCACGGCCTGCGAATGGAGTTCGGGGAGGACGTCCGCCGGATAGCGGCCGCTCACCCGCTCCCCCCCGGCAAGGGTGTGGCCACAAGTGCGTGGAGTGATCAAAGGGTTTTTTCCGATTTTCCAGTTGATTCGCGGCCATCGCGGCAACCGCCTTCGCTCTTCGAGCTCCGCCGAGTCAAGAGCACGAGGCCCTACATAAAGACAAAGTCCGATTTTATCGTTGTTTTCGAAAAACTGGTAGGGCCGCGTGCTTGTCATGGACCATGAGCTTGTCGAATGGCGCGCGTGCCGCAGCCCAATCCCGGAGAACCAAAAATCCGAAGAATTTCCATCCGATCTCCACGCACTTGTGGTTACACCCCCCCCGTTCAGCCCCCGCCGAACGGCTGGAAGAGCAGTTGGAAGCCCGCCCCGATCACGAAGATCCAGATCAGCCACTCGAACAGTTTCTGGGGGATCACGCCGACGACCGCCCGGGCCGCCAGGACGCCCGCCATGGCGAAGGCGGCGGCGGGTAGCGAAACGCCGAGGGAGTCGAAGTTCACCGCCCCGAGCCCGATCATGACCGGAAGTTTCAGCCAGTTCACGATCATGAAGAACCAGGCGAGGGTTCCGACGAAGGCGATCTTCGGCAGGCGGAGGAACAGCAGGTAGAGGGCCGCGACCGGCCCGGCCGCGTTGGCGATCATCGTCGCGAATCCGCCGATCAGCCCCGTCCCCGCCCGCAGGGCCGTGTCCGCTCCCCCGCCGGGGGGCGCCGGATCGCCGTCGCGGAGGGTTTCGCGCAGAAGGTGGAGCCCGGTCATGCCGAGCAGGATCATTCCGATGAGGATCTCGACCGTCCGGTCGCCGATCGAGCCGAATACCAGCGCGCCGAGGGCCAGCCCCCCGCAGGTCCACGGCAGCAGTCGCAGGATGACCCGCCACCGGGCGTGGCGGCGGTAAACGATAACCGCCACCAGATCGGCGGCGATGAGCACGGGCAGGAGGATTCCGACCGAGAGCCGGGCCGGGAAGGCGAGCGCATAGACGGCGATCGCCAGGTTGCCCAGCCCCGGCAATCCCCCTTTGCCGAGCCCCACCCCGAAGGCCGCCGCGCAGGCCGCGATCCATTGTCCGCCCGACAGGTCCATAAGGCGTGGGGTCGCCGGTTCCGCGGGGAAACGGCTTCAGTTGCTCTCCGCGTCGAGCACCCGCTCCACGTACTCGGAGACGTTGCACGTGAGCATCCGGCTTCCGTCCGGACGAACCTCGAGCACCTTGTTGACCACCGGATCGAGAAAGTCCCGGTCGTGGCTCACGAGGATGACCGTTCCGTTGAAGTCCCGGATCGCCTCCTGCAGAACCTCCTTGCTGCGGATGTCCAGGTGGTTGGTCGGTTCGTCCAGAATCACGCAGTTGCAGGGCCGCATCAGCATCTTGGCGAGCGCGACCCGGTTGCGCTCGCCTCCCGATAGCACGCTGACGGGTTTGGCCTGATCCCCTTTGGTGAAAAGAAGCGCGCCCAGCGCGGCGCGGGGGTTGGCCTCGCCGTCGCCGGGGCAGGCCGATTCCACTTCCTCCAGCACCGTCTTGGCGGGGTCCAGTTCCTCGGCCTGTTGCTGGGCGAAATAGCCGAAAACGGTCTGCACGCCGGGTTCCCGCTCGCCCGAGTCGATGGGCTCGACTCCGGCCAGGATGCGGGCCAGCGTCGATTTCCCCGCGCCGTTCACGCCCACCACCGCGATCCGGTCGCCCTTGTCGATCCGGAGGTCCAGCCCGCGGAAGACCTGGATGTCGCCGTAGGATTTGTACACATCCTTCAGCTCGATCACCTTCTGCGAGGCCGGCGGCGGGGGCGGGAAGCGGAAGAAAATCTTCTTCTCCTCGCGCTCCACCTCGACGATGTCCATCTTGTCGAGCTGTTTGATCCGGCTCTGGACCATGCCGGCCTTCTTCTGGTTCCCGCGGAAGCGGTTGATCAATTCCTTCTGGCGGGTGATCTCCTTCTTCTGGTTCTCGGCCTTCCGGCGCTGGGTGGCGATCTGCTCCGCCTTCGTCTTTTCGTAGAAGGAGTAGTTGCCCGAGAACGTGTTCAGGTTGCCGAATTTCAGCTCGAAGGTCCGGTTCGTCACCGCGTTGAGAAAGGCGCGGTCGTGGGAGATGATCATCAGCGAGCCGTGGTAGTCGCGCAGGTAGCCCTCGAGCCAGTGCTGGGAGACGATGTCCAGGTGGTTGGTCGGCTCGTCGAGAAGCAGCAGGGAAGGGGTCTGCAGAAGAAGCTTGCCGAGGGCGATCCGCATCTGCCAGCCGCCGGAGAATTCGCCCGTGTCGCGGCCCAGGTCCTCCATCGAAAAGCCCAGGCCGAGGAAGACGCGTTCGATCCGCGACTTCATCTTCTCCGGCTCGTGGTCCTCGAGCTGGTGCTCCCATTCGCCGATGGCGTCGATGATGTCGTAGTACTCCTCCTCCTCCGGATCGAGCTGGTACATCCGCTCGGTCGCCTCGTCGATCTTCGCCTGGAGGGAGAGCACGTCGCCGAAGGCCTGCTCCGCCTCCTCGAAAAGCGTGCGCCCCCGGCACTCGATCCCGTCCTGGGGCAGGTAGCCCAGGCTCACAAAGCCCGGCTTCTCGATCTCGCCCTCGTCGAAGGTGACCTCGCCGAGCAGGATCTTGACCAGGGTCGATTTGCCGGAGCCGTTCACGCCGACGAGCCCGATCCGGTCGCGCGGACCGATCGTCACGTTGATCGACTGAAAAAGCGCCTTCTCGCCGTAGGAGAGCGAAACATCCCGTAGTGTGATCATGGGTCGTCTTCTACGGGCCGCCACCCCGGGGGCGCAAACTCGAATGCGGAACAATCCCGCGGCGGGGCCGCCTCGGACGCATCCGCCCCGCAATTGGGTTAACCATATAAAAGTAAAGTTAACCCTTGACCGGGGGGGCGGATTTTTCTGTTTATCGGTCCGATGCGAATACGGAACATTCTCTCCACCCTTCCTGTTTCACTGGCGGCGGCCGTCCTGTCGTACGCGGCCGACGTGCGGATCGATCCGTCCTCGCCCCCGGTTCTGGTTCCGGCGGTGGCGACTCCTTCGGCGACCTACGAGACCCCGGTCTCCGCCCTGCAGTTCGACCCCCGGGTCGATGTGCAGGGGCGCCTGTTCAACGAGGCGCAGGCGGATGTCACGATCCGCGGAGGCACCTTCGAGAGCACGGGGTTCGTCATCGGCGCGGCCACCCTGATCGACCCGCAGACCGGCCATTACTCGGCGGAGATCCCGGTGCCGGCCGCGATGCTCCTCGAGCCGCGGATCCGGACCGGCTCGGCCAACGCGCTCGGCGCCTTCAATTCGACGGCGGGCTCGATCCGCTGGGGGTGGGCGCCGGTGCGCGAGGGCGGAAAACTCGTGGCCGGGTTCAGCCAGCACGATGGAAACGCGCAGGAGGCGCGGGGCGGGCTCGCTCTCGGAGAAGACGGCTACGGCGGGGAGTGGCTGGCGGACGGCAATTTCGCGCACTCCGGGGCCGACGGGGATCTCGACCACGCCGACCACAGCTTCCACCGCTACGCGGGCCGGGTCCAGCGCCGGGGGGAGACGGTCCAGACGGATTTCTTCGCCGGCTACCAGCACAAGGTTTTCGGGCTCCAGAATCTCTATGCCGCCCCCTTCGATTCCTTCGAGCGGGACAATATCAAGACCCGCCTGCTCGCCGTGAACCACCGCCACCAGCCGGACGAGGGGGAGTGGATGGAATTGAGCGGCCACTACCGGCGCAACTCCGACGACTACGATTTCAACCGCTTCGCGCCGGATGCCGGCAATCCCTTCATCCACGAGACGGAGTCCGGGGGCGGAGCCCTCAAAGGCCGCGTTCCGGCCGGGGGCTTCGGGGTGCGCTACGGGGCGGAGATCTACGCCGACGAGATCGACAGCACGGCCCTGACCTTCGGCCCGTACGACTCGCAGGTTTACGGATCGGTCAGCCTGGCCGGAGACCGCACCTGGGAAGCCACCGGGGGCGAGTGGACCGCTCTTCTCGGCGCCCACTGGGATGAGTCCAACCGGGTGGACGGCGCGCTTCTCCCGGTTTCGCGCCTGGAATACGCCCGGCGCGGCGGCGACGGCGACGGGTGGACCCTCTACGCCGATGCCTCGGGGGCCAGCCAGGTCGCCGGTTACACGGCGCTCGCCTCCTCGCCGGCCGAGGGACTGTTCCGGGGCAATCCCGGTCTGGACCGCGAGACCTCGTGGAACCTCACCGTCGGCGGCGGGACGGACACCGGTCCCTGGTCGCTGGACGCCGCCGCGTTTCTCCGGCGCGACGAGGATCTGACCGACTGGACCTTCAAGACCGACGGAGGCGTGGCCCGGACGGCCAATCCCGTCGATCTGTGGGTGTACGGGCTGGAGTTTCTCGGGCGCTACGGATGGGAGGACGGCCGGATTTCCCTCGGCTACGCCTGGCTCGGAAAGGACGAGGATTACGGCGGCCTCGACGTCGATGCCAGCTTCTACGCGCTCAACTACCCCGAGCACCGGGTTACGGTGAGCCTCGACTGGGATTTCACCTCCTGGGTCGGCCTCCGCACCGACACCGAGTGGCGGGACCAGCGGGAGAATCTGCTCCGCGGCTCGGGAGACGACGCCTGGCTGACGGACGCCGCCCTCCGCTTCCGGACCGACCGGCTGCCCGGCGCGGCCCTGTGGGTGGGGGTGTGGAACCTGTGGGACGACGACTTCGAGGAGGTGCCGGGGGTGCCGCGGGAGGGACGGACCTTTTTCGCGAACCTGAGCTACACGTTCTGAGGCACCG
>JBKHCX010000070.1:0-13493 GCA_046541615.1 Puniceicoccaceae bacterium
CGCGAATTTCGTCAATGGCGTACAGCTTCACCCCTTCCTTCCGCTGCGCTTCGTTGGCGGCGATCTCGGGCAGTAACTCAGGCGCGTTCTCGATGATGCGGTCGAGGGTGATGCAGTAGTGGCATTCGGTGACAAATTTCTTCTTCAGCCAGAGCCGCTTCTGAAAGTTCTCAAACTGGGCGAGGAAGTCGATCAGGTCCTTGGCGACGGAGCGGATGGCCTTGATTTTGCGCACCTCGGCGGTGAGGTAATCGGCGGGGCGATTGTCCACATCGTCGAGATACATGACCTCGTTCTTGATGTAGAAGTCCAGTTCCTGCTTCAGAAAGCCGCCGAGGTCCTTGTGGATGAAGTAGTCGGTGGTGCTTTTCCGGGTGTAGTTCTGGAGATGCTTCTGTAGGAGCGTTCGTTCGCCGCTTCCCGTGTAGCTCGTATCCTGCTGATTGAGGCGGGTCTTCCACTCGTTCCCGAGAGCGGCCATCAGGGATTCCTCCAGCGCCTCAACCTGTTGCTTCTCGGTCGGCTTGCGCTCGAAGATTTTGAAGTAGAACGGGATGACGAGGGAATCGTCGGTTGCCTCAATCTCGCCTTCATCATCGAGCACGAAGGCCCGGTGCGCCTTGTTGTTGTTGGCCACGGGGTCCATGCGTGCGCACTTGAAGTGGACACGGAAGCGGCTGCCCATTTCCTCGACCGTGAAGGTGTAGTCCTTCAGGTCCTCGGAGGACTTGATGTAGTATTGATCCTTGTTGGCCCAGTGGAGCACCACCTCCTCCCCGCTGTAGGGGATGGCGTAAGGCTTGGCCCCGGCCCGCGTGCGGCGGAGCGAAATGAAGTCTCCCTCTTCGTAGTAGCGTCCGAAGAATTCGAGCAGGTGAGAGTAAACCTCCGTCTCCAGTTGCTCCATCGAGCGGCGTCCGTAGTGCCCCTGACCATCCTGCAAGACCATCCACCGCCGCCCGAGATCGTGCGCCTTGGCGTCCTCGTTCACCAATTCGGCCGCATCGTTGAAAGCACGCCGTCCAAACTCTTCGATAATCTCCGTCCGCAGCCGCTCCGATTCATCTTCCTGCCCCGCAGCCTGAAGGTCGCCGAGGACTTGGATCACCTTGCGCTTGAGCATCGGGCCATCGTATCCGGGCGCTCCTTGCAGGTAGCGGAGGATTTCGCGGTGCCGGGATTTGATGATACGATGGATGCCAAAAACAAGGTCCGCCTTGTCCAGCTCGAACAGGACTTTCAGCTTCTCGATGAGTTCTTCGTATTTCGTCATGACAGGGTTTTCACAAAGGTTCAGATGACTCGCCACCGGATGGTGAAGAGCGTTTGCAGTTCAGTTTTTTGGGAAAGCTTCTTCTCCAGGGAGCGGATGATCTCGTCGCGCTTTTCATCCACGTCATCCTCAACCTCATTGATGCGGTTGCGGGCACGGCGTTTCCGTTTCTCGGCATCGCGCAGCTTTTCCTGGATATCGTGCTGCTCCTCGAGGGTGTTTGCCAGGCGCACCTCCCGGCGCAGAGCCCGGATCTCGGCTTTGGCGTCTTCCAAGGCCTTTTCCGCCGCTTTGACGACATCCTCGGCCCATTTTTCGATGCGCTCGCAAGCGGGCCGGAAGTGCTTGCTGTTACTTTCCAATGAGCGGCTAATGGTTGCTTCGGTGTGGCGTTTGGCCTCGCGCTCCAGACGCTCTGCAATCGACTCGGGCAGACTTTCGATCTCCTCGGTGTATCCGCCGCAGTTGAAGAGCTTTTCGCAGGATTCCTGATCGAGGGACTGGCCTGCATCGTCGAAAGCCGAGAATAGCAGGTATTCCTCCTCTTCGTAGCTCTCGATCCGCAGCCGGGACAGCCGGAGGTAGCCCGAGCGCCCTTGCATGGCCTCAACCAGAGCTAGGCGGGTCGGATGGTGGGTGATGTCGAAGACGACCGATTTCACCTCGGTCGAGAGTGCCTTGCCGCTATCCGTCACCCATTCCCCCAGGGGATGGGACAGGCGGTAGAGAAACGATCCATGATCATCGCCCGGCAGCTTTCCATCGGAGCGCTTGTTCTTGCTGATGAGAAAGTAGTGGCCCGGCTGAATGCCTTCGTTCGGGGCTCGGTTGAGAACAAATGAATGATCCTCCGGGTGCCATTCTGCACGGTCCGACAGCATATGCTGCGTGAGTCCCCAGAAGCGTCTTCCCACCGCGTCGAGGTGATTCCTGGTTTCGGCCAGTTCAAGCTTGAGACGCCCGTGGACGTCCTCGTCAAAATGCTCCAGAAGCTTCTGCCGGGTGTCAGACATCCGGGCCTGGATGGATTCGTCGAGTTCCTTCCGCAGTTGCTGGAAGGCCGCATCGATCTCCTCGGGGGTGCGGCATTGCTGATAGATCGCCAAAACCCGCTTCTCGAAGTCGACTCCGCTTTCGATGGTGCCGAGGACGTCGTCTGAAGCCCCAAACACGCCATCGAAGAGCAGGAACTTGTCCTGCAGAAGCTGGTGGACACGCTGGTCGGCCTCGTTGCGGGTGTTGATGAAGTTGATGACGACCACGTCATACTTCTGGCCGTAGCGGTGGCAGCGACCGATCCGCTGTTCAATTCTCTGGGGATTCCAAGGGAGATCGTAGTTCACGACCAAGGAGCAAAACTGCATGTTGACGCCTTCCGCAGCGGCTTCGGTGGCAATCAAAACGCTGGCGTGGTCCCGGAAGTGTTCGATCAGCGCGGTTCTGGCATCGACCGCACGGGAACCAGAGATGCGCCCGGACTCCCGATTTTTTTCCAACCAAGCGTCATAAACTGCTTTGGCCTCCGGCCCGGAATTGGTGCCGTTGAAAAGTAGAACCTTTCCTGCGTATCCATGCGCCTCCAAAAAGAGTTTCAACGCCTCCTGAGTTCGTCGGGACTCGGTAAAGATCAGTGCCTTCTCCGCAGCTCCCATGTCCCGCATACTTTGGAACCCAACGTCGAGTGCTTGAAGGAGGGCAGTTCGCTTAGTTTCTGTGCCTATCGACCGTGCCCACTTGACCAACTTCTCCAACTCGCGGGTCTCCTCGGAGAGATGCTGAATGTCCAGTCGCGGGAGCCTATCTTCCGAACCTTCCTGTTCATCGAGGAACTCATCAAGAATATCCTCTTCCATCTCCTCGTCCTCGACCCACTTTTCCGGCAGTCCGGCATCCGCAATCTTGCCGTCCTTCAGGTCCGTCAGCCGCTTGATCATAGTGTCCAAGGTTCCGGCGATGGCTTCAACCGAAGAAGCCAATAACTTGCGGAGGATGAGAACCGTCAGGTGTCGGCGTTGCTTTGGAATGGCGTAGGAATCCTCGCGCTGTAGAAAAGCCGAGACCGCCTCGTAGAATTTCTGCTCGTCATCGGTGGGATTGAATGGACGAGTAATCGGACGGCGCTTCGTATAACTGACATACTCGACAACATCCTTCCGCAGGGTTCGCTTGCAGAAGCCTGAAAGTCGCTTGCGCAACTCTTCCAGATTGGCTCCTGCGTTCATGTATTGGGAGCGGAATGCACCGGGGTCCCCAAAGATGAGATCGTCGATCAACGTGGAGAGGCCATAAAGCTCCAGAAGAGAGTTTTGGAGCGGAGTGGCTGTCAGGAGAATTTTCTTTCGATCCTCGACGGCCCATCGGATACCCTGGCCGATCCGGCTACTCTGCCGGTAGGCATTTCGAAGCTTATGGGCCTCGTCGATGACAACCATGTCCCATGGGATGCTACGAATCTCTTCCTTGAATCGGTTAGCAAAGTGAAATGAAACGACGACAACTTGCTTCTGCTCGAATGGTCGCGGGTTTCCGCCCCGCTGCAACTCATTGTAACCCCGAGTGTCGAGGACTGTCGCGGGCAAGCTAAACTTCTCCATTAGCTCCAGTGCCCACTGCTTTCGAATCGCCGCCGGACCAATCACAAGGATGCGGCGTTTTCGCTCGGCCCAGAGCTGGCAGAGAATGATGCCTGCCTCAATCGTCTTCCCGAGTCCAACCTCGTCAGCCAGAATCACGCCCTTTGAAAGCGGAGAATTGAGAGCAAACAGAGCGGCTTCAATCTGATGTGGATTGAGATCCACCTGGGCATCGAAAAGTGCGCGAGACAGACGACCCACACCGTTCACGTTCTTCAGCGTCAGATCTTGGGCGTAATACTTGGCGTGGTAGTCGGTGATCGTCATTGGCGAATAATATCTTCCAGGGACTCAATAGCGTCATGGCCTGAAACAAGAACCAATCTCTCATCCTTGAGCAAAGTTCGGTCGGTGTCCTGCAGGAAGGGCACAACTACAAACACCATCTCGCACCTGAGCCGGTCGCGGACGATCCCGGCGGTGATGCGGGTCTTCTCAATATCCCGATGGATGTTGAACTTGCACTCCAGGGCGATGCGCCTGCCCGATGTGGCGTCAGCCCGATGTCCGCCGCCAACCGGACGCCGGTGACCTTCCTGGCTTCCATCAGTCGGCGTATGGCATCCCCTAGCTTCTTCATGTGGGGAAGATGTCTTTTCTCATAGTTTTGCGTCAATGCTGAAAGTCTCGTGAGGCTGGATAGCACATGCCCCGATGAATGACCCCGCCGGGAGATTCCGAAGCGCTTCGGTCCCCGGGGACCCGCGCGTCGAACCGTGGTCTGGAGGGGCGCGCCGCGGCCTCCGGCGCCCCGGGCCGGGCGCGGCCGGGAGGGGGGCGTGAAATTCCGTGAAATCCGGAGGCTTTTTCGGGTTGGATGTGCTATACTACGGCCATGCGACCGTCCAGCCTCATCCGCGTTCTGCTCTTTGTTCTCGGATCCGGGGCCGCCGGTGCCTTCGATGTCGTCCAGGTCGCCCCGGTGGCCACCAATCCCGAGTTGGGCGCGGAGGACGACGATCATTGGGTTTTCGTTCCGGAACCGGGTAAGGCGACGGGCTATTTGCTGCTCTTTTATCCTGGGACGGGGGCGGCTCCGTCGGACTACGTCCGGTTCTGCGAGACGGCGGCCGCGATGGGGCATCATGTGATCGGGTTGAGCTACCCGAACGACGAGTCGATCAACATGGTTTTGTGCCGCAACGCCCCGAGTGACGAGTGTTTCCGGCAGGCGCGGATGGAGATCCATACCGGCGAGGATCTGCATGATGACGTGACGGTGGATGCGGACGATTCGATCGAGGGGCGGCTGGAGGCCTTGCTCGGCTACCTCGCCGCCGCCGATCCGGAGGCGGGCTGGGACCGGTTCGTCGATGCGGGGGGTGCGCCCGACTGGAGCCGTTTCCTGGTGGCCGGGCAGTCGCAGGGGGGCGGTCATGCCGGATTCACGGCCAAGCGGCACGCGGTGGCCCGGTGCATTCAGTTTTCGGCCACCGATTGGTGGCGGGGCGGCCCGGCGGCCTGGATCGCCGAGCCGGGGGCGACGCCGCCGGATCGGTTTTATGGCTTCACCCACCTGCTCGACGAGGCCGTGCCGCCGGATTTGCAGTCGCCCACCTGGGTCGCCTACGGTATGACGGACGACGGGGGCGAGCGGGTGGTGGACGATGCCACCGCGCCCTACCGGCAGTCGCGCCGGCTCTACTTCGCCGCGCCGATCGCCTTCGACGGGGATCCCGAGGACAACTATCACAACGCCCTGAGCGTCGATGCCGCCCTGGAGCTGGACGGCGGGGGCGAGCCGGTCGTGCGCCCGGTCTGGGAATACCTGCTGGCCATGCCGGCGGCGGAGGCGGACTACGATCTGGGCGGCCTGGAGGCCTTCCACGAGCAACTGGCGGAGGATTTCCTCGAGCCCTTTGCCTTCTACCTCTACGAGGGGGACGAGCGGATCTACGCCTTCGAGGACGGGATCGACGAGTTTACGGTCCTGCCCATGGCCTCGGCCTCGAAGTGGTTCGCCGGTGCCATTATGCTGGCGGTGGCGGAGGCGGGGTATTTCTCGCTCGACGATCCGATCAGCCTTTACGTCGATGATTTCGACCGGCCGGACAAGGAGGGCATCACCATCCGGCAGGCCTTCGGCATGACGGCGGGGATGGTTCCCGCCAATGCCCGGGAGAACACCCTGCAATGGAATCCAAGCTTCAATCACGAGGAATCGGTGTCCGAGATCGCCGAGGTCGCCGTGTCCGACACGCCGGGGGAAGTGATTTATTATTGGGGCGGGGGGATGCAGGCGGCGGGTCTGGCGGCGGTCCGCGCGACCGGACTGCCCGACTGGGAGGCGGTCGCCCGGAACTTTCTTTTCGAACCGCTCGGGATGACCGGGTCCAGTTTCTCCAATTTTCTCCCAAACCCCGCCGTGGCGGGCGGGGTGGTGACGACGGGCGCCGAATACCTGAGGTTTCTCGGCATGCTCGCGGCCAACGGGCTGGGGCCGGATGGCGAATTGGTTTTCGGAACGGCCTCGCTCGCCCCGTTCTACTCCGGCGAGGGACGGGACAAGCCCATCGCCAAATCCCCTTTCTTCGAGGAAAGTCCGCACTATCCCTACGGCCGCTCCCCCTACTACAGTTTCGGGGCCTGGGTGCTGGCGGATGATCCGGCGCGGTTCGGGGTGGAGGAAGTCACCTCGCCGGGAGCCTATGGGACCTACCCCTGGATCGACCGCAAACGGGGCTTGCACGCGATTTTCCTGACCGAGGTTCCGGCGGGAAGCAGCCTCGCGCAGGAGCCCGCCTTGCGCAGCTTCGCCGAAATCCGGCAGGCCTACGACGCCGCCCGACCGGAGCGCGTTCCCGCCCTCCCGATCGGCGAGCCGGACAGCGGCTGGATCGATCCGGAGGTCAATCCGGTGGGCAATGAGATGGCCTTCCAGACCTCGGACGGGCGAATCTGGCTGGGCCTGCTCGACGAAAAGAGCGGCGGCTTGATTCCCGGATCGCTGGAAACGGCCGCGACCGAAGCGACCCCCTTGCTGATCTCCTGGAACGGCCCGGAGTTCGCCGTCGATGACAGCGGATGGTCCCTGATCTACAATCGGCGGATCGGCGGATCGCCCAATCTCTGGGAGGCCCGCCCGACCCGCGAAGGCTGGGAGACCGCCCCGATTTTCGCCGACAACAGCGTGACGAGATCGACCTTCCAGACCTCGCAGGGCCCCGACCTGACCGAGAAGTGGGTGATGTATATTCTCGAGGACGGCACCGAGCCGATGCTGACGGCGGCCAGCCTGAGCAACCCCGCGAACGAGATTCCGCTGGTCCCCTTCGGCCCGCGGGAGCCGTCCCACGCGCGTTTCATCACCAACGAGGCGGCGGTGCTGTTCGCGACCGGGCCGGATGTCGCCGAGGGGGAGCTGTATCACTTCGAGCTGCCTTCGGGACAGCGCACGACGATCTACGCCTCGGACGAGGACCTCGGTCTGCCGGTGGCGATGCATGCCCCGGAAGCGGGCGGCGCGCTGGTGGTGGGCGTGGTCGAGGACGGGCGGCTTTTCCGCTTTTTCCAGCGGGAGGAAGGCGGAAACTGGTCGGAGGCCGGAGAGATGGGTTTGCCGGAAGAAGCGGTCGAGGACGGATACACGGTGGCCTCGTCGCCCGAGGCCTTCGTTTTCGGCGGGCGCAGCTTTATCTGCCTGAACATCGAGCGGCCCGGCACCGGCATTGGGGCGGTCGAGGAGGCGCAGATCTGGCTGCTCTCGCCGGGCTGGAACGGCTTCGATCCGATTGATCTGCGCTGCGACGACGGCGTCGATCCGGCGTTGCGGACGGATCCGGAGTTCTATTTGACAGAAAACGAGGTTTTTACAATCTACAACAAGGTGAGTGAGGAATTTGTTTATAGCATTGAAAGAGCGCGTTCCGGGCTGGGCTCGCTCCTGTCGGCGCCGTCGCCTCTCTCCATCTCCGCCGCGCGTGGTTTTCTTGAACTGAACTGGGCGGACGGCGGGACGGGCATCCTGGAGCAATCCTCCACCTTGCGGTCCGACGATTGGCATACGGTTCATTCGGGTCCGGGACCTTTCCTGGTGCCCCTGCGTCCGGATCCCCCCGAGAGCCTTTTCTGGCGTCGCCGCAGTGACAGCCGATTTTGAGAGAACCGCCCGCCAGCCCCTTTGACCGGCACCGGAGGCCCTGCGGAAAATCCTTGAAGCTCGGTTTCACGCGGACTTACCTTGGTAAACATCACAAATGGAACAACTGCTCTTCTACTTTTCTCTCGCAATCGGGCTCTCCTTTCTATGTTCAATCCTCGAGGCGGTGCTGCTTTCGCTGACCCCCGCCTATATTTCGGTTCTGCGGGATTCGGGCTCACGGGCCGGCAAGCTGCTGGAGAAACTCAAGCTCGATGTGGACCGCCCATTGTCGGCGATTCTCAGCCTGAACACGATTGCCCACACGGTCGGGGCGGCCGGTGTCGGCGCCCAAGCCCAAGTGGTGTTCGAAAGTGTGCCTTTCTCGGTGATTTCCGGGGTCCTGACCCTGCTCATCCTCGTGCTTTCGGAGATCATTCCGAAAACACTGGGAGCCACCTTCTGGCGGCCGCTTGCCGTCCCGAGCGCTTATCTGATCCAATCCCTGACGGTTCTGCTCGCCCCTTTCGTGCTGCTCTCCTCCCTCCTCTCCGGCATCATAACCCGAGGCCGGCGGGAGCCCGCCATCAGCCGGGATGAGATTCACGCAGCCACCTTCATGGGGGAGCGCGAGGGAGTCCTCGATAGGTCCGATGCCAAAATGCTCCAATCCGTCATGCGGTTCCAATCCATAACGGTCAACGACGTCTATACTCCAAGGCCCGTGGTGAAATATCTTTTGGCCCGCAATTCGGTTCGCGAGGTTCTGCAAGCGGAAAAAGAGCTGAAATTTTCGAGGTATCCGGTTCTGGGGGATTCGGAGAATATCGTTGGCTACGTGCTGCGGAATGAACTGCTGATGGCGGCGGCCAACGACCAGTGGGACCGCCGTATCGAGACGCTCGCCCACACTGGCATGATTATTCCGGAGCAGATGCCCATCAAGCGCGCCTTCACAATGTTTCTGCGCCGACGGGCCCACCTGGCCATGGTGGTCGATGAGTTCGGCAGCTTCTCGGGAGTGCTCACTTTGGAGGACGTCATCGAGAGTTTGATCGGGCACGAAATCATGGACGAGGGCGACAGTGTGGAGGACCTCCGGGACTTCGCCCGCAATTTGGCGGAGAACGACATCACCGAGAACTGATCGATGGCCCGGCGCGGCGTCTCGGGAGATTCCTTTGGCGGGGATGCCGGGGAGGTGGGCCCCGGTGAGCGTTTCACCCCAACCCCGCAGGCGCCTGCTCCGCCGGACTTGTCGGTGGGGGTGGCGCGGACGTTCGCCACCTTCACCACCTCGCCGGGCCGCCTTTCCATGCCGTCCATGTGCGGGACCGACGTCCGCGCCGCTCCAGCCCGTTGCACCTTGAGATTGCATAAACAGTTTCGCGTCGATTTATCCAGTGTTACTCTCAACCCGGACTCACTTTGAAAAAACTCAGCAAAGCCTATTTCCACCCGTCGGCGGCGTTCACGATCAAGCCCAGGCAGGTCGCCGGTTACAGCTTTTCGGAGAAGAAACCGGAAGTCGGCGACGTGGTCTTCGGGGAGATCGTCCGCGTCGGTCAGCACGGGACGTTGGAGAACGTCTCCGGTCGTATCCACAACACCCACATCGGCTCCAAGGCGCTGTTTGTTTTCGGCAACCGCTACTCGCCGGACTACTACGAGGCCTTCATCCCGGAATCGATCCCGCCATACTGCGATCTGATCGCCAGGAGCGGAGTCATCGGAGTTGTGAAGACCAAGAACGCCCTGATCAAAGATCCGACGCGGATCAAGGTTCTCGGCTATGGCCTGGACTCACAGGGTGAGGTGGTCAACACCCGCCGGTTTTCCCTCATCGCGCCCAGGGAAACCGTCAAGAAGAAGAACCGCGCCAAACTCGTCCTCGTCGTGGGCACGGCCATGAATGCGGGCAAGAGCATGGCGGCCGAGGCCTGCGTCTGGGCACTGGCGACGATGGGCTACGGGGTGCGGGGTTCGAAAATCACCGGGACGGCGAGCCTGCAGGACATCCTGCGGATGAACGACGCCGGGGCCGAACGCTACAACGATTTCACCCACCTCGGCTACCCGTCCACTTACATGATTTCCGAGCAGGAAGTCCTGGATGTCTTCAACAAAATCGACCTGCGTTTCGCCAACAACGCCAGGAATTACTGGGTCGTCGAGTTCGCCGACGGCATCCTGCAGCGGGAAACGGCCATGCTTCTGGCCCATCCCGACGTGAAGAACCGCATCCACCGCCTCGTTTTCGCCGCCCACGACGCCTTCGGGGCTCTCGGCGGCATCCGCATCCTCGAGGAGAAATACGGCCTCGCCCCCGACGCGGTCTCCGGAGTCTGCTCCGGTTCCCCCCTGCACATCCGCGAGCTGAAACAGTTCACCGATATCCCCGTCTTCAATTCGGCGGCACCGGATTTGAACGAGCTGACCAGGATTCTGGTGTGAACCGCTCCGGCGCAGGGGGAGCGGCCGGAAGGCCGGACACCAAACCCGGCCACGGAGCACCAAGGTTCGGTGTCCAGGCTTCAGCCTGCGGCGTCGGAGTGCGCGCCTTCGACGGTCCCGATGGAGGGGAGCGGCCGGAAGGCCGGACACCAAACCCGGCCACGGAGCACGAAGGTTCGGTGTCCAGGCTTCAGCCTGCGGCGTCGGAGTGCGCCGCCTTCGACGGTCCCGATGGAGGGGGAGCGGCCGGAAGGCCGGACACCAAACCCGGCAGCCGGGAGCACCAAGGTTCGGTGTCCAGGCTTCAGCCTGCGGCGTCGGAGTGCGCCGCCGCCCGGGGTCGCACGACTGAAGTCATGCGACTACGCCAAGATCGGGCCCGGGCGGGGGAAAACCATCGCCTTGACACCCGGTCCCCCGGCGGGCATTCTCCGCCGCTTTCGTTTCCATGAGCACTATCCAGAAGCACACCATTTCGGTTCTCGTCGAGAACAAGTTCGGCGTTCTCGCCCGGGTCGCCGGCATGTTCAGCGGCCGCGGTTTCAACATCGAGACACTGAACGTCGGTCCCGTGCACCTGGAGGGGCTTTCGCGGATCACCGCCACCATACTGGGCGACGACCAGGCGCTCGACCAGGCGCTGAAGCAGTTGAACAAGCTGGTCAACGTCGTCGAGGTCGAACACTTCGGCGCGGGCGCGGCCGTCGCCCGGGAGCTGATTCTTCTGAAGGTCGCCGCCGATTCGGAGACCCGTCCGGAGATCATGCAGATCTGCGATATTTTCCGGGCCAAGGTCATCGATGTGAGCGCCCGCTCGGTCATCCTCGAGGTGACGGGCAACGACAACAAGGTGCGGGCGTTCCTCGATTTGATCGAGCCGTTCGGCATCCGCAAGATGGCCCGGGCGGGCGCTGTCGCCCTCGAACGGGGCCGTTCCCCCTCCTGATCCCCCCCCGATCAACCGTTTTCCACAATCCATCCAACCCAGAACACCATGCCAGCTAAAGTATATACTGAAAAAGACGCCGACCGCTCCATCCTGAAAGACAAGACCCTCGCCGTCATCGGATACGGCTCGCAGGGCCACGCCCACGCGCAGAACCTCAAGGACAGCGGATGCGAGGTGATCATCGGCCTCTACCCGAAGAGCAAATCGCGGGAGGTCGCCGAAAAGCAGGGCTTCAAGGTCTATGACACGGCCGAGGCGGTTTCGAAGGCCGATGTCATCATGCTCGGCGTGCCCGACATGCTCCAGAAAAAGGTTTTCGAACAGGATGTCGCCCCGAATCTCGAGAAGGGCAAAACCCTTCTGTTTTCCCACGGGCTCCCGATCCATTACGATCTGATCGAGGTCCGGCCCGACGTGAATGTGATCATGGTCGCGCCGAAGGGGCCCGGCCATGTCGTCCGTGCCCAGTATCTCGAGGGCAAGGGGGTGCCGGCGCTGATCGCCGTTCACCAGGATCCGTCCAGGAATTCCAGGAAAGTCGCCCTGGCGTGGGCCGACGCGATCGGCTCCACCCGGGCCGGGGTGCTCCAGACCTCCTTCAGGGAGGAGACCGAGACCGACCTGTTCGGAGAACAGGCCGTTCTCTGCGGCGGCGCGAGCGCCCTGGTGCAGGCGGGTTTCGAGACCCTGGTCGAGGCGGGATACCAGCCGGAGATGGCCTACTTCGAGTGTCTCCACGAATTGAAGCTCATCGTGGACCTGATGGTCGAATCGGGGATCGCGGGAATGCGCTTCTCGATCTCCGAAACCGCGAAGTACGGGGACATCACCCGCGGGCCGCGGGTCATCAACGCGCAGACCAAAAAGTCGATGCAGAAGATCCTCAAGGAGATCCAGAGCGGGCAGTTCACCCGGGAATGGATGGCCGAATACGAGGCGGGTCTGCCGAACTACAAGCGCATCCTCAAAGAGGGCGAGCAGCATCTGATTGAAAAGACCGGACGCCGTCTGCGCGGCCTCATGCCCTGGGTCTCGAAGCGCAACATCAAGGGCTCCCAGGCCGCCTACAACGGATAAGCGGCTTCCCCCCGGGAAGCTCGTCATGATGGCCGAGACCGTTGTTCTGGCGAGTCGCCGGAGTCGCCTGGCCCGCGCGCAGGCCTTGCTGGCCGAGCGCGCCGTGATCGAGTACCAGCCGCGCTGGGTGACGGCTCTTCTCTGGCTCTCGACCACGGGCGACCGGCAGGCGGACTGGTCCCTGGAGGAAAAGGGGGGCAAGGGGCTTTTCACGAAAGAGATCGAGGAAGCGGTCCGCGGCGGCGAGGCCGATCTGGCCGTCCACAGCGCGAAGGATCTGCCGACCGCCATGCCGGAGGGCCTCGAACTGGTGGCCTTCCTGCCCCGGGCCGATCCGGCCGATGTCCTGGTGCTGCGCGAGGGCGTGGCGAACCCCGAAACCATCGCGACGGGCAGCCCGCGCCGCCGGGCGCAGCTGCGGGCGCTCTTTCCCGGGGCGACGTTCACCGGGATCCGCGGAAACGTCGAAACCCGCCTGCGGAAGATCCGCGAGGGCGAGGCCGATGCGACGGTTCTCGCCGCGGCCGGCCTCGCCCGGATGGGGCTCGGCGGCGAGGCCGGGCTGGTCTTCCGCTCCCTCCGCGTTTCCGAGATGATTCCGGCGGCCGGCCAGGCGGCGATCGCCCTCCAGGGCAGGGCGGGGGAGCGGGACCGGTTCGCCCCGCTCGGCGATCCCGAAACCGAAAGGGCCGTTCTCCGGGAGCGCGCCTTCCTCCGGGCGCTCGGCGGCGGGTGCCACACCGCGTTCGCGGGATTCTCCGAGGGCTCGCGCTTCCACGCCTTCCACGAGGAGCACGGGCGGCGGACCATCGACCTTCCCGAAGAGGCCGATGCCGACCGGGACGCGTTCTTCCGCGAGACCTTCGCCGATTGGCGCTGATGCGCCCGCGCCCGACGTAGTCGCATGACTTCAGTCGTGCGACCGGGCGGCCCCCCGGGCGCGCCGGCCATCCGGACGGTTTCAGAGCGCCCGTTGCGTTTCGGGCCTTCATCGGCGGCGCACGTAGTCGCATGACTTCAGTCGTGCGA
>JBKHCX010000071.1:0-13335 GCA_046541615.1 Puniceicoccaceae bacterium
CATCGTGCATGCGGGCCAGCAGGCCCTCCCGCAGGGCCTGCCCCCGTTCGTCGTTGGAGGCGAGCAGTTCGGCGAGCGCATCCGCCGAAAGCGGCTGCCAGGGAGTGACCTCCGGATAGAGCACGGCGAACCGGCGGACGATCTCCTCGTCGGGCACCACCCGCTCGGGCGGCACCTCCGCGAAAACGTGGAAGTGGTTGTCCATCACGGCGTAGGTGATGATCCGAATGCCGGAGAACTCGGCCACCTGCCAGATCAGTTTCCGCAGGTACTCCTTCTCTTTCACCCCGAACCATCTCTCCCCGTTCACGGTTCGGCTCATCAGATGGTAGAAGGCTTTCGTGCCTTCCCCAAGTTTTAATCGTGGTCTTTTTTTAAACATAGAATCCAGTTTGGCAGATCCACACAAAGCTGGCAAGCCTATTCAGACCAATTCTGAAAAAGATTTGGTTTTGCGGTAGGTTTGGAGGGGCTTCTTCGTTGTCTCGGCGAAGTTTTCCGTTGCTCCGCTCCGCCGGGCCGATCACTTTGATCGACTGTGAAAGGTGGTTACCAGGTCATTGCCCGCCGCTGGCGGCCGAAGCGGTTCGGCGATTTGGTCGGGCAGGAACACATCGTCCGCACCCTTTCCAACGCGATCGAGCGGAACCGCCTGGCCCACGCCTACCTTTTCATCGGGCCGCGCGGGACGGGCAAGACCAGCACCGCCCGGCTCCTCGCCTGCGCGCTGAACGGGGGCGCCAGCCCGAGTGTGGATTTCGACCCGGAGTCGGACCTGGTGAAGGCGATCATGGGCGGGAGCTGCATGGACGTGATCGAAATCGACGGAGCCTCCAACAACTCGGTCGAGCAGGTCCGCGATCTGCGCGAGGACTGCCAATACAGCCCCTCGCAGTGTCCCTTCAAGATCTACATCATCGACGAGGTCCACATGCTTTCCCCGGCTGCCTTCAACGCGCTGCTCAAGACCCTCGAAGAGCCCCCGCCCCACGTGAAGTTCATCTTCGCCACAACCGAGAGCCAGAAAGTCCTGCCGACCATCGTCTCGCGTTGCCAGCGGCTTGAGTTCCGGCCCATCGAGGATGCCGCGATCGTCTCCCGCCTCGCCGAGATCGCCTCCAGCGAGAGCATCGAGGCGGAGCCGGCCGCGCTCCGGGCCGTCGCGAAGCTCGCCAACGGTGGAATGAGGGACGCCCAGTCCATCCTCGACCAGTTGATTTCCTTCTGCGGATCGACCATCACCGAAGCCGATGTGCTCTCCGTTTTCGGCCTCGCCGGGGAGACGGATCTCGCGGCTCTGGGAGCGGCTCTCGCCGAGGCCGACTACGGCGGGCTGATCGCTCTCGCCGACCGTTTCACCGAGGAGGGAAAGGATCTCTCCCGCATCCTGACCGACCTTTCGGGGCTGATCCGGGAGGCGCTGCTTGAGGCGATCCGCAACGGGGGCGCGACCGACAAGCTGGGCCGGCGTCTCGAGGTCGAGCCCCTGCTCCGGGTGCTCGACGCCCTCAAGGCCGGGGAGCGCTCGGTGCAGAAGGGCCTCTCCGAGCGGGTCAACTTCGAGGTGACCCTGCTCCGGGCGGTGGACCACGCGCGCACCCGGCCGATCGACACGGTCCTGCGGAAGATCACAGACCTCGTCGGCTCCGAGCCCGCGGGGCAAAAAAAAAATTGAGGCCCCCCCGGGCCTGAAGCCCGCGTCCACCGCGTCCACCGCATCCACCGCGTCCACCGCATCCACCGCGTCCACCGCTCCCGCCGCGGCGGAAGCCGAAGCGGTGGAAAGGCCGGATGCCGCGCGGCCCTTCCCGGATCGTCCCGAACCGCCGGAGGAAACTTTCGGCGACGGCCGATCCGCCGGGGGCGCGGCGGACGCCGGGGACGGAGCGATCGATCTGGAACACGCCGTCGCCCGCATCGGCGAACTACCCTCCACGACCAGCGAACTCGAAACGCTGATCGGCAAGACGCATCCGGAGATCCGCCGCCTGCTCGAGGAAGAGTTCGGCGCGGAGTTCCTCGGCCCGGTTGTCGTGAACCCGAAGGATCTCGATTGAAACACTCCCGATCATGACACCCGCCAACGGCAAACCTTCGAAGAAACTGGCTCCGTCCATCCTGGCGGCCAATCACGCCGCCCTCGGAGGGGGCCTGGAGGATGTCCTCCGCCTGCCCGTCGAATGGCTCCATCTCGACATCATGGACGGTCGCTTCGTTCCCAACCTCAGTTTCGGGCCGCAGACGGTCGGGGATCTCCGCCCTCTCGCTCCCGGGCTGTTCTTCGACACCCACCTCATGCTCGCGCGACCGGACCTGCTGGCCGACGCCTTCGCCGATGCCGGATCGGACCAGATCACCATCCACGCCGAACCCTTTTATCCGATCCGGGAAACGCTCCGCCGCATACGGGGGAGGGGGCTGCGCGCCGGTCTGGCCCTCAATCCGGCGACACCCCTCGAGCGCGCCCTTCCCTTTGTGGAGGAGATCGATCTGCTCCTGCTGATGACGGTGCAGCCTGGATTCGGCGGACAATCCTTCCGCGAAGAGGTCCTGCCCAAGATCGAATCGGCGGCGGCCCACCGAGAAAAGAAAGGACTCGGCTTCCGGATAGAGGTGGACGGAGGGGTGGATCTGGAGACCGCGCCCCGTTGCGCGGCGGCCGGCGCCGACACCTTCGTCTGCGGAACGGCTTTCTTCAAGGCCGGGGACCGGGCCGCCTTCCGGGAAAAGATCGAGACCTGATCCAGGCCTCCGGGCCGGCGGCGGGGCAGGTTCCGCGTGGATGCGCTTGCAGCGGCCCGGGCGGGAGGGCCGCCCGGTCGGGTGCCTCTACTTCGCGCTCTTCAGCTCTTTGTGAAGGGTGTGCCGCTTCAGGTAGCGGTTGTACTTCATCTTTTCGACCCGTTCGGTCTGCACCTTTTTGTTGCGGGTGGACATGTACCGGGTGGGCCGCTGGTTTTCCTTACGGGCTTCGGTGCATTCGAGGATAATGGTTTCGCGTGGCATGATGGTGTTTGCGGAGAAAACCGGGAACAAAAGACGATTCGCGCGCGGGCCGCAATCAAAAAGTTCCGCCGACGGGGTGTCCCATCAGCGAGACCATATCCCCGTGGGAAAACAGGCTGACCTGGCCCGTGCTTTCCGAGACCACGATCGCCAGGCTGCGGGTGCTCTTGGTGATCGCCGCGGCGGCGGCGTGGCGGGCGCCGAGCCCCCCGGGCAGGTCCGGATACTCCGGCGCCCGCAGGAGGGTGCCCGCCGCCTCGATCACGCCGTTGCCCCGGATGATGAACGCGCCGTCGATCGAGGAGAACTCCTTGACCGTCTCGTCCATGAAGGGGTTGAGCACGTTGCGGTCCTCCTCCCGGTAGCCGTAGAAGGGGTTCAGCACCAGCGGCTTCGTGTATTCGAGCACCTTCTGCGTGTCGCCGAGGACGAAGAGGCAGCCGACCTTCTTTCCCTCCCGCCCCTCGACGCCGAGTTCCATGGCGATGGCCAGCACCCTCTCCATGACCTCCGGCCGGATGGAGGGCGGCAGGGTGTGGGAGCGTTCGGAGAACAGGGTGCGGAACTCCCTCGATACGTCCACCAGGAGAATCGTGTCGAACCGGTTGCTCTGCGGCAGGCCGCCGACGCAGCAGATCAGCTCGTCGGGCAGGAAGATGCCCCGGGTCAGCCCGATCAGGATGGCCGACCGCAACTGGGACATGCGGTGGTCCGAAAAGGAGCGGATCGGCAGATATTCGGTGACCTGCCCCTCGTCCTCCAAGGCTTCCGCGCCGGCCTGGGTCACCAGCACGGTCTTCAGCGACTGGAAAATCCGGGTCAGCTGGATGCCTCCTGCGAAGGTGTCGCCGAAGATCAGAACGGAGCGGCACTGGGAACTGACCGCGATCTTCTCCGCCTCGCGGAGGATCAGCCGGTTGATGCGGGTCGGCTTCTGCTTCGGTTGGCGGGGATCGCCCGCGAGGGTTCGCTTCACTTCCCGGCGGAACTCCGCCAGATCGGTCGGTCGCATCAGATCATCGACCACCTTTTTGTCCTGGAAGATGCCGGCGATGGCCGCGAGGGCGTTCAGGTAGTTGCGCGCGTTTTCGGAGGCCAGTAGCAGGAGGATCAGTTTGACGTCCCGATAGTCGTCCGAGCCGTCGTAGGTGAGGCCGTCCGGGCAGCGGCCGACGGCCATGATGTAGTTGCGCCGCATCGGGACCCTGACGTGGGGGAGGGCGACACCGTTGCCGAGATTGGTCGTGATCGTGTGCTCCCGGTCCAGGAGTTCCTTGAGGAGCCTCTTTTTCCCGTAGGTCTCGAGAACCTCGGTCTCGCAGACGTCCAGAAGCTCGTTGAGAGCCCCGGGAAGATCCGGACTCCGGATTTCGATGATCCGGGAACCGGTTATGAAGCGCTCAAGATGCATGAATCCCCGGCCGCGACCCTCCTGTTCCCCGAATCACCGCTCCCACTCGATCGCTCCCTTTTTCAGTTCGTAAATCAGACCGAGGATGAAGATCCCGAAGAAAACCGCCATCGGGGCGACGATCGGAATGCCGTTCACCAGAAACTCGCGGTAGGTCAGTATCCAGGGGATGAGGAAGACCACCTCGATGTCGAAGAGAATGAAGAGCATCGCCGTCACGTAGAACTTGACCGCGAAACGGGTCCGGGATTTTCCGGCCGGGGGAACCCCGCACTCATAGGCGGTGTCCTTGATCTTGTTCTTTCTTCCCTTCTGCCCGATCGCCGTGCTCGCGAGGATGATCGCAGCACCGATTCCAAGCGCGAGGCAGACCTGGATGAGAACGGGAAGAAAGTCTGAAATCTCCATGGACCCCGTCTATAAGGTGTTTCCGGCGGGGAACAAGGGTAAACCTATAAAAACTTCGGCCGGCGCGGGATCCGCTCCGGATTCCCCGCCTCCGCGAGGAGAGGGAAGGCCCGCCCCCGTCAACGCGAGGACGGGCTCGGCCCGGAGATCCGGCATGAGCGGAGGCGGCCGGGGAGCGGCAAGCACCCGTGCGGGGCCGCGCTCAGTACTTCACGGAGCAGCCGTAGGGCTTGGTTGTGCCGACCGGGACAGGGTCGCCGGCCATCGCGGCGTCGAGGGAGGTCGTCACGTAGCAGGTCACCTCGGACGGGTCGCGGCCGCGGGGGGCGCTGTCGATCGCGCCTTGGTAGATCAGCTCGCCGTCCGGGTCGATGATGTAGATGTGCGGGGTGGTTTTCGCCCCGTAGGCGCGGCCGACATCGCCCGACTCGTCGAGGAGCACGGCGGTCGGCTTCGCCCCCTTCTCCTCGGTCAGGGCGTTGGCCTTCTCCGGCGGGTGGTGTCCCTGCTTGCCGGGGGCCGACGATACGATGGAGAGCCAGACCGCTCCGTCTTCGGTGTATTTCTCCTGCAGGGCGGGGAGGTTTCCGGATTCGTAGTGGCGGACGACGAACGGGCAACCGTGGTTGAGCCATTCGAGGACGACGAACTTCCCCTCGAAGTCGGAAAGGGAGTGCTCGTTTCCATTGGTATCGGCCAGGGTGAACCCGGGTGCTTCCGCCCCGGTTTCAACGGCGGCGGCCGCCGTGGCGCAGAGGGCCGCGATCGCGACGAAGTGAGAGATGACTTTGCTTTTCATGTAATAGTTGATTTGGGTGATGGTTCCGACAGGATCGGACAACCAAACCGGAAAAGAAATAACTTCAACTCCCCGCAACCGTTTTCCGCGCTTCATGACCACAGCCATCCAAACCGACCCCGTCTGGGAGGAGATCCGCCGGGACGCCGCCGACATCATTGGGAACGAGCCCGTCCTCGCCCGCCAGATCCAGGAGATCGTCCTCGACCGCGCCACCCTCGAGGAGGTTCTGGCGTTCCGACTGGCGGAGAAACTGACCTTTCTCGGACACTGGGAACTCCACCTCGAAGACGTCTTCCTGGAGGCGATGGCCGACGACCCCGGGATCGGAGCGGCGGTCCGCCGCGACATCCGGGCGATCGTGGAGCGCGACCCGGCCTGCGACACCCACATCACTCCCGTTCTTTATTACAAGGGCTTCAAAGCCATCTGCTGCCACCGCGTCTCGCACTGGCTTTGGAAACGGGGCCGGCGGCACCTGGCCCTGCACCTCCAGAGTCTGACCTCGGAGTTCTTCGCCGTGGACATCCATCCGGCCGCTGAGATCGGCTCGGGCATTCTCCTCGACCACGCCACCGGTTTCGTCGCCGGAGAGACCTCGCGGCTCGCCGACGACGTTTCCATCCTCCACGCGGTGACCCTCGGCGGAACCGGCAAGGAGAGCGGCGACCGGCATCCGAAGATCGGCCGGGGCGTCCTGATCGGCGCCGGAGCCAAGATCCTCGGCAACATCACCATCGGCGAGTGCTCGCGCATCGGCGCGAACAGCGTCGTCCTGGAGGACATCCCCCCGCATGTTACGGTGGTCGGCGTGCCGGCCCGGATCGTCTCCACCGAGGTGGGCGAAGATCCGGCGCGGCGGATGGACCACAACGTCGGCTGCGGCGGGGTGGACTGAAGACAAGGCGGCGCCTCCGTCCCGCTTCCAGCCCGCCGGAGATTGGACTGGCGTCGCCGGCCTCCGTTCCCCCACAGTGGACGGTTTTACCGCCGGGAGGGACCCGGCTCCTCCGCCCATGCCTTCGTCACTTGCCATAGAGACCGCCCGCCGGCGCACCGTCGCGATCATCTCCCACCCGGACGCCGGGAAGACCACCATCACCGAAAAGCTGCTGCTCTACAGCGGCGCGAAGCAGTCGGCGGGGAGCGTGAAGACCCGCCGCACCGGACGGAGCACCTCCTCCGATTGGCTCGAAATGGAGAAACAGCGCGGAATATCCGTTTCCTCCGCCGTGCTTCAGTTCGAATACAACAACTTCCGGATCAACCTCCTCGACACACCCGGGCACCGCGATTTCTCCGAGGACACCTACCGGGTCCTCACCGCCGTGGATTCCGCCATCATGGTCCTGGACGCCGCGAAGGGGATCGAGGACCAGACGCTGAAGTTGTTCGAGGTCTGCCGCAGGCGGGGGATTCCGATCGTCACCTTCATCAACAAATGCGACCGGCCGGGCAGGGAGCCCCTCGAATTGCTCGACGAGATCGAGGAGCGGCTGGGCCTGCGTACGTTCGCGGTCAATCTCCCGATCGGAAACGGACCGGATTTCGCCGGCATCTTCGAACGAACGTACAAACGGTTCAACCGGTTCGAGAGGGTTGCCGGCGGGGCGTTCCGCTCTCCCGTGCGGGTGAGCGGCGTGGACGATCCGGCGCTCCGGGAGCGGATCCGTCCGGAGCTGTTCGAGACTCTACTGGAAACCGATCGGCTTCTCGAGGAGGCCGGGCACGGACTCGACCGGGCGGAGATCGCCCGGGGCGCCCTGACCCCCGTCTTCTTCGGGAGCGCGATCAACAATTTCGGCGTCCAGCTTCTCCTCGACGGCTTTCTCGAATACTCGAGCCCGCCGCAACCGAAACAGACCGCCGACCGAGAGATCGCTCCCGAGCATCCCGTATTTTCGGCGTTCGTCTTCAAGATCCAGGCCAACACCGATCCGAACCACCGGGACCGCCTTTCGTTTCTGCGGATTTGCTCCGGCCGCTTTCACCGGGACATCCGGGCGAAGCACGTGCAGTCGGGAAAATCCGTGCGCCTCTCCCATTCCTACCAGGTATTCGGAAGGGACCGGGACACGAGCGACGAGGCCTACCCGGGCGACATCCTCGGCCTGACCGGCCAGCCGGATCTCGAGATCGGAGACACCCTGGCCGAGGATTCCGGCATCTGCTACAAGGCGATTCCGCGTTTCGCTCCGGAGTGCTTCCTTTTTCTCCACCACACCGACACGCGGACCTACAAGCGGTTCGCGAAAGGCCTGCGGCAGCTTCTCCAGGAGAAAGTCGTCCAGCGGTTCACCCTCGTGAAATCTTCCAGCCGGATTCCGCTGATCGGTGCCGTCGGCCGTCTCCAGTTCGATGTCGTGCGGCACCGGCTCTCTTCGGAATACCAGGCGGAGACCCGCGCGGAGGACGCCCCCTGGACGGTCACGCGGTGGGTGGATCCCGGCGCTGCCGGCCACGAGGCGTTCTCCCGCCACCTCTCGGGCGCGGTTCTCGCGAGGGACGACCAGGACCGCCTCTGCGTCCTCTTCGAGTCCCGGTGGAACTGCGACTACTTCGCCCGCGAGCACGACGACATCCCGCTTTACCAGAGCCCCCCCGATCCGTTTTCGTGAGAGGGGCTCCCCGCCGGGAGAGGGGTCCGCCGGGAGAACCGGTAATCCGGTCGTTCCGCCGCGGATTCCTTCGACGCATTCCGGGGCCGCCGGCCTATCCCCGGATCAGCACCAGCGACCCGGGGTCCACGGAGTCGAACAACTCCTCGACGTCCCGGTTGGCCAGGAGGACGCACCCGCCGCTCGACGGTTGCCCGAGACGGTCCTCGTGATTGGTGCCGTGCAGGTAGATGTAGCGGTCGAAGGTGTCGATCCCCGCCCCCCGGTTCAGCCCGTCCTCCAGACCGCGCAGGCGGAGGATCCGGGTGGTGATCAGGTTCTTCTTTCGCTCGGTCTCCGGCTCCTCCCAGTAGCGCCGACCGGTGGCGACCCTTCCGCGGAAGACCGTCCCGCGCGGCTCGCCGTCGCCGATCCGATCGGCGATCTCGTGCAGACCGATCGGGGTTCCCTCGGAATCCTCGACGCAGGAAGGAGGCTTGCGCGAGGTCGAGACGACGAAGCTGCGGCGCAGCGCGCCGTCGCGATAGAGGTCCAGGCGTTGCCGGCGGATATCGACGGTCAGGCAAACCGGGGTCGGGGTCGTTGACAGGGCGAGACACTTGTCGATAAGAAGGGAGAAATTTTCGGAATCGGAGGAGTGAATCATGGCTGAAGGAAAGCGGATCGGAATTGTCGGGGCGACCGGGGCGGTCGGCCGCGAGCTGATGAGCCTGCTCGATGAGCGGGCGTTTCCCGTCGCGGAACTGCGGCTCCTGGCCTCGGCCCGCTCGGTCGGGCGCGCCCTTTCCTTCCGAGGAGAGTCGATCGAGGTCGCGGAGGCAAGACCGGAGGCCTTCGCGGGGTTGGATTTCCTCTTCCTCAGCGCGGGGGCGGACCGGTCCCGCGCGATGGCGCCCGCGGCGGTCGAGGCCGGAGCCGTTGTCATCGACAACAGCTCCGCCTTCCGGATGGACGCGGATGTTCCCCTCGTCGTGCCCGAAGTCAACCCGGAGGCCCTCGAATCCCATCGCGGCTTGATCGCCAACCCGAATTGTTCGACCGCCATCACCCTCATGGGCGTCGCCCCTCTCCACCGCCGCTTCGGGCTCGAGCGCATGATCTGCTCGACCTACCAGGCGGTTTCCGGCGCGGGGGCCTCCGGCATCACCGAGCTGGAGGCGGGCGTCCGCGCCTGGTCCGCGGGGCGGAGCGCCGAGCCGTCCACCTTCGCGCATCCCATCGCTTTCAACCTGATCCCGCATGTCGATAAGTTCCAGGACAACGGCTACACGAAGGAGGAGCTGAAAATGCGGGATGAGAGCCGGAAGATTCTCTCGCTTCCGGGTCTTCCGGTCTCCTGCACCTGTGTGCGGGTTCCGGTCTTCCGGGCGCATTCGATCAGCGTGGTGGCCCAGTTCCGCGATCCGGTCGATGTGGCCGCGGCCAGGGAGGCCGTGCGCGCGTTCCCCGGCGCCGAGTTGATCGACGATCCCGGCGCCTCCCGCTATCCCATGCCGCTCGACTACTCGGGGCGCGCCCCGTGCGGTGTCGGACGCATCCGGCGGGACGAGGCCCTCGAGAACGCCCTTTCCTTCTGGGTGGTCGGCGACCAGCTCTGGAAAGGGGCGGCCCTCAACGCCCTCCAGATCGCCGAACACCTCGCCGGCAAGGCGTAGGGAGGGCGGCGGCGTTGCGTTCAGACCTTCGCCGGGGCGGCGGCCCGGCTTTCCCGACCCGAACCAAGCCAGCGCTCGATGGCCGCGAGACCGTTGCGCGCCCCGCTCTCTTTCGCTTGCTCGTCGCCGACCGCCCGCGCACGGTCGGCCACGGAGCGGTCGTTCTCCACCCGCTCCAGAACACGGGCGAGTCTGCGGCCCCACCCCCGGAAGGGCAGGCGGCGGCCGCATCCCAGGCGGCCGACCGTTTGGGCCCAGAAATCCTGGTCGGCGAAGTGGGGGATCAGGATCTGGGGCTTTCCCGCCAGAAGGGCCGATGTCGTCGTGCCCGCCCCGCCGTGGTGGATCAGAACGGACGCGCGGGCGAAAAGCTCCCGGTGGGGCGCCGGTCCGATGATCCGGATCCCTCTCCCGGACGGGGGCGGAGGCGGCCGGAACCAACCCTTCTGGATCGTAAGCCGCCTGTCTCCGGGCCAATGCCGGTAGAGGTCCTCGAACTCCTTCTCCATGCCGGGAGTGGTGACACTGCCGAAGGTCAGCAGAGGTCCCCCGTCGAAGGTCGCCTCGTCCGGGGCCGGCGGGGTCTCGTGCGCGGAGAAACCGCCCGCGAGGAATCCCGTGAACACATTCGAGCACGGAAGGCTCGTGTCCGATCCGCGGAACAGCGAAGCGGGCGCCAGGATCAGATTGTAGCCGGCGGGCGATCGGAGCCAGGAGGCGAGATGCTGTTCGCTCCGGCTCAGACGCTTGTTCAGTCGGCCGACAAGGTAGCGGTCGGCCAGGGAGGTCAGGCCGCGGTTCCAGCCCAGCCGCAAGGAGCGGGGAAAAAACCGGGGCAGGGTGGGCAGGTCCGCCGGGGGATGCTCCGGCGAGAAATAGGTGTTCGGGCAGAAGTGGACGGACACCGTCGGAAGTCCCTTCCCTTCCGCCAGACGGTGGTAGAACGGAAAGAGGTAGGAACAAACCAGAGCGTCCGCGGATTCGAGAGCGGAGTCGAGCAGCGGCAGGATTTCGTCCTGCCACGAATCCACCTGCGAGAACATCTCCTCCAGGAGACGGCGCTTGTTCCGGATACCCGAGAACCGCCGCATGAAGTCCGCTTGCTCCGCCCGCTCCCCGTGCGGCGGGGTGGCCACGAACCGGATGCCCCGTCTCTGCGTCGTTTCCCGCCAGAAGGCGCCCGTCAGCAAAGTACTCCGGTGCCCCCGCGAGACGGCCTCTTCGGCGAGGCGGATCATGGGCACCGTATCGCCGGTGGAGCCATGGGTGATGAAAACGAGATGGAGCATCCGCATAACCCATGGGAGGAATTCATCGAAAAGCGAGGGAGGCCTTCGAAAAAAACGATCCCGCCCGAACAGGCCGAGCCGTCCGCCTTCGCTCCGCGGGTATCGTCGCTTCGGAAGGCCGCACAGCAGCGACACCCCGTCATTCCGGAGCCGGGGGTTTCGGCGTGCGCCCCGGCGCGTCCGTCCGCTACGCGCTGCGGGCCAGATCCTGCCGCCGGGTGCTGAACTGCGCGGACTGCTCGTCGGCGTGGTAGGAGGAACGCACCAGCGGGCCGGATTCCACGAAGTCGAAACCGATTTCGTGTCCGTATTCCTTCCATTCCTCGAATTCCGCCGGAGTCACCCAACGGTCCACGGGAGCGTGCTTCGGCGAGGGGGAGAGGTATTGCCCGATGGTCAGGATTCTGACCCCCGCATCGACGATATCGTTCATCACCTCTTTGATTTCATCTCTATTCTCGCCGATTCCCAGCATGAGGCCGGACTTGGTGACGAAACCCCGGGAGCCCGCGTGGCGGAGACACCAGAGCGAGCGCTCGTAGCGGGCCGTCTTCCGGATCGGACGCTGCAACCGCTTCACCGTCTCCAGGTTGTGGTTGAAAATATCGGGTTCCGCGTCGAGGACCACGTCCAGGTGCTCCTGCCGTCCGCGGAAGTCCGCCGTCAGGATCTCCACCGCCGTCCGCGGGTTCTTGTTGCGGATCGCGCGGACGGTGGCCGCCCAGATCGAAGCCCCGCCGTCCCTGAGATCGTCGCGGGCGACCGAGGTGATCACGCAGTGCTTGAGACCCATCCGCCGGACCGATTCGGCGACCCGGGCGGGCTCGCCGATGTCGAGTTCGGTCGGTCGTCCCGTCTGGATCGCGCAGAACGAGCACGCCCGCGTGCAGACGTTGCCGAGGATCATCAGGGTCGCCGTGCCCCTCGACCAGCACTCGCCCAGGTTCGGACATTGGGCGCTGCTGCAAACGGTGTGGAGATCATTCCTCTCCACGTTCTCCCGGACCTCGTGGAAACCGGGGCCTGCGGGAAGTTTGGCCTTGAGCCAGTCGGGACGCTTTTCGGTGAGCATACCGGAGGTTACATGCGGGGTCTCGCTCACCTCAAACACATTTCATGTTATTTTTCCGGACCGATTCTCGGAAAAACGTTCAGCCCTTCCCAATCCGCGCCCTCCATCGGCTGGGGCCGGATCGGTCGTTTTCGTCGCGACTCCAGCGGCTTGAGCGCTTCGGAAATGAAGTTCCGCGAACCGATGACCAGACTGTCGCTCAGGTAACGACATCGGCTGCGAAGGACTTCGGGCATCGAAAGCCGGCCGCCCTCCCCGTCGATCACCCGGGCCGCCGCCGCCGGATCGATGGCCGCCTTCCCTTCCTTCGGAGCCGCGCCGATCCCGAACAGGCTCTGCCGGTAGCCCGCAAGGCCGCCGCAGGCCAGCACCGCCAGGCCATCCGCGGCGGTCCCGTGTCCGGCCACCGCCTCGGCGTAGCCGCAGAACCGGTAGTCCTTCGGATCGTCGGCCAGCCCGGCCCGCACCCCGTTCAGATCGATGTAGGCCGCCACCGTCCGCAGCGCCTTGACATCGCCCTCCACCAGCACGCTCCTGAACCGCTCCGACCAGACCGGCCCGAACCGCTCCCGCGCTCGGTTGAACCAGATCGCGAAGCGCTGCTTGATCGTCTTCATCAGCCACGACACGTCGTGCATGCGTCCCAGCAGCTCCTCCCGCAGTTCCTGCCCGCGGATGTCGTTCGCGGCGAGCAACTCGGCCAGGGCGTCCGCCGTCAGAGGCTGCCAGGGGGTGGGTTCCGGATAGAGCGCGGCGAACCGCCGGACGATCTCCCCGTCCGACACCACCCGCTCCGGCGGCACCTCGGCCAGGACATGGAAATGGTTGTCCATGACGGTGTAGGTCACCACCCGCACCCCGGAGAACTCGGCCACTTGCCGGATCAGCTTCCGCAGATACTCCTTCTCCCGCAACCCGAACCACTTCTCACCGTTCACCGTCCGGCTCATCAGGTGGTAGTAGGCCCGGCAGCCCTCGCCCAGCTTGATCCTCAATCGATGTCGTCTCTTCATGCCCCGAGCCTCTCATGTCCTCACCCGGCTGGCAACACCAATTGTTGTCTGACAATTAAAAAAA
>JBKHCX010000072.1:0-13289 GCA_046541615.1 Puniceicoccaceae bacterium
AAAAGGACTCTATGCCCGGGTCGAAAAAAGAAATTAGCTTGTCTATTAGTCGGATGGGCTTTGTATCTATTCTTGTAGATAAGAGCTGGACGAGTATAAAATTGGATGGAGGTGCGGGTTATTCGGATCTGGTCCGGCTTTTCATCTGGACCGGCTTTTCGGTGGAGCTTCTTTGAGCGTTCAGGGGAGGGGAGGACATAATGCTACTACCTCAGCTTGACCCGGAAAACCGTTCCGGGTGCCAGTGGAGCCCAGGATTTCCTCCCGCCCCAACCCCCGATCCTCGCACAGGTGGGATGTGATTCCGCAGTCTCCGCCCTCCGGTATTCCTAGTGGGAACGAAGGCTGAATGAAGTCGCAGTTGGATGACTTCAGTTGCCCAATCCCAGGCGCCGGTCTGAGTAAGATGTATCATGACGAATAGCTGCCCGAAGAATCGGCGGCTGGAGTTCTCCGATCCAGGGCAGGGAGAACTTAGAGCAACCAAGCAGAAGAGTAAGACCCGGAGCAGAAAAGTGAGACCGGGTATCGGTTCAAAAGAGTCACTTGAAAACCGGGTTACAAAGGTCTTGTCATATTATACTATTCTATTGTAGAGCGCACAAAAAAATCCTTGCGTCCTCGAAACCAATTTTACGACCGGCTAAAACATTTTTGGGCGCGTGGACGGCTGAAATTTTGCCAAGCCAAAATATAATTTCTAGAAGCGTTTGCTTCGAAGTTGCATCCTGGTCATAAAAAGGTTGCGCTACATCAAAGATCGACCCGGTCGAAAAAGGGTTGTCTTGCGGAAGGGTCTCTTGCGACCCGGGGCGGAAGAATTTCGGGCCGCAAGGACTATTTTTCCAGGAGCATGGCCAGGCGGCCCATCCGCAGATTGTGGAAGGAGTGGTAGAAGCGGTCGGCTCCGGTGTGGGAGGCGAGCGCTTCTAGCACCACCAGGGCGACGGGGAGGATGTCGGCCCGCGGCGGGGGAAGGCCGGGGACGGATTTCCGGTCCTCCAGATCGAGAGCGGCGAGCTTTTTGGAAAGCCTTCGGATATCCCGCAACGGAATCTCGTTGGACTGGTCGGGGAGGGGCCGGCCGCTCTCCCCGGCGAGAAGCAGCCGGGTGATGGTGAACGCGCCTCCGGTGCCCCAATGCCGTCGGCCGGGCCCGCTCCCGAGCCGGGGAAGGCTTCTGGCGAAGACATCCAGGCAGAAATCCCGGATGGCCGCCGCGGCGGACGGAGGAAGGGGGGCGGCCGGGTCCGGCACGAAACGGTGGAGAAGGCGGACGGCTCCGAGGTCGAGGCTGGCGAGGTGGGCGATGCCGCCGCCGCGCGAGTGGATCCATTCGAGACTGCCGCCCCCGAGATCGGCGACGGTGTAGTCGGCGCCGGGGTCGAGATCCGGCTCGACGGCGATTCCGCGGGCGATCCCGGCTGCCTCTTCCGCCCCCGTCAGAATCCGGAGGGTCCGGCCGCAGCATTCGTCGATCAGGCGGACGAAGTCATCGCGGTTTTCCGCGTCGCGGACGGCGCTGGTGGCGAGGATTTCCACCTGCCGGGGTTCGAACGGCCGGGCGCCTTCCAGGAGGGTGCGGACGGCCCGGGCCGCCTCGCGCATGGCGGTTCCGGTGAACCGGGGCAGCTCCTTGTACATCCCGCGGCTGATCCGGCACTCGACCGACTGGTCGTGGAGGACGACCACCCCGCCTCCGGGGAGCGCCTCGCCGACGAGGATCTTGATGGTGTTGCTGCCGATATCCACGACGGCGGCCCGGCGGATGGCGGACCCGCTCACAACACGAACCCCTCCGGCGCGAGCACGACGACGTACTCGCCTTTGCGGGCGCGGGAGAGCACCTCGTCCCGGACTTCGCCCGCCGGGCCGACGGACGAGGTTTCGAACTTCTTCGTCAACTCCCGCGAGACGGCGATCACCCGCTCCTCTCCGAGGACTTCGACCACCTCGGAGAGCAGCTTCTCGATCCGGTGGACCGACTCGTATAGGAGGATCGTGGAGGGAAACCCGCGGTGGTCTTCGAGGAACCTGCGGCGGGCGGCGGATTTCGGGGGGAGGAATCCGGCGAAGAAGAAGCGGTCGGACGGCAGACCGCTCACCGAAAGGGCGGCGACACAGGCCGACGGCCCGGGAACGGCGCTCACGGATATGCCGGCGGCGCGGCAGGCGCGGACCAGCCGGAAGCCGGGATCGCTGATGGCCGGGGTCCCGGCGTCGGAGACGAGGGCGAGGTCCCGCCCGGCCTCCAGTTCGGCGAGCAGGCCGGGGGTGCGTTCCGATTCGTTCTCCTCCCGGTAGGAAAGGAGCGTCGGCTTCGGAATCTCCCACCGGGCGAGCAATCTGCCGGTCACCCGGGTATCCTCGCAGGCGATCAGCGCCACCGAGCCGAGAACGTCCCTCGCCCGGGGACTGGTGTCGCCGAGATTGCCGATCGGCGTGGCGACGACGAAAAGAGTGCCGGTCGTTCGGTCATCCATGGCTCGGTGGGATATTGGTTCGTCTTTCAGCGGCGATGGAGGCGCCGGATGAGGAAGCGGGATGCTTCTGCCCCGCTGGGGGGTGGTTGAATCCGGAATCGAGGATGGGAAAGGGGCGGACAGGGTGTCATCCTCCGCGTCGCCCGGGGTCAGAAGCCACCGGTTCCGGGTGCCATGCCGGGCATCCCCCCTTCCCACGAGGCGGGGCGGGACCATGGGATCGTGGACTCGTCTTCGGATTTGGCGGCGCAGCCGCCGAGGAGAATGGACCCGGCCGAAGCGGCCAGGAGGGCGAGGAGCAATCGAAAACGGAGAGTCCGTCGGCTCATTGTTTTTCGATCGAGTAAACGGAGCCCTTCTTGAGCGCGTCGGCGAAAACGGACGACGGAAGAATGTCGGCGACCACATAATCCGGATAGACTCCGCGAATTCTCAGGTCGGCGATGGGGGTGCCGTCGCGGTCAACCTTCAGGTTCGACACGCCTACGAACTCGTCGCTGGAGCTCGGGCTGAGCACGACCATGCCGCGTTCGAGGCTCAGGGATTTCACGCGGACCTGATTCGGCGCGAGGGAGGAGTCCCCCGAGCCGGGAACCGCCAGGGCGGCGCCGAGTTGGTTCTCCGAAAGCCGCGAAAGCTCCTCGCGCGCGGCGTCCAGTTGCTCCCGCAGACGGGCCACCTGGTCGGCGGTCTCTCCGGTTTCCTCCTCGTCGGTCTCTCCTCCGGCGACCTCTGTTGGGGATTCCTCCATGTCCTCGAGCTGCTGGACGCGGCGGGCCAGGGCGCGCCTCTCGTCTTCCACCGACTCGATCCGCTGGCTCAGCTCGAACTTCTCCTTGTTGACCCGGATGAGGTCGTTGCGGACGGTTTTGAGCTGGGCGGTCAGTTGTTCGGCGACTTCGTCGGCTTCTTCTTTCTCCGTCTGGGCCGTTTCGAGGTCCCGCTGGGTGTTGCGGAGCTTCTGGTTCGTGGCCCGCAGCTGGTCTTCGGTGGAAGAGAGTTCCTCGCGGGTCGAGGCGAGCCGCTGGTCGAGTCCGGCGGCGCGCGCCTGCGACTCCTTCAGCTCGTCCTGCGTGTCCGAAAGATCGTTCATGCCTTTCTTGAGGACGTCGGACAGGGGGGCGTCGGGAACGTTCAGCTCCTGGGCGGCGTTTTTGTACGAGTCCTGGATCGCGGACAATTCGTCCTTGTTCAGGAACCAGAGGGTTCCGAGCGCCACGACTACGGCGAGGGTTACGATGCGGAAGAGAAGGGACAGGATTTTCATCAGGGGATGTGGATTTTTGGATTCGAACGGTGATCCAATCGCAAACCGGGGGCCGTGTCAACGCATCAGACGTGCCGAAAGCTGATATCGGCGGGCGAAAACGCGGAGGGATTCTGCTCGATTTCCTCCCGGTTGACCGAGAGCTGTTCGAGCAGCTTGAAAATCCACTCCTCCTTTCCGGCGAGATCCAACTCGTCGGCGAGATCGGCCACGGTTTTCCAGGTGCCGGGCCGCGCGGAAAGGCGCTCGATCAGCCGTCCCTGCAGGTCCAGCACGGAGGCGGCCGCTTTCTTCCCGGCTTCGACCCCGGGCTGGTGGTAGGCGTTGATGCCGACGAGGCTTGCGTAGAGGCCCACTGCCCGCTCGAACAGGGCGATCAGCATGCCGACGGCCGCCGGGGAGACCTCCCCGACCGTGATCGAGATGGAGGCCCGGCCGTTTTCGGAGAGCGCCTCCCGCGTGCCGAGATAGAAGCCGTGGAGAAAATCGCCCGAGGTCGCGCCCTTTTCGACCTCGATCGATTCGCCGCCGGCCCGGGCCCGGAGGACCTGGATGAAAACGGCGAAAAAGTTCGGCACGCCGTCCCGGAGCTGCTGCACGTAGGCGTGCTGGTCCGTCGATCCCTTGTTGCCGTAAACGGCGATCCCCTGGTGGACGACATTGCCCTCGAGATCCCTCTCCTTGCCGAGGGATTCCATGACGAGCTGCTGGAGGTATTTGGAAAAGAGGCTGAGCCGGTCCTTGTAGGGGAGGACGACCATGTCCTTGGCGCCGGCGCCCCCGGTTTCGTGCAGCCACATGAGCGCGAGCAGGGCCGCCGGATTCCGGAGGGTCTCGCGGACGCGGGTGGCCTGGTCCATCCGCGCGGCCCCGGCGAGGATGCCGTCGATGTCGAGCCCCTGGAGAGCGGCCGGGAGAAGACCGACCGGTCCGGTCTCGCTGGTGCGCCCGCCGACCCAGTCCCACATGGGGAACCGCGCCAACCAGCCTTCGGACTCGGCGTGCCGGTCGAGCTTGCTGCCCTCGCCGGTCACCGCGACCGCGTGGGCGGCGAAGGAAAGGCCGGCTTTCCCCCAGGCGTGGGCGGCCTCGAGCATGCCGTTGCGTGTCTCGGGGGTTCCGCCCGATTTGGAAATCACGACGGCCAGTGTCCGGTCGAGGGCGCCCTCGAGCAGAGCCAGGGTGCGGTCGATCCCGTCGGGGTCGGTGTTGTCGAAAAACCAGGGGGTGAGGCGGTCCTCCCTTTCGTTTCCGAGGGCGGCGGCCACGAACTGGGGGCCGAGTGCCGACCCGCCGATGCCGATCACGAGAAGATTCTCGAACGGGCCGCCCGCCCCGGCAATGAGCCCGCCGTGGACATCCTCCGCGAAGGAGTGGATGCGGGAGAGGGTCCCGCGGATCGCCTCGGTGATCGCGGGTTCCGGGGCGAGGCCGGCGTCGCGGAGCCAGTAATGGCCGACCCGCCGGTTCTCGTCGGGGTTGGCGATGGCCCCTGCCTCCAGCGCCTCCATGTCGTCGAAGGCTTTCTGGACCAGCGGTTCGTGCTCGGCGAGAAAGCCGCCCGGGAAGGGGATCCGGCTGACATCGAGGGCGAAATCAAGCTCCGGCAGGCGGAGGTAGTATTGGTTGAGTCGGTTCCAGTTCATAGGTATGCGGACTGGCGTTCAGCGCGCGGCCGGCTCGCCGGCTTCCGGGAACAGCCCTCTGTCGGTCACGGCGCCGAGCGAAGCCGACGAGACCAGTTTGGCGTATTTGGCGAGGGTGCCGCGGGTTTCGGGGGGGGGCGGCCGGCTCCAGCCGGCGCGCCGGCGGGCGATCTCCTCCTCGGGAATCTCGAGGCGGATTTCGTCGGCCTCGGCGTCGATGGTGATCGGGTCGCCGTTCTCGACGAGGGCGATCAGGCCGCCGGTGGCCGCCTCGGGGGTGATGTGGCCGACCACGAACCCGTGGCTGCCGCCGGAGAACCGCCCGTCGGTGATCAGGGCGACCTCCTTTCCGAGGCCCTTGCCCATGACGGCCGAGGTGGGGGCGAGCATCTCCCGCATGCCCGGCCCGCCTTTCGGCCCCTCGTAGCGCACGACGATCACGTGCCCGGCCCGGACCGCGCCGGAAAGGATCCCCTCGAGGGCGTCCTCCTCCGATTCGTACACGATGGCTTCGCCGGAGAAGACGAGCCCCTCCTTGCCGGAAATCTTGGCCACCGCGCCCTCCTCGGCCAGATTGCCACGCAGAATCCGCAGGTGGCTGTCCTTCTTGATCGGCCGGTCGAGCGGGTGGACGATGTCCTGGTCATCCGGATAGGGCCCGACGTCCGCCAGGTTCTCCGCCAGGGTCTTCCCGGTGACGGTGAGGCAGTCGCCGTGCAGATAGCCGCCGTCGAGGAGCATTTTCAAGAGGGGGGTCAGCCCGCCGATCCGGGAGAAATGGGACATGTTGTACCTGCCGCTCGGCTTCAGGTCGCAGAGGACGGGGACCCGGCTGCCGATCTCGGTGAAGTCGTCGATCGACAGGGGCACTCCGGCGGTGTTCGCGATGGCGAGCAGGTGGAGGACCGCGTTGGTCGAACCGCCGAGGGCGATGGTCACGGTGATCGCGTTCTCGAAGGCTTTCCGCGTCAGGATGTCCGAGGGGCGGATGCCGGCCGCGAGCATGGCGACCACGGCCTCGCCGGCGCGGCGGCAGTCCTCGCGCTTTTCGTTGCCGACCGCGAGCTGGGCGGAGCTGTTCGGGAGGCTCATGCCCATGGCCTCGATCGCCGAGGCCATCGTGTTGGCCGTGTACATGCCCCCGCAGGAACCCGGCCCCGGGATCGCGCACGATTCGATTTCCTTCAGCTCGGCGTCGGAAATCCCCCGGTTGGCGTGTTGGCCGACCGCCTCGAACACGGAGACGATGTCCACGGGCTTCTCGCGGTGGATGCCCGGCAGGATGGTGCCGCCGTAGACGAAGACGGCGGGGCGGTTGAGCCGGGCGATGGCTATCATGCAGCCGGGCATGTTTTTGTCGCAGCCGCCGATCGCGACCAGCCCGTCGAAGCCCTCGGCCCCGGCCACCGTCTCGATGGAGTCGGCGATGACCTCGCGGGAGACGAGGGAATAGCGCATCCCCTTCGTGCCCATGGAAATGCCGTCGGAGACCGTGATGGTCCCGAAGATGATCGACTTGCCGTCGGCCGCATCGACGCCCGCGCCGCTCTCGCGGGCCAGCTCGTCGATGTGCATGTTGCACGGGGTGACCATGCTCCAGGTCGAGGCGATGCCGACGATCGGTTTCTTGAAATCCTCGTCCTCGAAACCGACGGCCCGGAGCATCGAGCGGTTCGGCGCGCGGTCGCTGCCGTCAACGACCTGGGAGGAAAAGGCGCGGGAGTTTTTTGCGGCGTCCATGATTGATAAACTTTTATGGAGACGATCCGGCGGGACGGCAAGGATTTTACAAAACCTCGCCCTCTTCGGGGACGGAGAGGTTCCGGTTGGCGGGATCCGCCGCGAAGGACTCCCGGTCGAAGCCCCGCAGGGGCGTGATTTCGAAGGTACGGTCCGGGTCGCCCCCGGGCCCGCGGGGGACCTCCACTCCGACCGAGGCGAGCCAGCGCACGTATTGCCGCAGCAGGTCGCGGCGGCAGCTTTCGGGGGAATCGACGCCTTCCGCGTTTTTCACCGGGCTGAAGTCTTCCTCGCGGGCGGTCTCGATCACGACGGGGTTGCGGGCGGCGGGAAGGGCGTCGAAGACGAACATCTCGAACTTCACGCCGTTGGGCGTGTCCGGCTTGCGGCTGCGGCCCCCGGCGTCGGCGACGGCCACCTTTTTGTCGGCCCGGTGCATCGGCAGCCCGCCCGGACCCGCTCCCATCCGCTCGACGAAGTCGCGGGAGAGGACGTGGATGGCGATGCTGCCGGCCTTGAAACGCAGGCCGCCGTCCGCATCGGTCAGCCGGGCGAGTTCATCCGGCAGGTCGCTGTACTCGATGACGGTGAGCTTGCCGTCCAGGAGGGTGAAATGGCCGACTTTCTCCTCCGGGTAGGCCTTGGGGATCATCTTGCTCGACATCTCCGATCCCCTGGCGAGGTGGAATCCGATGAAGGCCGGATCGATGCAGCGGACCAGCGGGTTGTCCACCTGGAAGTAGCTGATCACGTCGATCCCCCGCGCGCGCATGGCGTCGGTGGCCCCGCTGCGCACGAGGGCGCGCAGGGAGCCCCCGTGGCCGTCGGGGCTGAGCGCGAGGGAGTCGGGCTTTTCGAGGATCAGCTTCCCGTCGAAATCGACGGCGGGCATCATGCCCTGGGAGAAGAAGAAGACATCCTCCCGGGGGAGGTCGAAAAACCCGTTCTCGCGGAAGAACGACACGGTCGCCTCGTGGTTGATCCGGCTGGTCATGATGAACCAGGGGATGCGCACTCCGTGGACCTCGCCCGCCCGGCGGATCTTCTCCGCGAAGACCTGGAAAAGGGTGGCCCGGCGCACCGGTGTGATCGGAAAGGTGCCCTTGGGGCCGTCGTAGCCGAGCCGGGTGCCCTGGCCGCCCGCCACGGTGAAGGCGGCCACGCGGCCCGCCCGCAGGGCCTCCTCGCCGGTGCGGCGCGCCTGCCGCCACAGCGCCGCGTCGCCCCCCCGCCCGGGCAGCGGGATGTAGGGCGCCGGTTCGAGCCCGGAGAAATCGGGACCTCCGCCGTCTCCGGCGCCGCGGATCAATTCATCGACCAGCCGGTCGATCTCCGCCAGATCGACCTCGGCGAGCTGGGCGGCCAGCTTCTCCCTGCCGGCCTCGTCGAGGGTGTCCCAGAACCGGAAGACGTGCCCCTGTCCGGCTGTTTCGTAATCGTCCCGAAGCTTGCTTATGTCCATGCGGGCGAGGATTCCCGAGCCCGGCGCGGATTTCCAGCCGGAAATCATCCTTCTCTTTTCCGCGGTCCACGGGTAGGGTGCCCGGATATTCCCGGCATGATTCTAACCGGACAGCTTCTTCTTCCCGACGGCGAACGCTCGGTCCGCCTCCGGCCCGGCTGGCTGCGGATCGACGGCGGGCGGATCGGGGCGCTCGAGGTCGGCGGCATCCATCCCTCGCCCGACGCGGGGGACGCCGGCACCCTGGTCTCCCCCGGGTTCATCGACCCGCATCTCCACCTGCCCCAGATCGACGCCTTCGGCGCCTACGGACTGCGGCTTCTGGAATGGCTGGAGCGGTCGATCTTTCCGGCCGAGGCGGCCTGGCGGGATCCCGGACGGGCGGAGGTCCGTTGCCGCAGCGCCCTCCGGCAGCTCTGGGCGGTGGGCACGACATCCATCTTCGCCTTCGCGACCAACCACCGCGAATCCACCCGCCGCGTCCTCCGCCTGTGCGCGGAGGCGGGCATGCGCGCGCGGATCGGCCAGCCGCTGAGCGACCGCTCCATCCATCCCGACCTCCTCCAGTCCGAACGCAAGAACCTCGACGACCTCGAGTGGCTTCTCGACGAGTTTCCCGAGCGGGCCGGGGCCGATGTCTCCGCCGCCGTCGCCCCGCGCTTCGCGCCGACCTGCGGCCCGGGACTGCTCCACGGGTGCGGCGAGGTGGCCCGCGCCCGCGGCGCCTTCGTGGCCACCCATCTGGGCGAGAACGAGCCCGAGTGCGAACTGGCCGTGGCCCTGCACGGGGGGCCGGACTACACGTCGGTTTACGGGCGGGCCGGTCTGCTCGGGCCCCGGTCCTTCCTCGGCCACTGCATCCATCTCTCCCCCTCCGAGCAACGGCTTCTCGCCACGACGAAGAGCGTGGCGGTCCACTGCCCGACCTCGAACCTCTTTCTCCGCAGCGGCACGATGAACCGGGCCGCGTGGCTCCGCGCGGGCATCCGCTGCGGCCTCGCCAGCGACATCTCGGCGGGGTTCGAAAAGTCGATGATCCGGACGGCCCGGACGATGCTCGCGGTCACCTTCGTGGTCGGCGAGGCCCCGCCCTCCGCCGCCGAGGCCTGGTGGCAGATCACCCGCGGGAACGCCCTCCTCATGGAGTGGGACGACTGCGGCGAGATCGCACCCGGCAACCGCGCCGATCTCGTTCTGCTGCGGCCGTTCCACGACTGGCGGCACACCGCCGACCCGCTCAGCGACCTGCTCTGGAGCTGGGACGACCGCTGGCTGGCCCGGACCCTTGTCGCGGGGCGGACCGTTTATCCGGAAGCTGCCGCCGCGGAGTGAAACCGCTACGATCGTCCTGAGCCATCGGCCAACCAGCCTGATCGGATGGTGCATGCAGCCTATCCACACCGCTTCGCCGAGCACCGGGTGTGCCGCACGGTTTTCGAATGAGGCTGTGATTTTATCCGTCGCCGGGTTCGACTTGAAACAGGCCGTTTGGGTTGAGGAGGAATACGCCATTCCCTGCTGGATCGGGCTCGAGCAGGAATTCCTCCATTTCGGTTGTGGAGAAGGATGCGTTGCGGTAGTCCCTGAGCGAAAGACCGGGTACCTCGACGGGAGTGTGGATGCCGGTGGCCAGGTCGTAGAATCCCGGTCGCATTCCGTAGTGCCAGAGTCGTCCGCCGTGAACGAGATAGGGAGGAGCGACCGGGAAGGTGAAGACGCGGGAATCATCGGTCCAGTCCACGGCAGGTCCGGGTGGACCGCGTCGGCTCGAGAATACCGTCTCCGCCGAGTCGTCCCAAAGATCGATCCGAACCAGGCCGCTCGCCGAGGTGTTGGAGAAGGGACCCCGGGTCGGCCCGACCGAACTGCGGAAGGCGACAAGCAGCGAGTTTTCGCGGATCCGATCCACCCATTGAATCGGGTAGTGGAGTAGAACGACCGGTTCCCATCGCTCTCCTTGCGGACGTTCCGGATACCAGGCGAAAAGGCCGGAAGCGGAATCGGGAAATCCGGTGGGGAGGTTCACCGCGACGAGGAGGCGCTCCCTTTTCCCGTCGAACCGGATCTGGCCGGTCAGGCAGTTGTCGGCGCGACCGTTGACCGGGTTGTCGTCCTGGCGCGGGCCGGCTTCGGAGGCGATGACCTCCAACCGGGGTTGGGAGGGGGGACCGGTGAGATGGAGAATGGTGTCCGAAAACCGGTTTCTGGAGGCGTGGAGGAAGACCTCGTGGTCCGTCCGGCCCGCCGTTACGGTTCGTACAAAGGAGTCGGGGAATTCCTCGGCGGAGAAGCGGGCCAGCAGGCGGGACGGCCGGGAGGCCAGTTGTGGTTTGAAATGAAGCTCCAGGGGATCGAACGCGAGTATCCAACCACCCTCCGTCGGGGTGATAGCCCTGATCACTCGGTTCGCAGGGAATGCGGGATCGTCGAGGAGGGAGGAGGTTCGGGAGACGGTGTTGAATGCGAGGCCGTGTCTTCTGTGGCCAAGGCGCAGTGCCATCGCGATCCCGCCGTCCCGTGCGGTGCCGGTTGGGATGCTGTCGTCCTTGTCGGAGGCGTCCACCAACAATTCCGAAGGAAAAGATCCGCCTTCGGGCTTAATGGGGATATGGAACCATTCCATCTGTTGCCTCAATTGCTGATCGTATCCATCGAGCTGCGACAGAATGCGCCGCGTAGGGTGGCTGCGGTCCAGGAGGGCGATGCTCTCGGCACGGAAACGGTTGCGGATTTCCCTCAGGCTGTGCAAGAGGGGTTCGTAAATCTCCCGGCCGGGTCTTTTCACATCGTTTTGCTGCGGAAACTGGTTCAAAAAATACCCAACCAGATCCCCTTTTGCGGTGTACGAACGGGGGTGGGATCCTTCCCGAAGGATGTTGGCGGTCATCAGACCATGGTCGAGGCAGGTCCGCGCGTAATCCACCGCAGCCAGGACCTGCTCAGTAGGGTCGGGAAGCAGGTAAGTGGCGTAAAGACCGAGGTCGAGCAGGCAGGCTTTCTGGGCGGGATCCTCAACCGCTTCGGCTGCGAGGATCGTTTGCTCGAGGTATTCCCGCAGGGAGGGAGCGATCGCGGTGGCGGCCATCTCCTCGCGAGTTTCGTTGACGAGAAGATTCCCGAAAAGGGCTGCGTGTCTCACGGCAGGGGAGGGATGGGCCGCCATGCGGGCGAGAGCCCCGGTGCGGAAGGCGCGGAACCGCTCCGTCGAGGCGGGACGGAAGCTGTCGGAACGCTGCCAGCGAGGGTCCGACCGGGGAATGGGTGGCGCACCGCCATTCGCGATCTGGGCGAGCAGTGGGGCGGCATCCGGGGTGACGTCGGCTGGATAGTCCGCTCCGAGTCCATCCAGCCAAGGTGCAACGACCGGTTCCAATGGTTCGACGATGGTGTCGCCGTCGCCATGCAGGCACATCCATCCGTAGAGGAGATCCCAGGACAGCCGGCCATCGACGGGAGCGGGAAAGAGGTCCTCGCGCATCTCGTTTCTCCATGCGGAAAAACCTTCCGGGGCACCGTCGCGCAGGTCGTCCCGCCAGGTGAATGCGCGAAACAGGTGGGTAAGCGCTTTATCCGCTTCAGCCGGGTCCCACCGCGACCGCCTGAGCGCGTCGATCCAGTCCGTTGATTCCCGCAGCCAGGCAAGGGCTCGCCGGGGATCGGGAACCTGGCTGATCGCTCTGCGCATGGAAAAAAACAGCCTGCGAGGCGCGAGATCCTCCTGACGGTCGTCCTTCTGGAGCATCGCGTACGCCTTCCGGCTACCGAGATATAGGTCGTAGGCGGTTTTCTCCGTGCCACTTGCCTTGAAGTAGTATTCGAAAAGCTCTTTTCGGATATCGACCGGAACCTGGTTCCAGGAGAGTGTCAGCCAGCCCCTCGTTCTTTCGTCATCCAATTGGCCCGACTCTCCGAGCCCCCAGGTCCACCGAACCGCTTCCGAATGGCTGATGTCGGAGGGGGCTTCCTCCGCCAGCACCTGATCGGCGTAACGGGCCAGCGAATCCGAAGAAACGCGCATACGCTTTGTCGCTGACGCGCTAATCGGGGGAAAGGGAATCTCCGCGCGGACTTCGCCCCCTCCGTCCATTATCCGCAGCAGCGCACCGACCCGGCGTTGGCCGGGGGGAGGGGCGGCGAACTCCAGCCAGAGCGTCGGCGGTGCGGGTGCCGCCGCCTCGTGCGCAAACACGGCGGATGGGACGGCATCAATGGCGATGAGGCTGCTCTGATCTTCGCTGCGGGAAGCGATCGCGCCTTCCATGCAGGCGCGGGCGGTTATCCAGACATGGGCGTCGTCTCCAGGGAACTGGGATGCGGATACCGGCAGGAAGGCAATGGTGGTGAGGATCGGCCCACCCTCATCGGACCGGGAGGAATCGGTGAGAAGCGTGTCGATCACCCTGGTCGGCTCCGCCAGGAGCAGCGATGCCGGTTCGCAGAGGGAGGCGAGTAGTTGCGCTCCGTTTCCGGAGATCAGGGATACGCTGGTCATCGGATCGCTTTCGGTCTCCGCCGGGCCGGGCTGTGTGCGGGGAATCTCGCGCACCAGCAGGAGGAAATCGGCCTCTGCGGCCGCCAGGGCGGCGAGGTGGTCGGCATTGGCTTCGACAAAACTCCCGTTTTCTCCCTCGGATTCTCCGGTCCCCGGGTGAATGGGAGGGATCTCGAGCAACGCAAACCTCTCTTGCGGG
>JBKHCX010000073.1:0-13225 GCA_046541615.1 Puniceicoccaceae bacterium
CGTCATTCGCATTGTACAACCATGTTCCGATTCATCCTCTGTCTTTTCTCCGCCGTTTTCCTCGCCGGCTGCCAGAGCCTGACCTCCCCCTCGTTCTCGGGGGCCTGGGAGACCCCGGCCGACGCAGACACCGCCCCCGCCCGGCTGGTCGTGTTCCGCGACAACACGTTCCACGTCGATGTTCCCGCCAAGGAGGGGATCGAGGTCGAGGGGCATCTGCTGTTCGAAGGGAAGCAGGTGACTTTCGTCAACGACCGCGGGACGGACGCCGCGGCCTCCGACCCGACGCCCGGCACCTATGTTTACTCGGTGGACGGCGACGAACTCGTTTTCGAAAAGATCCAGGACCCGCTCGAGCGCCGTTCGCGGTTCCTCGACCAGACCTGGACCCGGGTGAAATAGCCGGGCCATCCCCCCATGAGCATCAACCGATCTGGTCCAGATCGTACGTTTTGGATTGATGAGTGTCGATTGCTGACTTTTGATTTTTGGAGGGGATTTTCCATTGGCGTCCGCGGGTTTCGTGCTGAAGCCGGAAACCGGGATGATCTGGTTGCGCTGTGATCGGGATCCTGTGCTTTCATCCCACCCATCCGGATTCAAGAACCAACACTCCGCAATCGTCAACCGGCGCCCCCTTTTTCAAGGGCAACGCGGATGAGTGTCCCGCCTCCCCCGGAATCCGGCGGCACAGGAAAAGACCGATGATCCAGTGGTTGAAGAACAGCTTTCATGAGATTTCCCAAGACAAGCCGGGGGAGCGATTCATGAATCATTACCGGCGGCGCCAGGAAGCCCTGGAAGACGCGAGGCCCTGGAAATCGTATCTCGTTATCGGGGCCGGCGTGGCACTGGGTGTCGTCGGTTTCCTCTTTTCCATCCCTCCCGGATCACCGGGTTTTCTTCTGTGGATTCCGGGTCTGGGCCTGATTGCCTCGCGCGTGCGATTCGTGGCCGTGTTTCTGGACAAGCTCGAATCGGGTTCGCGAAGAATCCATGACAGAATCAAACGAAAACCGGGTCGATAGCGAACCGCCGGGGGACACCTGTTGATTGCACGGAAGAACCTCTCTCCCGGCAAATCCACTGGTTTCCATTCTTACCGGGAGCCGGTCCGGGGTCGGCGACCCCGGCTACAGGGTTGGATCGTTTTCCGGATGTGTTTTTCCGGATCCGGTGCCGGCGGCCGGCCCCGCCGAAGCCGGGCGCTTTCGTCCGAACCGGCGCAGGATCAGTCCGTAAAGCACTCCGTTCCAGGTGAGGACGAGGATGCCGAGGAGTATCTGCACCCCCCGCGTGAGGCCGGGAGGATAGACGATGCGGCCGATGTAGTGTTCGATGAACGAGCCATCGAACCCTTCCTGACCGGCCAGATCGCGCCAGTGATTCTCCAATGGAGTGAGGGGGCAGATCCATCCGGAGAACATGATGCCGCCCGCCCAGATGAAAACCGGTATATGAATCCAGGCGGTCCTGGGTGCGAACCAGACCCCCGCGGCCCCGAAAACGGCATACAGGATGAAGGCGAAATGCAAAACCATGGTCGCCGTGGCAAGGATCGCGAAAATCATCGGTGCCGGGAAAGCCTATTCCTGCGCCCCGTGATTTCAACTTCCGATGCCCTTCCCCGCGATGCCGGGGCGGAGCCGGGCCCTTCCACCGTCCCCGTCCAGGGGAGCAGCCTGAAGGCTGGACACCATACCCCCCCCGGCCGGGGAAGCAAGGTTCGGTGTCCGGGCTTCAGCCTGCCGCGGCGGAGTCGCCGCCTTCCACCGTCCCCGTCCAGGGGAGCAGCCTGAAGGCTGGACACCATACCCCCCCCGGCCGGGGAAGCAAGGTTCGGTGTCCGGGCTTCAGCCTGCCGCGGCGGAGTGGGTGCCTGCAGCGGCGATGGCGCCCCGCGCTCGTCCGGGATTCGGGTTTGACCCGTTCTTTCGGATCGTCTTTTCTCTACCGTTTTCGCAGAACCAAACCATAGAAGAAACGTGGAAATAGAGACCAAAGAAGTAAACGAGACCCGCCGCGAGGTCGTGATCACCTTTTCGGGGGAGGATATCGCCTCGGAGGAGAAGGGCATTCTCTCCGAATTCTCCCGCCACGCGAAGATTCCCGGCTTCCGCCCGGGCAAGGCGCCCGAGGCCATGCTCCGGAAACGCTACGGCAGGGAGATCGCCGAGGAGATCAACCGCAAGGTTCTGCGGAGCGGCTACGAGAAGATGCAGGCGGACGCCGGGCTCGAAATTCTGAATCTCGTCGAGGTCAAGGACCCCGATCTGAACGGGGAGCCCCCGTTTTCGATGACCATTGTCGCCGACATCAAGCCCGCCTTCGAGATCCCCGACTACAAGGGGATGGCTCTCGAAAAGGAATCGACCGAGGTTTCCGACGGCGATATCGACGAAGCCGTCGAGGCGACCCGGGCGCAGCGGGCCGAGTTCGAGAAGGTGGACCGGGCGGCGGAAACGGGCGACTATGTCCGCTGCTCCTACGAGGGCAGAATCGACGGAGTGCCGATCGCCGACCAGGTGTCCGACCGGCCGATGTACGGCACCCAGAAAAACACCTGGGAGGAGGCCGGGGCCGAGGACGCCCCGGGGATCGGGGAGATCGCCGCCGCCCTGGTCGGGATGAAGGAAGGCGACACCCGGACGGTCGAGGCCGCCTACCCCGACGACCACGAGGTGGAGTTCCTCCGCGGCAGGACGGTGGCCTACGACCTGGAGGTGCTGGAGGTCCGCGAGCGGAAACTCCCCGAACTCGACGAGGCCTTTCTGAAGACCCTGAACGTGGATTCCGTGGAGAAACTCCGCGAGCAGCTCGCCGAAACCCTGAAGGCCGACAAGGAGCAGACCGCCACGGGCAAGCTGCGGGAGGCGGCCACGCGGAAACTCGGCGAGGCGGTGGACTTCCCGCTGCCGGAAAGCCTCGTCGCCGCGGAGACCAACCAGATTCTCTCCAACTACATGGCCCGCCAGATGCGGCAGGGCACCACCGCCGAAGAGCTGGAACAGAACCGCGAGGCGCTCTACGCCGGCGCGGGCGAGGAGGCCCGGCGGAAGGTCAAACTCGACCTGATCCTCGACGAGATCGCCAAGGCCGAGAAGGTGGAGGTGACCGAGGACGACATGAGCCAGTTCCTCTACTCCTACGCCATGCAGACCCGCCGGACGCCGGACGACATCGTCAAGGAACTCCGCAAGGACCAGGCCCGCGTCGCCGACATCCAGCGGAACATCCGCCGGAGCAAAGCCGTCGCCCGGGTCGTCGAACTGGCCGAAACCTCCGGAACCGCCGTGGAATCCTGAACCCGCGCTTGCATCGCGCGCCATCCTGCCGGTTGCTTCCCTTTTATCCGAAACACCGAAACCATCGAAAACAACATCGTGAGCTATCTACCACTTCCCTACGTCTATGAGCGGGAGGGCCGCACCGAGCGCGCCTGGGACATCTACAGCCGCCTCCTGCGCGACCGGATCATCTTCATCGGCACGCCGATCAACGACTACGTCGCCAACGCGGTCATCGCCCAGCTGCTCTTCCTGCAGATGGAGGACCCGAAGAAGGAGATCCACCTCTACGTGAACTCGCCCGGCGGCAGCGTGACCGACGGCATGGCGATCTACGACACCATCAACTTCGTCAAGTGCGACGTGGTCACCTACTGCGTGGGCCTGGCCGCCAGCATGGCGACCGTCCTCGTGGCGGCGGGCACCAAGGGCAAGCGCTTCGCCCTGCCGAACAGCCGCCTCATGCTGCACCAGCCCTCCGGAGGAGCGGGCGGGCAGACGGCCGACATCTCCATCGCCGCGAAGGAGATCATCCGCTGGCGCAAGACCCTGAACGAGATCCTATCCTTCCACTCCGGCCAGCCGGTCGAGCGGATCGAGAAGGACTCGGACCGGGATTTCTACCTCTCCGCCGGCGACGCGAAGGATTACGGCCTGGTGGACAACGTGATCGCCAGCACGCGGGAGGCCGCCGCCGCGTCGAAGGAGTCCTGATATGGCCAAAGCGACCAAAATGACATTCTGTTCGTTCTGCGGAAAATCGCAGAACGAGGTGCAGAAGATGATCGCCGGCCCGGCCGGCGTTTACATCTGCGACTCCTGCGTGAACGTCTGCAAGACGATCATCGACCGCGAGCTGGGCGAGGAAGCGAAGAAGAAGCCGAAAGAGCGCAGGACCGGGTTCAACCTGATGCGCCCGTCGGCGATCAAAGCCGTGCTCGACAAGCACATCATCGGGCAGGACGACGCCAAGAAGACTCTCTCGGTGGCGGTGTACAACCACTACAAACGCCTCCAGAGCGGAGAGGAGGACCAGAGGTTCGAGGACAAGTTCGCCGATGTCGAGATCGAGAAGAGCAACGTGCTGCTCATCGGCCCGACCGGAAGCGGAAAGACCTTCCTGGCGCGCACCCTGGCCGACATGCTCGACGTGCCCTTCGCGATCGCCGACGCCACCACCCTGACCGAGGCCGGTTACGTGGGGGACGACGTGGAGAACATCATCCTGCGGTTGCTCCAGGCGGCGGACTTCGATCCGAAACGGGCCGAGTGCGGGATCATCTACGTGGACGAGATCGACAAGATCGGCCGCAAGACCGACAATGTTTCGATCACCCGCGACGTATCCGGCGAAGGGGTCCAGCAGGCGCTGCTCAAGATCCTCGAGGGAACGGTCTGCAACGTGCCTCCGCAGGGCGGCCGGAAACACCCGAACCAGGAGTACATCCAGGTCGATACCTCCAGGATTCTCTTCGTGTGCGGGGGGGCCTTCGTCGGGCTGGACAAGATGATCCTGCGGCGCTCGTCGAAGAAATTCGTCGGCTTCACCGGCGGGGCCGGTTCTCCCGAGGAGAAGAAGAAAGCCGCCGTCCTCGAGGAGCAGGACATTCTCCGCCACGTGCAGCCGGAAGACCTCGTCCAATACGGGCTGATCCCGGAGTTCATCGGCCGCCTGCCCATCGTGTCCGTTCTGCGCGAGCTGACCCGCGAGGATCTCGAGCACATCCTGCTCGACACGAAGAATTCGCTGATCCGGCAGTATTCGAAGCTGCTTTCGATGGACGGGGTCGGGCTGCGGTTCACCCGCGACGCGATCGGCGCGATCGCGGAAAAGGCGATCGCTCTCGGAACCGGCGCGCGGAGCCTGCGCTCGATTCTCGAGAGTCTGATGATGGAGGTCATGTACGCCATTCCGGACGACGGGACCGTCGAGGAGGTCGTCATCAACAAGGCGGTGGTCGAGGGGGACAAACGGCCGACCCTCAGGCGGAAGAAAGACGCGACCCGGAACAAGGATGCCGCCTGAACCGGCCAGGAGGAAGAAGAAGGTCGATTACGAGGCGCTCCACGCGCCCCTGATGCAGATCCCCCGGATGAAGGTCGAGGTGGTCCGCGCCCTCCTGGATCTGGGCATCCGCGAGACCTACGAACTGACCGGCCGCGCGCCCGAGGTGCTCTTCGAAGAGGCCCGCGCCCGCTCGCCCGGATTGCCGCCCTCCCTGTTGGCCTACTTCCGCATGGCCGTGTATTTCGCCGAAACCCCGGATCCGGATCCGGCCCTGCTCCACCCGCAGGCGTGGGCGGACTAGCCCCCCGCGTTTCGATTGAACCCACCCGGAGCATGTGCGGGGGCCGGTTTGCCTCCGCGTCGAAAGTGGTTACCGTTCGACCCATCATGGATTCCAGCCTCCAGTTCTCTCTTCCCGGAACAGCCCCGGGGATCACGCTTCCGGGCACGGTTCTTTTCCCCAAGGCGACGATGCCGCTCTTCATCTTCGAGCAGCGGTATCGGAAGATGCTGGAGGAGGTGCTGGACGGAAACCACCTGATGATCGTGGCCACGCAGGACGAGGAGCGGGCGCGCTCGGGCGACGGCTTCGAGCCCTATCACCCGGCGGCCACGCTGGGGATGGTCCAGTCCCGCCAGAAGAACCCCGACGGGACCTCGTCGATTCTGGTCCAGGGTCTCATCCGCGTGAACGCGGAGACCACCTGCCAGGAGGAGCCCTACCGCATCTTCGCCATGCGGCCCGTGGAGAGCGAGGCGGGCGCGCCCGCCCTGGACCTCCAGAAGAAAGCCACCCGGCTGATCGCGCTGATCCGGCGGCGATCGGAGCTGGGCGAAGACATCTCCCGCGAGGTCCTCCGGTTCTTCGAAAGCATCGACGATCCGGAGGTTCTGGCCGACATCGTCGCCTTCACGCTCGTCTCGAAGACCGACGAGAAGCTCCGGCTCCTCCGTTCCCCGGTCGTCGCATCCCGGCTCGACATCCTCCTGGACCACCTCCGCGAGGAGATCCGCCGGATCGAGTTGATCGCCCGCCTCAAAGGGGGGCTCGACGACGATCGGATCCCCTGGAATTGAGCGGCCCGCTCCCGGAGACCGGCTCGATTCCCGAAAAGAAGGGTTGCCCCCGACGCGGCGTCCCGCCTTAGTCTGATCCCGCGATTCCGGAGTGGTGCCTCCGCTCCCGCGCCTTCCACAAAACTCGTCCAGCCAATTCCAGAAACCATGCCCATCCAACACGACATTCTCTCGCGGGCCGCCACCGAGGCCCGCGGTCTGGCCATCGACGCGGTCCACGCCTGCAGTTCCGGGCACCTCGGCCTGCCCCTGGGCGCCGCCGAAATGGGCGCCTATCTTTTCAGCGACGGCCTCTCGCTCGATCCGGCCCATCCGCGCTGGTTGAACCGGGACCGCTTCGTGCTCTCGGCCGGGCACGGAAGCATGTTCCTCTACGCATGGCTCCACCTGAGCGGGTTCGACCTCCCGATCGGGGAGATCCGGAACTTCCGGCAGATGGGGAGCAAGACCCCCGGCCATCCCGAGTTCGGGGAAACCGACGGGGTCGAGTGCACGACCGGGCCGCTCGGCCAGGGCGTCGGCAACGCGGTCGGGCTCGCCGTTTCGGGGAAGATGGCCGCGGCCCGCTACAACACCGCGGACCACGCGGTTTTCGACCACAAGGTGGTCTGTCTGGCGGGCGACGGCTGCCTGCAGGAGGGGATTTCGGCGGAAGCCTCCGCCTTCGCCGGCCATTTCGGGCTCGACAACCTCATCCTCCTCTACGACTGCAACCGGGTGACGCTCGACGCGATGGCCGCCGAGACGCAGAGCGAGGACACGGCCAAGCGCTACGCGGCCTACGGGTTCGACGTTTACGAAGTGGACGGGCACGACATCCAGGCTTTCGCGGACACCTTCGAGGAGGCGAAGGCCTCCCGCAACGGACGTCCCAAGTTCATCGTCTGCCGCACCCTCATCGCCAAGGGCATCCCCGAGGTCGAGGGCACCGCCAAGGGCCACGGCGAAGGGGGCGCGAAGTTCGCCGAGGCCGCCCGCAAGGGGCTGGGCCTGCCGGACGATCCGTTCCACGTCTCCGCGGAAGTGCGCGAGTTCTTCGCGGCCAAGGCCGGGGAGAAAGCCGCCGCCCACGCGGAATGGGCCGCCTCCTTCGACGCCTGGTCGCAGGCGAACCCGGAGGCCGCCGCCGAGCTGGGGAACGCCGTCGAGGGGAAGTTCCCCTCCGCAGAAGAACTCATGGCCGCCGTGCCGGAATTCGACCGCGGGAAAGCCGCCGCCACCCGCGCCTCGGGCGGCAGGATCCTGAACGCCCTGGCCGGCCTCGTTCCGACCCTGGTCAGCGGCAGCGCCGACCTGCACGGCTCCACCAAGAACTACCTGGACGGGCTGGGTGACTTCACCGGAGAGAACCCCTCCGGGCGGAACATCCGCTTCGGCATCCGCGAACACGCGATGGGCGCGATCGTCAACGGTCTCGCCTACGACGGCATTTTCCTGGCCAGCGGAGCGACCTTCGCCACCTTCGCCGACTACATGCGCCCGTCGGTGCGGCTGTCCGCCCTCTCCCACCTGCACAACTTCCACATCTGGACCCACGACAGCGTCGGGGTCGGGGAGGACGGCCCGACCCACCAGCCGGTGGAGATCGTCGCCGCCCTCCGGGCGATCCCCAACCTGGACGTGATCCGCCCGGCCGACGCCGAGGAGGCCGTCGGCGCCTTCGTCTCGGCGATCCGCCGCACGGACGGGCCGAGCGGGCTGATCCTGACCCGCCAGAACGTGCCCGCCCTCGCCGTCGATACGGATACGAAGCGCCAGGGAACCCTGCGCGGGGCCTACATCGCGAAGAAGGAGTCCGGCGCTTTGGAGACCATCCTCCTCGCCTCCGGAAGCGAGGTGCAGCACGCCCTCGCCGCCGCCGGCGAACTCGGAGAGGGCACCCGGGTGGTCTCGGTTCCCTCCTTCGAGATTTTCGAACGTCAGGCCGAATCCTACCGCGAGGAGGTCCTCCCCTCCGCATGCCGGAAGCGGGTCGCCATCGAGGCCGGTGTCACCCTGCCCTGGTACAAGTTCGTCGGGCTCGACGGCAGGGTGGTGGGAATCGACCGCTTCGGGATCAGCGCCCCGGGCGGCGAGGTCATGGAGAAGCTCGGAATGTCCGCCGCCTCCGTCGTCGAAGCCGTCCGCTCGCTCGGCTCCTGAGGTCGTCCGACGGCACACCGGATCCCCTTCCCGCCTTGAGCGCGCCCGCCAGACACGGCCCGACCGGAGAAATCCTCCGCGACCTGCCCTCGCCCTACGTGCCGCACGCCTGCGGGCTCCTGCACCTGCCGCGGTTTCTCGCCAAGGCGGAGAAGCACCTGGCCGGGGAGCTGCCCGAATCCTACCGGCGGAACTTCCGCAAAGGGTTCGACGGTTTCCTGTGCCTGCACCTCGGAGTGGAACCGGACGAAGTGGTGGAGATCGTCCGCACGAGCGCGACCCCCGAAGAGCGCGACCGGCGGCTGGCCGGCCTCTTCCCGGCGGATCCGCGGGTCCACGTGTGGAACCGCAGGCTCGTCCAGATGGGCATGAGCGAGATGGGCCGCGAGCGCCTCGAAGAGGTCAAGGCCTCGATGGGCCTCGCCGACCGGTCCGACCTGCTGAGCTTCGCCGACATGATCGAGATCGACGAGGGGCGGATCCCCGGATACGACCCGGAGCGGGCCGCGCGGGAACCCTGAGCGATCGCCCCGCCGGCGGCGGCGCGCCGCACCGCTCTCAGGCTTCGAAATACGTGTAGCCGCGCAGGCTGTCCTCGAAGGTCTTGACGATCTTCCGCCGCTCGTCCGCGTCGATCTCCCCGGCGCGCACCGCCCTCTCGACCGATGCGCGGAAACGGGCGGACACCTGCTTGGGATCGTACTCGACGTAGGAAAGCACGTCGGAGATGCTGTCCCCCTCGATCTCCCTCTCGACGGCGAAGTCGCCGTCCTCCCCGACCCGCACGCTGACGACATGGGTGTCGCCGAGAAGATTGTGGAGATCGCCCAGGGTCTCCTGGTAGGCGCCCACCAGAAACACCCCCAGGATGTAGGGCTCGTTCTCGCGCAGTTCGTGGACGGCGAGCGTGCGCCGGAGACGGCCCGACTCGACGAAACGGTCCATCTTGCCGTCGCAGTCGCAGGTGATGTCGGAAAGGACGGCGCGGCGGGTCGGCTCCTCGTCCAGGCGGTTGATCGGGACCACGGGAAAGACCTGGTCGATGGCCCACGCGTCGGGCAGCGACTGGAAGAGGCTGAAGTTGCCGTAATAAATGTCGGCGAGAAAGGATTCCAGCCCGAGGAGCGCCTCCGGCGGATCCTCCATGGTCGAGCAGATCCGCCAGATCCGCGAAAGGTTGTCCCAGAAAATCCGTTCGCCGAGGCTTCGCTCCCGCAGGCCGAGGGCGCCGGCCTGGAAGAGTTGCCGGATCTCGTCCCGGTAGTAGAAGGCGTCGTTGTAGCACTCCTGGAGGTTCTCCCCGGAAACCACCCGCCCGACTTCGAGGGAGTGCCGGATCAGGTAGTGGGACCCGGACGGCACCTCGACGGGGTCGAAATCCGCCTCGAAGCGGTTCACGTCCAGCACATCGACCAGGAGCACCGAATAGTAGGCCACGGTGGCCCGGCCCGATTCGGAAACGACGGTCGGATGGGCGACTCCGGCGAGATCCATCTGCCCCTTGACCGTCTCGATGACGTCGCGGCAATACTCGGTGATCGAGTAATTCCGGCTCCCCCCGCTGTCGGACTGGGATCCCTCGTAGTCGATGGCCAGGCCGCCTCCGATGTCGAGCAATTCCATCGGGGCGCCCTCCTCGATCAGGCCGACATAGACCCGGCAGGCCTCGGTCAGCGAGGTGCGGATATCCCGGATGTTCGGGATCTGGGAACCGAGGTGGTAATGGAGCAGCCGGACGCAGTCGAGATACCCCGCCTCGCGGAAACGGTCGGTGCAATCCATCAACTGGGCCGTGTTGAGGCCGAACACGCTCCGGTCGCCGCCGGAATCCTTCCAATGCCCGCTTCCGCAGGAGGAAAGGCGCACGCGGATTCCGATCTTCGGCCGGATCCCCAGGCGCCGCGCCGTGGAGAGGATCAGGTCCACCTCGATGGGGGTTTCGATCACGAAAACGCAATCGATGCCGATCCGGCGGGCGAACAGCCCCAGCTCGATGAAGCGTTCGTCCTTGTATCCGTTGCAGATCAGGAGATCCCCCGGATTGCGCAGGTAGGCCAGGGCGGCGATCAGTTCGGCCTTGCTGCCGGCCTCCAGTCCGTGGCTGAAACGGGCGCCGTACCCGCACACCTCGTCGAGCACCTGCTCCTGCTGGTTCACCTTGATCGGATACACGCCGCGGTAGCCGCCCGAGTAGGCGTATTCCTCGATGGCCGCCCGGAAGCCGGCGTTCAGGTCGTTGATCTGCTGTCCGAGGAGTTCGGGGAAGCGCAGGAGCACCGGCATCGAAATCCCGCGCTTGCGCAGGCCCTCGACGATCCGGGGGATCGAGAGCCGGGCCCCATCCGGATCGGCCGATGGAAGCACCTCCACCTCGCCCCGGTCCGAGACATCGAAATACCCCGCGCCCCACTCGGGGACACGGTAGAGGTCACGGGCGTCCGAAACGGACCACGGGCTCGCGGAAACGGGATTGGATTCGGCGGTGTTCACCAGCGGACCATCATCCGAAAAACCGATCTCCCGCAAGAACGAAGGGATGTCCCCATAAAGTTTGCCATTACCGCCCGGATACCGCTACCCTGCCCCGGATGAACTCTTCGATCCTCCTCATCACCATCAGCGGAAAGGACCGCCCGGGCATCGTCGGCGAGATCGCCGCCCAGGTCGCGCGCCGCGGCGGCAACTGGGAACGGAGCCGCCTGATTCATCTGGCGGGGCGCTTCGTCGGTCTGCTGCAGATCAGCGTGCCCGAGGACCGCCGGGAGGATCTCCGCGTCGATCTGCTCTCCGTCGAGGGCCTCGCGGTCACCGTCGCCGGGGGGCGGATACGGACGCCGGAGGCCTCCTCCAGCTTCCATCTCGATCTGGTTGGCGCCGACCATCCGGGGATTGTCAGCGAGATCTTCGGCAAACTCTCGGCCCTCGGCCTGAACGTGGAGTCGCTGTCAACGTGGACGGAGGCGGCCGCGGACTCCGGCACCGTCCTCTTCCGCGCCGGGGCCGATCTCTCCTCCGCCGAACCCATGCGTTCGGAAGAGATCATCGAAGCCCTCGAAGCCCTCGCCAACGATCTCCTCGTCGAGGTGTCGGTCAGCGAGCCGTCCTGAGGCCGGGCTCCGGATTCCGGAACCTCCGAGACCGGCGGCCAGCGATGAACCCCGCCTACCGAACGGTCGTTTTCGCGGTCGGCGAGCCACCGCCGGAAAAGCCTTTCTGGATTGTCACCGCCTGGAATCCGGAGGGGCGCCCGGCGGACGGGGCGGCCAACCGAAAAGCGGACGCCGACCTGCTGGCGGCCCTGCGGCGAACGGGCGAGACCCCGGTGCGCGTCACCGGCATGTCTCCGGACCGCTCGCACCGGGAGCCGGGCTGGTCGGTCAAAGACAGGGAAACGGCGCTCTCGCTGGCCCGCCGCTTCCGCCAGGAAGCCGTTTACCGGATCGACCGGGCGGGACAACTCCACCTGCACGAGACCGCGACCGGCGCCGAGGAGAGACTCGGGCGGTGGCACGCGGCGAGGGAGTCGAACCCCCGACCTCCTGATCCGTAGTCAGGTGCTGCCCCATTTCCGGTTTTTCAAATGCCAGAGAGTCATTCGCCCCGGGACCTTGTGCTCGCGTTCTTGACAACCCGCATCGCCTCGCCTCCGGCAATAGACTCCCGGATGAACTCTTTGAAACTCTCGGAGGGATGGCAAGGAATCACATCGAACGGAATCAAATCCCCCCCGCTCCTGACCACGTTCTTGTCATGCGCGTCGAAAACAGCGATATTTCCAAGTTCGCGATAGTAGCCGGAATCCGTCACCTTCGCGAACCCCCTGCCGACGAACCACTCGTCTATCGTTTTCTGGTCAACCGCTGAGATTTCAAGCTGCGGCTGAGAGGTTACGACCGCCAACTGGTCGCCATCCATGACGGCACCTTCAAGTCTGACGATATCCGGGACGAGAAGGTTCTGAAGGCGAAGTCTCTCCAGATACTCGTACGGAGTCGCCTGCCACAGCTTGAACACGCGCTGGTGTTTTCCGCTCGAGCGAAGCTCGATTTCGACACCCGGGGAAAGCCCGAAGACTCCCTCCCGGGTCACTTTAACCACCCTCTTGTTTTCTTCGTCGAAGCGCAGGTCGTGCTCCTGTCCGCCGGTCATGAGACCCGCCAGAGCGAAGCCGGGATCAATCAGGCAACCCGAATACCGCGCCCATTCGAGGAGTGCTTCCTCCTGGCGGGCCGGAGAGACCGACCCAGGTGAGCGCCCACCGACTCGTAAAACTCTCCGCATGTGTTCGAGAGCTTTTTCGATCGCCGACGGTTCAGGTAGTCCCTCGCGACCAGGGCCTGTGGCGGTACTACCTCTGCTTTTTTTTGCATCGTCGGGAATCTAGGCGCCCCGGACGCATCTTTCAAGGAAAATAGGAGCAATCCGCCTTCCGGGCATCGCTTGTTCGCGTAGTCGCACGACTTCAGTCGTGCGAACCGAGCGCCTCTCGCAGGAGTTTCGACAAAATTCCACGCCAATGGCACGCGGCGAGGGAGTCGAACCCCCAACCTCCTGATCCGTAGTCAGGTGCTCTATCCAATTGAGCTAGCCACGCACGAGGGAAAGCGGTAACGAAAGCCGTTCGCCGGTCCTGTGTCAAGCCCTTCGAAAAATTTCCCGGCCCGGCGCAGGGGAGCAGCCTGAAGGCTGGACACCATACCCGCCCCACGGA
>JBKHCX010000074.1:0-13113 GCA_046541615.1 Puniceicoccaceae bacterium
CCAAGCCGGTGGAAGGCGCCGGTTGGGACGGGCTGAACGTTTTCCCCGGGATGCATGGGTAGTCGGCCATTTGGTGGAGACGGCTTTATGCGGTCGGCTCGCGACGCCCGGGGGCAACGAGGATCCAACCGCCATCCCGAATTCCGCAGTTTGAAGAAAGGATCGACTAAACCACGGGTCGAACGGCCCGGGAAGGCCATTTGCTGCGCGGTGCGCGTCGGCTGGGCGGGCATGTAGTGGAGAAGCGAATCCCACACTCCCATCCCCGCCGGGAAAAGCTGCCCCAAGGGAGGGAGTGATTGGAATCGTTGGTCACATTTTCGAAGGCCCCCGCCCACCTGAATCCACTCCCACCCTCCTGATTCATAAAAGCCTCTTTCGGGAAATCGATCACGTGGTCAATTTTTTATTGCCTGGTAGAAACTAGAAAAAAGTCAAGGCAACCTTTATATTTCCCGGTCGAAAATTGACCCGGGACATCGATCAGGATGGTCAGGGTTTTTATTGTCCGGTCGAAAAATGGCCGAAGGTTAAGGCAATTTTTTATTGTCTGGTCGGTAAATGGGATTGAATGAACCAGCTGACAATTTTCCGGACTTTGGATCATGTCCGGTGGGAACGCCCCCGCGATTCGGTCTTTACCCGGGGGGGTGCCGCCGCGAAGATGCTGCTTCTGATGAAGCGATTCTGGCCTTACCTGAAAATGCTCCGCCCGGTGAAGGGTCCCTTCGCCGGGGCGATCATGGCCGGGCTCCTCTACGGCATCAGCAGCGGATTCGGCCTGCCTTTTGTGACGAGCGAGATCCTGCCGCGCATTTTCAACCAGTCGGAGTTCGCCCATTTCTCGGAGGAGTTCCGCGAGGAGCTGTCCCCCGCGCAGCTGGCGGAGATCACCGGAGAAATGGACCGGGTTCTGACCCCGGGGCAACGGGAGAGGCTGGGCTGGGACGAAGGCTCCGCCGTCGATTTCCGGGGATTGCTGCTGGCCGTGTCCATACTGCCGGCCGCGTTCGCCGTGCGCGGCATGAGTGGCTTCGCCAACACCTATCTCATCAATCTCTGCGGGGTGAAGGTGCTGGAGAGGATCCGCTGCATGGTCTTCGCGAAGCTCCAGGTCCTGCCTCTCTCGTTTTTCCAACGCAATTCCAGCGGGGAGCTGGTCAGCCGGGTCGTCGTCGATACCACCCAGCTGCAAAACGGCATCGTCTTCGTCGCCAACGACCTGATCAAACAGCCCGTGACCTTCCTCGGGGCCATCGGAGCCCTGGTCTTCCTCTCGTTCCGCGAAAACGACCTCGCCTTCATCCTCCTGTGCCTGATGACGATTCCCGTGGTCGTTCTGCCGATCCGCTACGTCGGGCGCAAGATGCTCAAGAAGGCGCGCCTGATGCAGGCGGAGGCGGGGGACCTGACCGGCATCCTCGGCGAGAATCTCTCCGCCCCGCGCGAGGTCAGGGCCTTCAATCTCGGGGAGAGGGAGAACGAACGTTTCACCGCCTCGGTCCGCAAGCTCTTCCGCCACCAGATGAAGGTGGTCAAATACGGGCACAGCCTCTCCCCGGCGATCGAGTTCATATCCGCGGTCGGAATCTCCATCGCGATCTACTACGCGGCCCGGAAAGGGGTGACCCTCGAACAGGTGGTGCCGCTCATTCTCGCTCTGTACATGTCCTACGAGCCGCTGAAGAAACTGGGCATGATCCACAGCCGCGTCCGCCAGGCGACCGCCTCGCTCGAGCGGATCGAATACATCCTCAACGCCCCCGTCGTCGTGCCCGAACCCGCCGACCCAAAGCCCCTGCTGGTATCAGCCGGCGCGATCGAGTTCGACCGGGTTTCCTTTTCCTACGAGTCCACCCCGACCCTGCGCGACGTCGATCTGACCATCGCGGGCGGCCAGGTTGTGGCGCTCGTCGGTCCCAGCGGCGCCGGAAAGTCCACTTTCGCCAACCTGGTCAGCCGCTTCTACGACGTGGACGCCGGGGCCATCCGCATCGACGGCACGGACCTTCGCGACGTGAGGAAACGGGACATTCATGAGAACATCGCCCTCGTCTCGCAGGATCCGGTCCTCTTCAACGACACGGTGGAGGAGAACATCCGGATCGGCCGGCTGACCGCCACCCGGGAAGAGATCGAGGAAGCCGCCCGCAACGCCTTCGCCCACGAATTCATCGTGAATCTCGACCGGGGCTACGAGACGATCGTCGGGGAAAAAGGAACCCGCCTTTCGGGCGGACAGAAACAGCGGATCGCCCTGGCCCGTGCTTTTCTCAGGGACGCCCCCATCCTGATTCTCGACGAAGCGACCTCGGCACTCGACTCGGAGAGCGAGCAGAAGATCCAACAGGCCCTCGAACGCCTGCTCCCCGGAAAAACCGCCCTGATCATCGCCCATCGCTTCAGCACCATCCGCAACGCGGAAAGGGTTCTCGTTTTCGACGAAGGCCGGATCATCGCCGACGGCCCCCACGAGCGGCTCTACGAAACCTGCGCGCTGTACCGCGAACTCTACGACAAGCAGGCCTAGGACCTGAAGCAACCCACCCGCCGGCAGCGGGGCGGCGGGCCCCGCGGGGCATGGCTTCAGACAGGCATGGGATGGATTGACAGTCTCCTTACCCCTTCCCAATCATAGCAGCCATGAATCCCGCTCGTTGCCTTGCCACTTTTCTGGTTCGGATTTTCGTTGCGGGAGTTTCGGCCGCGGTTCCCGCCTTTGCCGCGACTTCCCACGAACCTCATCCGCTTACCGGCCTGACCCACTACCCGGAGTGCCGTTATGTCGAGGCGCCGTGGAACGACGGGGACAGTTTCCTCGTCGAACTGCCCACCGGCGAACAGGTCACCGTGCGCCTGTATGAGGCGGATTGCATCGAAAAGCACGTTTCCGACGAATCCCAGGCCCGCCGTCTCCGGGCGCAACGCCGTTATTTCGGTATTTCGGACTACAGAGGCTCGCCCGAATCCTCGATCGCCAAAGCGAAAGAGCTGGGCGAAGCGGCCGACCAATTCACCAGAAATGCCCTGGACAAGCCGTTCTCGATTCACACCTCGCACGCGGACGCTCGCGGTGCGCCGGGGAACGACCGCATTTACGCGTTTGTGTTTACGTCGGACAACCGCAGCCTCGCCGCCGAACTCGTCCGCAACGGCCTCGCCCGGGCCCACGGGGTCTATCGCCGCACGCCCGACGACCTGCATCGGGACGAAGCGGAGGAGCGCATGGAAGACCTCGAACTGCTGGCCGCCGGATCCCGTCGCGGCGTTTGGGCGTTCACGGACTGGGAGGCCCTGCCGGAGGAACGGATGGTGGAGCGCCTGGGCGATCCGGAGTTGCGGGCGTCGATCGACCGTCCGCCGGCCGTGACGGAGGCCGATCCGATCAACGTCAACACCGCTCCGAGCGCCGAATTGGAGCGGCTGCCGGGAGTGGGGCCGGTCATCGCCGGGCGGATCATCGAGGAAAGGGAACGCTCCCCTTTCCAGTCGGCGGGGGATTTGGGGCGCGTCCGCGGAATCGGCCCAGAGAGCATCGAAACAATCGCTCCCTTCATCCGATTCGAATAGCCAGCGGGCGCGGCGGCGAACCGGCCGGATCATCGGGACAATCCCTTTCGCATCGCCGCGCACCCGCGGTCGCACCCGGATCGGGGCTTGCCACATTCCGTTGCGTCCCCACTGTCCTCTTCCATGGAAACAAGTGCGCCACCTCCGCAAGAGCGGAGTTCCGGATGGCCGCCCGAGGCGTGGCGGCGGCGGCGGCGGGCGGCCGTGTTTCTGAAGACGCTGCCGTCCACCTTTCCGGTTCTCTTCGGAGCGGCCTTTGCTTTTTGCCTCCTCGGCCGGATCCTGCCGGCCGCCGCCGTCTGGGCGGGGTTCGCCTGGCTGCTGCTCGTCCTCGGGGCGTTGCTCTTCGCGTTGGCGACCGCCTCGCGCCGGGTGCCTCCCGAAGTGCTCCTGCGGGAGGTGGACCGCAGCCTCGGTACGGCGGATCTGGCGTTGACCGCCTCCGACCCCGGGGTGGACCGGCACTGGAGGCGGATTCTCCGGAACCGGCTCGAACCGAGCCTGCGGGAGTTGGATATGCGCCGGGTGTGGCCCGCGCGTTGGACCCGGCGCCAGAAGATCTGGCTGGCCGGCGCCGCACTGATGGGTTCGACGATCTGGCTCGGCGCGGCGGCCTGGGGAACCGGCGGAGCCCCCGCACCCGGGCCGGTCCGGGCGGAAGAGACCTCCGCCCTTGAGGAAATCCTCGCCGACTGGGAGGAAGCCGCCGAGCATGTCGAGGCGGAGGAATTCCAGGCGGCCTTCGCCGAACTGGAGGATCTGCGCGAATCCTCGGATCTCGCGGAGCACTCGCCGGAGGAACGGATGGAGTGGCTGGCGCGCGCGGAAGCCCTGCTCGAAAAGCACCGGGCTGCCGCGAATTCGGAATCGATCGCCGGGCATGCCGGGGCCTTGTCCGACCTGCTCGAAGCAGCCGAGGGACTGAGCGGGGCGGCCGCCGCCCTCCGGCGGGGAGATTTCGAAGAGGCGGCCGCCGCTCTGCGGGAGGAGACCGCCGCGGGCGCTGCTCCTCCGGAGGGCGCCCGGGCCGAAGCCGTCCGGAGCGCCTCCGAAGCCCTCGGAGAGGAAGCCCGGCGGGAGGGCCGAAACGATCTCGCCGATGCCCTCGACCGCATGAGCGGGGCGGCCGCCGAAGGCGATGCCCGGGAGTGGAGGGAAGGGAGCGAAGATCTCGCCGCCTGCTTCTCCCGGCAATCGGCCCGGGACAAGGCCCGTCGGATGATGCGCGCCCAGATGGCCCAGTTGGATGCCCGGAGGATGTCGTTGGCGGGATTGGAGGCGTCCGAGGCTCCATCGCTGCAATCCTTGCTCGCTTCCTCGGAAGGTTCGCCCGGAGACCAACCCGGCGAGGGGATCGGAAGCTCGCCGGGCTCCGACCCGCTCGGCCCGGCGACGGACCCCCTAGCCGCGACGGAGACGCTTTCGCTGGCCGGGGCACCGGGCGAAGGGGACTCGACGACCGAGGTCCTTCGCTCAACGGAAGGAACGGAGGAGGATGGCGGCCCCATGCGCGTGGCCTCCCCCGAGGAATACCAACGGCTTTCCACCCAGGCCGTGCGCGACGAATCCCTCCCGTCCGCCCATAGGGAAACCATCCGGCGCTATTTCGAAGCCATCCGCCCGCGAACCACCGAACCATGACCGACCGACCCGACCCTTCCCCGGCCCCCTCCGCCCCGGCGGCCCCCACCGAACCGTCCGCCGAGGAGCGGGCGGACGAGTTCCGCGAACGCTTCGACCGGCTCCGCCGCGAAGTCCACAAGGCCCTGATCGGGCAGGACGAGGTCGTGGATTTCACCCTCATGGCGATGGTCGCGGGCGGCCACGTCCTGCTCGAGGGGGTGCCCGGGCTCGGGAAGACGGCGCTCGTGCGGACCATCGCACGGATCCTCGACCTCCGCTTCCAGCGCATCCAGTTCACGCCGGACCTGATGCCGGCCGACCTCATCGGAACCAAGATCCTGGTCGAAGACCACGCCGGGCGGTCGTCCTTCGAATTCGCCCCGGGGCCGATCTTCTGCAACCTCCTCCTCGGCGACGAAATCAACCGGGCCACCCCGAAGACCCAGTCGGCCCTGCTGGAGGCGATGCAGGAGAAATCGGTCACGGTGGCCGGCGAGACACGCCGCCTCGACGAACCGTTTTTCGTTCTCGCCACCCAGAACCCCCTCGAGATGGAGGGGACCTATCCCCTCCCCGAGGCACAGCTCGACCGCTTTTTCTTCCACCTGCGCATCCCCTACCCCGGCGAAGCGGATTTCGGGCGCATCCTCGATGCGACCACCGGAGCGGGCGAAGCCACCGTGGAGCGGATCTTCGGCCGTCGGGAACTGCTGGAGATGGAACGCTTCGCCCGGACCGTGCCCATCGCCGAAGATCTCCGGCGGGAGGTCGTCCGCCTCGTCATGGCGACCCACCCGGAGACCGGGGCGGCCGATCCCGATGTGCGGCGCTACGTCCAGTACGGGGCGAGCCCCCGGGCCGGACAGGCCTGCATCCTCGCCGCCAAGATCGAGGCCCTTCTGCGCGGCCGCCTCCACGTCGCCCACGAGGACATCCTGGCGGTGGCCCTGCCCGCCCTCCGCCACCGGGTGCTGCTCAACTTCGAGGCACAGGCCGACGGGAGGACGACCGACTCCCTCTTGCGGAAAATCATCGAAGACGCCCGCGCGCGCCGGAGCCGCGGTTGATCCGCCCCCTCCCGACAAAGGTCTTCCCGCGGAAACGCCTCCCATGCCGCTCGACGACTCCGACTCCCTGTTCGACGCGGCCTTCCGGCGGCAACTGGAGTCGCTCCGGCTGCTTTCCCGGCGGCTGGCCAACGGACGCCAGCGGGCGGAGCGCCGCAGCAGCAACCGCGGCGCGAGCGTGGAGTTCGCCGAGTTCCGCCCGTTCTCGCCCGGCGACGACTGGCGCCACATCGACTGGAACGCCTACGCCCGCTGGCGCCAGCTGGTGTTGAAACTCTTCGTCGAAGAGGAGGACCTGCACGTCCACCTCCTGCTCGACTGCACCCGGTCCATGGACTGGGGCGAGCCCTGCAAGTTCGACACCGCGCGCCGCCTGGTCGCCGGCCTGGCCTACCTCGCTCTCTCCAATCTCGACCGCGCGGGGATCGTACCCCTCGGCAACCCCGCCGCGGCGACGTGGGCGCCTTCGCGCGGCCGCGGCCGCTTCCCCGCCCTGCTCCGCCACCTAGCCGCCTGCCCGGTCGGCGAAGGCGCGCCGCCACTGGCCGGGGCGGTCCGTGCCTGGACGCGCACCCGGCCCCGGCGGGGACTCGCGGTGGTCGTCTCCGACCTGTGGGGAACCGACCGGCGCGACGCCCTCCACGCCCTCGACCTCCTCCGCCACAACCGCCATGAGACGGCCGTGCTCCAGGTTGTACACCCGGAGGAGACCGAGCCGCCCCTCCGTGGGGAGCTGGAATTGACCGACCGCGAGACCGGAAGAATCCGCCGGATGGTCGTGGACGACGGCGTCCGCCGTGTCTTCGCGGAAAAGGTCCGCGCCTACGAGGCGGAGATATCCTCCTACTGCCTGCGCAACGAGATCGCCTTCCTCCGGGCAGACGCCACCGAATCCCCGGCGGAAATCCTCCGGCGCACCCTTCTGGCGGGAGGATTCGTCGGATGAACTTCCTCTGGCCACAGGCGTGGTTCCTGGCGGTGCTGGCGGCGCCGGTCGTTCTCCTCTACCTGATCCGGACCCGTCCCAAACAGAGAACCGTCAGCACCCTGCTTTTCTGGGAGGACGTCCGTCCGCCCCTGCGCTCTTCTCCGCTGTGGCGGAAGCTGCGGCGGCTGATCTCGCTGCTCGTGCAACTGCTCTTTCTGCTGCTGCTGATCCTCGCGCTCGCCCGGCCGCTGCCCCCCTGGCAGGGGAGGAACGCCGAGGCCGTGGTGATCGTGATCGACGCCTCCGCCTCGATGGCGGCGGAGACCCCGGACGGCCGGACCCGTCTCCGGGAGGCCCTCGGCCGCGTGCGGGACCGGATCACCAACCTGCGCCCGGACGACGAGGCCATGCTCATCGTCGCCGGGGAGACCCCGCGCATCGCCGCCCGATGGTCCTCCAGCCGGCGCACCCTGCTCGACGCCGCCGGAGCCGTGGCTACCGGCCGCGGCCCCGCCGATACGGCGGAGGCGCTGGCCCTGGCGGACGCCCTCGCCGGCATCCGCGGGGACGCGGTCATCCATTTCCTGACCGACGGCGTGTCCGCCGGGCGGGTCCGGACCACCGCTCCCCTGGAGATCATCCGGGTGGGATCCCCGGATCCTGTCAACATGGGCCTGACCCATCTCTCGGCCCGGCGCTCCCGCCTGGATGCCGGCACGGTGCTCGCCAGAGTCGGACTGGTCCGCTCCGACGAAGCGGGCGCGGAATCCGTTACGGACGACCAGACCGTCCTCGAACTGCGGGTCAACGGCCGGATCGCCGACCGCACCCCCGTCCGGTTCGACGACGGGAACCGCATGGTCCGGACCTGGAGCCTGCCGTCCCCCGGCCCGCTACGGATCGAAGCCAGGATCGTCCCGCCCCCGGAAGACGCTCTGGCGGCGGACGACGCGGCCTCGGTCGGCCTCGAAGCCGCCGCGCGGGTCGGGGTTCGCCTGGTTTCGGAGCCGAACCTCTACCTCGAGGCGGCCCTCGCCGCGATTCCCTTCGCGGATGCCACCCGCGTCGATCCCGACGACCTGGCCGGGGATACCGACGCGGATCTCTACCTCTTCCACCGCTCGACGCCGCCCGAGGGATTCCACCCCCGGGCGATGGTCCTGATCCGCCCCGAGGGAGAGGGCGGGTGGGGGCGGCGGCTCGAAGGACGGACCGCCGAATCCGTCGTCACGGACTGGCGCAAGGAAAGCGATCCACTGCGGTCCGCCCCGCTCGAAACAGTCGTATTCTCCTCCTTCGCCCGTTACGAGACGCCGCCGGGGGCGGAGGTGTTCGCCGAAAGCTTCGGCGAGCCGGTTCTCTTCGGGGAGTGGAGCGGCGGGCGGCGGTGGATCGTCGCCGCCTTCGGGCTCGAGGAAACGGATCTGGTTTACCGGACCGTCTTTCCGATCCTGATCGGCAATCTCCTCCGCAGCCTCGCACGCACGGACGCGGCGGACACCGCCCCGCTCCCGGGCGAGAACCAATCGCGGCTGCGGGCGCGGACGACCGGCGGCGAGGCGGGGGGCGTCGAAACCACCGCGGCGGCCAGCCGGACCGGCCCATTCCCCCGGCTCCCGCTCCACGGATGGCTTCTTCTCGCCGCGGCGGGCTGGACCCTCCTCGAATGGCGGCTTTTCCACAGGAGGATCACCGAATGAGCCTGACCTTCCTCCAGCCGTCGTTTCTGCTCCTGCTGGCGCTCGCCGTGCTGTTCCCCCTCTGGCGGCGACGGTCCCTGACCGATCTTTCCCGGTCCCGCCTCCGCTGGTCCACTCTCCTGCGTTCAGCGATCCTGGGGCTCCTCGTTCTGGCCGCCGCCGACCCGCGGCTGCTCCTCGAGCGCAACCGCAGCCACCTCGTCTTCGTCGCCGACGCCAGCGCCAGCATGGAGCGGGAGGCCCTCCGGCGGATCGGCGACTGGTATGATCTGGCGGAATCCACCCCCCGCTCCCTCGTTCTGTTCGCGGGCGAGGCGGAAACGACCGGGCGCCCGGAGGACGGCTCCCCGCCCGCCCCCGGCGCGATCGACCCGTCCCGCACGCGGATCGCCCACGCCCTGCGCTTCGCCGCCGCGACCGTCCCGTCCGGCAGTGCGCCGACCCTGGTCCTGCTCAGCGACGGGCGCGGTCTCGACGCCGATCCGGGGGCCATCGGCGACGACCTGGCGGCGGAAGGGGTCCGCGTCCACACCGTGCCCGTCGAGCCGCCCGACCGGCCCGAGATCCTCGTGCGGGAGGTGGGGCTTCCGTCCGAAGCCGGGCCGGGCGAACCCATTCCGGTCGAGGTCGTCGTCGGATCCCGGCAGGCCGCGACCGTCGAACTCGCGCTCTTCCGCAACGGAGCGGCCAGCACACGGCGGACGGTCGAACTCCGCCCGGGCGCGAACCGCTTCTCCTTCGTCGAGCGGGCGGCGGAGGAGGGGATGATGGAGATCACGGCCGAGATCCGGCCCTCCGAAGGAACCGACACCTTTCTGGACAACAACCGGCTGGCCGCCCATCTGCGCACGGGCGACGCCTCCCGCATCCTCCTCCTGTCCGACCGGCCCGAATCCGCCCGCTACCTCTCGCGGGCGCTCCGGCAGGAGGGCTTCCGGCTCGACATCCGCCCGCCCACCGGGCTGCCCGCGACGCCGGCGGGCCTCGAGGACTTCGACCTCGTGGTCTTCGACAACATCGCGGCCACCGGACCGTCCGCCGACCAACTGTCCTTGCTGCGCAACTACGTGCGTGATTTCGGCGGGGGGTTCCTGATGCTCGGCGGCGAGAAATCGTTCGGCCTCGGCGGCTATTTCGGCACACCCGTCGACGAACTGCTCCCGGTGGAGTCCGATTTCGAAAAGGAGAAGGAGACACCCTCCCTCGCCGTCGTGCCGGTGATCGACCGCAGCGGCAGCATGAACGGGGAGAAGATCGAAATGGTCAAGCGGGCGTCGGAGGCGACCATCAACCTCCTCTCCGCCCGCGACTACGCGGGCGTGGTCGCCTTCGACTCCGAGGCGCACTGGATCAGCCGGCTCGAAAGCGCCGCGAACGGCGCGGCGATGATCCGGCGCATCCGGCAGCTGACCGCCGGGGGCGGGACCAGCATCTCCCCCGGACTCGACGCGGCGCACCGGGCGCTCGCCCGCAATCCGGCCAAGATCAAGCACGTCATCCTCCTGACCGACGGCCAGTCTCAACCCGGTCCTTTCTACGAACAGACCTCGCGAATGGCCCGCGAGGGCATCACGGTCAGCACGGTGGCCGTCGGCTCCGGTGCCGACAGCAACCTGCTGGAACAGATCGCGCGCTGGGGCGGCGGACGGTTCCATTTCACGGCGGATCCGGGCAAGGTGGTGCAGATCTTCGCCCGCGAGACAATGACCGCCTCGCGCTCGGCCATCGAGGAGATGCCGTTCCAACCCGTGCGGGCGCGGGCGGCGGACTTCCTCGAGGGGATCGACTTCGCGGGGGCGCCCTTTCTTCTCGGCTTCGTGAAAACCCGTCCGAAGGCGACCGCCGATCTCTGGCTGGCGACCGAGACGGGAGCCCCGCTGCTGGCGACCTGGCGCTACGGGCTCGGCAAGGCGGGCGCCTTCACCTCCGACGCCCGCAACCGATGGGCGGTGGACTGGCTGCGGTGGCACTCCTTCGGCACGTTCTGGTCGGGGGTCTTCCGGCATCTGCTCCGCGAAGACGATCTCGGCACGATCCCCGCCCGGTTCGAGCGGCGGGGGGACCGGGTGGTGCTCGAAGCCGAAGCGCTCGACGCGCAGGGGGAGTTCCTGCCCGAGGCGGAAGCGACCCTCCACCTCCTGCTGCCATCCGGAGAGCGCCGCACCCTCTCGCCGGACCAGGTGGCTCCGGGCACCTTCCGGGCGGAATGGCCCGCCGAGGCCGGTCTCCACTTCGCCCGTCTCCTCCTCTCGCGGGACGGGGAGGCGGTCGCCTCCCGCACGATCCACCACGATGTGGGCTACCCCGCCGAATACGCCCTCGAACCGGCCGACGACGGATTCCTGGCCGCCCTCGCCGCGTCCACCGGCGGCGCGGTGAACCCCTCCGCCGAAATCCTGGCCGCCAACGACCGGACCGTCCGCGCCGAACACGAACTCTGGCCGTGGCTGGCGGCGGCCGCATTGTTCCTTTTCCTCCCCGATGTCGCCCTCAAAAGAGGATTCCCCAGGCGGTAGTCCCTGGATCGGGTTCCGTTGCGAATCGCCTTCGCCCGGTTCCCGCGGCCGTCCGCTCGCCCTTTCCAGGGACTCGCGCGGGATCAAGGGAGGGACGGGCGGGTTCAGATTCGCCGGATCTCCACCTCCACCTCCAGGCGCTGCTCGGTCACGCCCTTGAAGGTGCCCCGGAACGGAGCGATGTCACCGTAGTCCCGGCCGGTGGCCAGCCGGATGTGGCGCTCCCCGGCGACCTGGTTGTTGGTGGGATCGAGCCCCCACCAGCGCCCCCCCGGCAACGCCACCTCCACCCACGCGTGGCTGGCCGCCGCGCCGAGGAGATCCGAAGTGGCCGAGGTGGGATCGACGGCCTCGATGTAACCGCTGACATACCGGGCGGGGATGCCGCCGGTCCGCAGGATCGAGAGCATGACGTGGGCGAAGTCCTGGCAAACCCCTTTCCGGATCGCGATGACCTCCGAAAGGGGTGTCTTGACGTCCGTCGCCCCGGGAACGTACTCGAAGTTCGCGTGAATCCATTGGTTCAAGGAAAGAGCCGTCTCGACCAGGCTCCGGCCGGATCGCACGAAGGTCTCCTCGAGCGGCCGCAACACCGTTCCGAGAGGGACGAGCCGCGAGGCGCGGCGGAAATCGATGGCGTTGACCGACGAGCGGTTCATGATCTGCCTCGCCTCGGCCACCGTAACCTCCCGGCAGTAATCGACCGGCTCCTGCGGGCGGGTTTCGACCGAGGAGACCGAGGAAATCTCGAGCGCCGGATGCCGGAAGGGAATGGAGAAATACTCGACCTGGTTCCCCCAATAGTCTTCGAACCGGCCGACCTCGACATCGGGCTCGATCTCGAGCCGACGCGAGCGCACGATCTGGCGGGATCCCGAACTCGGGCAGAGGCGGACCTCCGCTACAGACTCCGAAGCCGGATGGGCGTAGCGGTAGCGGGTGCGGTGGGTGACGGAGAACCTCACCGATCGAAATTGACCGCCGACTCACACCCGAGGCAACCCGAAACGGAGATCATCCCCCGGCTTCGTGGGTGCGCTGCGATCACGCCATACCGGCTTCGCGGGCGCGCCGGGGAACGCGTCCTACCGCCTCTCCATTCTCGCCCGGAGGCGGACCACTGCTTTTCCCTTTTCCGAGGTCAGCCGCTCCAGGCCCTCGACGTGGAGGATCTCCTTTCCGTCCTCCTCCGCGAACCATTCCTTCATGCGCCGCTCGGTGCTCAGTTCGGCATCGTAGGGGACCCAGAGCAGCTCCTCCGGACCGAGATATCCCCGGTAAACGACCGTCTCGCCCCCCTGGGTTACGTCCGCGAACAACAGGCCGTTCCTGGTGTAATTGCGGGCCTCGACAAAAGTCATCCGTCCGTCGATCTCGAAAGCGGTCAGGGCGCGAACGCCCTCCCCCTCCCTCCAGTATTCGGCTGCGACCGGAAACCTCCGCAACTCGGTTCCGTCCGCGTCCTCGACGACCACCTCCCCCTTCCATGCCCCGATGTAGCTCTCAAGCCAGGCGCGGATACGATCCACGTCCGCGTCCCGCGAAAAAACGGAGGCGGGAAAAACCAGGAGACACCAAAGCACAAGACGGAAGGAGTTCATCGAGACAGCCAAACATCGCTCACGCGAAGCGTCAATCCGCCGGCGCAGACCGCGGGTGTAACCACAAGTGCGTGGAGATCGGATAGAAATTCTTCGGATTTTTTGTTC
>JBKHCX010000075.1:0-13092 GCA_046541615.1 Puniceicoccaceae bacterium
GCCAACCAGCCGGTGCTGGAATTCTGGTATTACGACTGGGGTCCGAACTGGTCCGGCGTCGGGCGCGACTACGCCTTCGAGGAGGGCGACGGGCGCCACCACTTCACCCGCGAGCATGTCGTGTCAAAAACCGAGACGCCATTCCGCATCGAAGGCGCCTGGAAACAGGACGATCCGCAGGCGGTCGGCTTCGAAGCCACCCTCAAGGCGGAAAGCGAATCCGCCCTCACGATGAGCACCTTCATCCTCTCACCCAAGACACTGCTGCGCGGCACCGAAGCCACCGCGACCACTCCCGACGGAGAGAGCTTCCCCGTGGAACTGCCGTTCCCGGCAAAGGCGATCGACCGTGAGGTCGCCTCCCTCGAAATGACCACCACCGGCGGCGAACCCATCGTCATCCGCTTCGCCGAGCCCGCCATGATCCGCTCCCACGGAGGAGAGGCCCGCTTCGTTCTGGCCGAAGACACCATCGCCCCGGACGCCCCGGACCGCCTCGCTTTCACCATCGAACTGCCTGAGAAAACCGCCTTTTTGCCCGGCCCCACGGCCGCCGCCAAGCACCCCAGCGCGGACATCAGCGGCTGGTATGCCTTCGACGCCGACAGCCCCATCCCCGCCGACAGCGTCTGGAACATGCGCGACTGGCTCGACGCTCCGGCCGGCAAACACGGGCGCATCCTCAGCGAGGACGGCCTGCTCGTTTACAATGGCGAGCCGATCAAGCTTTGGGGCCTCAACAACTCCTACGCCGCCTGCGCGCCGGAGAACGACCTCGCCGACCGCCGCGCCGATTTCTACGCCGCCCTCGGGATCAACAGCGTCCGACTCCACAAATACGCGGACGGAACCGGCTGGGCCGGCATCCTCTCAGAGGATTCGATGATCGAGTATGACCCGGAAAAACTCGACCGCATGGATTACTACGTGAATGCGCTCAAAGAACGGGGCATTTTCGTGAAGCTCTCGCCCGTCTTCATCACCGACGTCGGTCGCGCCGATCTCGACAAGGTGCCCTACGCCGAGGAATTGGGCAAGTGGAAGAACAAGCGGATCAGCACCGGTCACGGCAGTGTTTTCCTCTCCAGCGAACTCCAGGATCTCCTGATCGAGCAGACCCGCCGCCTGCTCACCCACCGCAACCCCCACACCGGCCTGACCTACGCCGAAGATCCGGCCATCGCCTATTTCGAGATGTATAACGAGGACAGCGCCCTCTTCTTCGGAACCCTCAAGGTGCTGCAACAATCACCGACCCTCCGCGCCCGGGCCGGCGAGCTGTTCGCCGACTGGCTGCGCGATAAATACGGCAGCGAAGCAGCCCTCGAAGAAGCCTGGGGCGGGCAGGGCGGCATCAACAGCCCCCTCCTCAAAGCGACCAAGCTGCCACAGGACGAGAGCTGGGAGGAGCGCCGCATCTACCCCGCCGGCAATCCCTGGTTCTACGACCCGGCGAATCTCGAAACCAGCCAGCGTCCCTACGCCCAGCGCCTGCGCGACACCATGGAATTTCTCTACGAGTTGCAGAACGATTTCTACCGGCGCTACGCCACGGCGATCCGCGAAACCGGTTACGACGGAGAACTCATTGCCTCGAACTGGCAGGCCGGCCGGATGATGAGCCACTTCTACAACCTGCACACCGACGCCATGATCGGCACGATCGACCGCCACAACTACCACGGCGGCGGGCCCCGCGGCGGACGGGGCCTGATTAAATCCACCGCCATGGTGGCCGAACCGGGATCCTCCACCCTGTCCAGCTCCCTGCAGCAGGTGGACGACCGGCCCTTCATGCTCTCGGAATGGATCCACGTGATTCCCAACGAGTGGCACGTTGAAGGCCCCGCCCTCATCGGCGCCTACGGGATGGGGCTGCAGGGCTGGGACGTCTCCTACGCCTTCGAAAACGCCGACACCGGCAGTTTCGCCCCCCAACTCAAGGGCGCCTGGGAAGCCACCGCCCCCCACTTCGCGGGCATCTTCCCCGCCGTCTCCCGGCAGGTCTTGCGCGGCGACGTCAAAGAGGCCGAAATCGTCCACCACCGCAACGTCCACGTCCCCTCGCTCGCCGAAGGCCGCGTCGGGTTCGAGAACCTGGTGGAGCAGAACTGGGATGTGAAAAGTTTCGACAGCGACGTCTTCCCGAAAGAAGCCCTGGCAGTCGCCCGGGGGGTGGTGCGTTTCACCGACGAGTTCACCCCGACCGAAACCTTCGATCTCGAAGAACATTTCAAGGACGGCTTCTACGTCTCCACCACCGGCCAGTTGCGCTGGCACCCCGGCGACCACCCGCACGACGGCTACTTCATCGTGGACAGCGCCGGCACCCAGGGGATCTGCGGCTTCGCCGACGGAGTCGAGGCCGACACCGCCGACGCCACCATCCGGCCCGCCGGCAACTTTGGCGCGATCTACCTGAGCGCCCTCTCCAGGGACGGCACCATCGCGAGCGACCGCAGCCTCCTCGTCTCCGCCATCGCCCGCGCCCGCAACGAGGGCGGCGTGGTCGTGGCCGACAGCATCGCGATTGACCGCGGCAACCTCGGCTCCTGGAACAGCGAAGGCGGCCCCGTCCTGATGGAACCCGTGGTGGCCGAGATCCAGCTCAAGCGCCGGGGCCCGGCCACGGTCGAACTCCTCGACCACGCCGGCGTGCCCACCGGCAAAACCCTCCCGGTCGAAAACGGAACCTTCCAAATCGACACCGGCCGCGACCAGACCCCCTACTACCGGGTGACCTTCGGGCGGGACTGAGTATTCTCCGCGTGTGGGTTGATAGTTGGTGTGTTATGCATGCCCCCCAGAACCCAGAACCGAACCTTGATCCTGCTTCCGCTTGCTTGGAATTTTGAAAATCCAATTTACAGATTTCGGAATCGCCCGTAGTTTGGCTCAATGATAACCCGAATCCTGGCACAAAAAATCCTGCAATGGTCAAACCAATATCCGGTCGTCACCCTGACAGGTCCCCGACAGTCGGGCAAAACCACGCTCGCCAAGGCTCTTTTCCCACAACATCGCTATCTTTCTCTGGAAGAACTCGACAACCGGCGGTTTGCCCGGGAAGACCCGCGCGGTTTTATCCACGAATTGAAAGACGGTGCGATCATTGACGAAGTCCAGAACGCGCCCGACCTGCTCTCCTACGTGCAAGGCGAGGTGGATGACAATGATCGGCCGGGCCGCTTCATCCTGACCGGAAGCCGCCAGTTCGAGATGATGGAAAAAGTCAGCCAATCCCTGGCGGGCCGCACCGCCATCGCCCGACTCCTGCCTTTTTCTTTTGAGGAAACCCCCGGCCTGACCTCCGAAAGCAGTGCGGACGATTTTATCTTTCGAGGTTTCTACCCTCGAATCTACGACCGCAAACTCGCTCCGTCCGAGGCCTACGGGTTTTACCTCGCCACTTATTTGGAGCGCGATGTCCGGCAGATTTCCCAGGTTGCGGACTTGTCCGTGTTCGAGCACTTTCTCCGACTTTGCGCGGGGCGCTGCGGCCAATTGCTGAACTTGATCGGGCTTGCCAACGAACTCGGGATCACGCATCCAACCGTGCGCAAGTGGCTCTCCATTCTCGAGGCGAGCCATGTGGTGAAACTCCTTCAACCCTGGCATGCCAACCTTGGCAAACGTCTGGTGAAATCGCCCAAACTCTACTTCATCGACACGGGACTCGCCTGCCACTTGTTGGGAATCGAAGAAGCGCACCAGGTCAAAACCCACCCGCTGCGCGGTGCCCTATTCGAGAATCTCATCGTTTCCGAGGCCCTCAAGCAACGCTTTCACTCCGGACGCTCCGACAACCTGTATTTTTTTCGTGATCATCAAGGACACGAAGTCGATCTACTGCTCGAGACAGCCGGAGCCTGCGACACCTGCGAAATCAAGGCCGCCCGCACCATTAACTCCGACTTCTTCAAAGGTCTGGACACCTTCGAGCAGATCGCCGGATGCACGCGATCCCGCCATCTGATTTACGGAGGCTCCCAGGCCCGCACCGAGCGCAACACCCGGATTCATCCGTGGCATGCCTTCCGCATTGATAAGTAACTCTTCCCTCTTGACAGAACTTGTCAAGAGGGTCGGATTCTTGTTTACTTTCTTACCATGAAAAACGCACCCGCCCCTCTCCGCATCGGTCTTTTCGGCATCGGCCTTGAGGCCTACTGGCCCCAGTTCGAAGGCCTCAAACCCCGTCTCGAAGGCTACCTCGAAACCGTCGCCGGACGCCTCCGGCGCGACGATGTCGAGCTGGTCAACCTCGGGCTGATCGACACCCCGGAAAAGGCGATGGAGGCCGGGCACCGCTTCCGCCGGGAGGACGTCGATCTCATTTTCCTGCACGTGACCACCTACGCCCTCTCCTCGACCGTCCTGCCGGTGGTGCGGCGGGCGGGCGTGCCGGTCATCGTTCTCAACCTGCAGCCGGAAGCGCGGATCGATTACGAGGCCTTCAACCGCCTGCCCGGCCGCACGGCCATGACGGGCGAATGGCTCGCCCACTGCGGGGCCTGCCCGGTGCCCGAGATCGCCAACGTCTTCAACCGGGCGCGGGTCGATTTCCACCAGGCCACCGGCACGCTGGACGCGACGGACCCGGTCTGGGTCGACGTGGCCGCGTGGATCGACGCCGCGCGGGTCGCCCACGTCATGGAGCACAACCGGCTCGGCGTCATGGGGCATTATTACAACGGCATGCTCGACATCTATTCCGACCTCACCCAGCAGGTGGCGGCCTTCGGCGGACACGTCGAAATCGTCGAAGTGGACGAGTTGGCGGCACTCCGCCGGGAGGTCGACGCGGCGGCGATCGAGACCCGGGTGGCCGAATTCCGCGAGACTTTCGAAATCGCCCCGGACTGCCCCGCCGCCGAGCTGGAGCGCGCGGCGCGCACCTCCGTCGCGCTGGACCGGCTCGTCGCGGAAAAGAAGCTCGGCTCGATGGCCTATTACTATATGGGCACCGGCGTGGCCGAAAACGAAGACGCGATGACCTCCGTCATTCTCGGCAACTCGCTCCTCACCGCCCGCGGCATCCCGGTCGCGGGCGAGCTGGAAATCAAAAACGCCCAGGCCATGAAGATCATGGACAGCTTTGGGGCGGGCGGGTCGTTCACCGAATACTACGCCTTTGATTTCGAGGACGACGTGGTGCTGATGGGGCACGACGGTCCCGGCCACATCCGCATCGCGGAGGGCAAGACCATCGTGCGCCCGCTCGAAGTGTATCACGGCAAGGTCGGGCGCGGGCTCTCGGTCGAGATGTCCGTCCGGCACGGTCCGGTCACGCTCTTGAGCGTGGTGCAGCGGGTGGACGGCTCCCTCGAGCTGCTTCATGCCGAGGGCGAGAGCGTGCCGGGGCCGCGCCTGGAAATCGGCAACACCAACAGCCGCTACCGCTTCCCCGTCGGCGCCCGTGCTTTCGCCGAATCCTGGAACGCCCGCGGCCCGGCCCACCACTGCGCCGTCGGCGTGGGCCGGATCGGCGACCGCATCGAAAAGCTGGGCAAGCTGCTCGGCCTGCCGACCCACCGCGTCTGCTGATCCGCCGGAAACCTTTACCTTTTATGTCCTCCCATTCCCTTCCCTCCTCCACGTCCGCCAACCGGCCCCTCGAACCCGCGACCTTCGCCGAATCCTTCGCCCGCCCGCCCGCGCACTGCCGTCCGCAGCCGCTGTGGGTCTGGAATGATGAGGTCACCCGTGAACGGATCGACGAAACCTTGGAAGCCTTCGCCGCTCGGGGCATCGGCGGGGTGTTCATCCACCCGCGGCCCGGCCTCGTCAACGACTACCTTTCCGAAGAGTGGTTCGACCTGTGGGGGCACGCCCTGGCCCGCTGCACCGAGCTGGGCATGGAGTGCCACATCTACGACGAAAATTCCTACCCGGCGGGTTTCGCGGGTGGCCACGCCGTCGCGAGCAACCCGCTCCTCGCCCGCACCCACCTGCGCCGCCGCGTGGTGCGCGGGCCGGAACCGGCCTCACAGCCGGGCGTCGAGTGCCTCGCCGTCCACCGCGCCACCGACGGCCTGACCGCCGGCGAGCCATCCGAGCCGCAGGCGCTGCCCCAAGCCTCCACCGAAAACCCGTTGATCGTCATCGAACAGGCCGCCAACGCACCGGGTCCCTTTTCGGCGAACTTCCCGATGGTGGATCTGCTGCGCCCGGAGGTCTCCGAGACCTTTCTTCGGCTCACCCACGAGCGCTACCACCAACATTTCGCCAAATCCTTCGGGCGGCAGATCCGCTTCGCCTTCGCCGACGAACCCTCGGTCGCCACGGGCGGCATTCCCGGCTCGCGGCATCTGTTCAACCGCTTCCGCCGACGGTGCGGCTACCGCCTCGAAGACCGCCTGGCCGACCTGTTCGAGGACAGTCCGACCGCCCCCGCCACCCGCCACGATTATTGGCTGACCGTGCATGAGCAGTTCGTCGAGGGCTACCTCAAGCCCCACCACGACTGGTGCGAGGCCCACGGCATAGCCTTCACCGGACATTTTCACGAAGCCTCCTGGCCCTCGCCCGAACACCAGCCCAGCACCATGGCCGCCCTGCGCTGGTTGCAGGCGCCGGGCAACGACCTGCTCGGCTTCCAGTTCAAACCCACCGCCCTCGAAGACAACGCGATCTACCTGCTCAACCTGAGCGAGCTGGACAGCGTCAAACGCCAGTGCGGACGTGAATCCTCCCTCGTCGAGACCACCGGCGGCGGCGGTTACGGCTTCGCGCCCCGCGATTTCAAACCGGTCGAGGATTTCGTCATGGTCGAGGGAGTCAACCTGATCAACCCGCACCTCAGCCACATGACCCTTGCCGGAGCCCGCAAATACGACTGGGCGCACACCATCGGCGACCACGCCCCCTGGTGGGACGGCTACGGCGCTTACGCCGATCACATCGGGCGGGTCAACGGGCTGCTGTCCCAAGGCCGTCCGGATCATCCCGTGCTCGTGCTCCATCCCAGCAGCAGCGGCTGGATCCTCCACCGGGCCCCCGCCGAGCCCGTCCACGCCAAGGGGAAAACTCCCGCCATCGAGGCCCTGCGCAAGAGCCAGTGCGACCTCCTTCTGCGCCTGCGCCGGGCGGGGATCGGTTTCGACCTCGGCGACGAGCTGATTCTGGCCGAACTGGGTCGCGTCGAGGGCAACTCCCTAATCGTCGGCGAATGCCGCTACGAGGCTCTCGCTGTCCCCGACGGCACCGTCAACCTACCCGCCGCCACCGCTGGGCTGATCCGCCGCTTTGCGGAGGCCGGCGGACGGGTGCTCTCGGAGGTCGATGGCATCGAACATATCGACGGACGCCCCGCCGACGCGGAATTCAAGGAATGGTTCGCGGCCGCCATCGGCGCACCGCTGGGGCGCGAGGCCCTCGTCGAAGCCCTCGCCCCCTGGCCCGCCGGAACCCTCCGCCCCGTCGGCAGCGACTGGGGCGAGGTGCTCGCCCGCGAGGTCGCCATCGGCCCGCACAAGGCCCTATTCCTCTGCCATCCCTTCGACGGGCGGGCGGACATCACTCTCGACCTCGGCGCGGACCCAATGGCGCTGCTGGACACCGGCAGCGGCGAGGTCGTAGCCATCCTTTCCGGGGAAACCGCCTTCAGCTTCGGACCGCGCGACCACCGTCTCCTCGTCTCCGCCGAATTGGCCGCCGACCTGCCGCGACGCCCCACCCTCGACGCTCCCGCGCAAGAGATCGGGATACAGCTCGAGCGCATCAAGCCGGTCGGCCCCAACATTCTCGCCCTCGACTACTGCGACCTGACCCTCGACGGCGAAACCACGCCCTCGCTGAACACCTTCGTGGCCGACCGTGAAGCCTTCCGCGCCCACGACTTCGACAAGAATCCCTGGAGCTTCTCGATCCAGTTCAGGCGGAATTTTCTCAAAAAACCACAGGCGCCGGACAGCGGATTCACCGCCACCTACCGTTTCGAGATTGACGCGGCGGCTCTCGACAGCCCCCTGCCGGAATCCGCCGAGCTGGCCGTCGAGCGCCCCTGGCTCTACCGCATCGCCGTCAACGCCCAGGCCGTCTCCTTCGACGACGCGCCCCGATGGTTCGATCCCAACATGCGGCGCGCCCCCCTCGGCGACTGTCTGCGGGCGGGCGAAAACGAGATCACGCTGACCTGCCAGCCCTTCCACGCCCTGGCCGAGATCGCCCCCGTCCACCTGCTCGGGGCCTTCGACCTCCGGCCCGCCGAACGCGGATTCACCGTCCACGCCCCCGCCGCGCCGACCCTCGGCGACTGGACCCGCGCGGGACGCCCCTTCGAACCCTTCGGCCTGCGCTACGCCTTCACCTTCGAGTTGAACACGGCAGCCCAGGGGCTGGAAATCGACCTCGCCGACCGCATCGACGCCTCCCTCGCCGAGATTTTCCTCGACGGGCGGCCCGTCGGCCGGCTCTACAACGATCCCTGGCGGCTCGACCTTCCGCAGAGCCTGGAGGCCGGCACCCACCGACTGGAGATCCTCGTCCGCGGCAACCTGAAAAACCTCCTCGGCCCCCACTTCAGCGACGGCCTGTCCGGCCCATGGAGCTGGGAATACTCCCCCCGCTCCCAGCCCGCCGGGGCGGACTACCGCCGCTTCCCCTCCGGCCTGACCAGCCTTCCCGCCGTCCGTTCCCGTGTGGCCACAGATTAGCGAGAACCCGAATCCGAATTAAGAAGATCGTCAAGCGTTCGCATGCCCATCAGGAAGGCGCAAAGACCGCTGTCGTTGAAGTGTAGTTTTGCCAGTTTGGCGCGGGTCGGTCAGCACCACAACCGGGCGGGAGGCGACGCTGCTTCTCAGCACGCTTTCAAATTTATCGGGGAATCCACGGCAGTTTACCGGGATACACCTGCGGTGCATCCATAGGTTGAAAGAGGGTGCGATTCATTTGCAAAGTCCAGAACCCACCCGACTCGCTCTCCAACGTTTGAGGCGAAGTTGCTCTCCTCTACGAGGTTGCTCACTTCTCCAGTTCGGTATCGTGCTTTAAATTGAGCGCGTCCAGCCGTAGCTTCTCGGCTTCCTCCGCCAGCGACTCCTCGCTTTCGTCATCGATGGCGATCGGTTTGCCGACCGCCCAGAGGGTGTTGATGGAGAGCATGGACAGGATGATTCCGACAAAAAGAAAGCCCAGCCCGAAGGCCCAGGTGCGGTGGTGGAAAAGACCGAAAGCCGCATGGTCTTCGGCGAAATGCACCACTCTCACGATGTCGTTGACTTTGGCGTAGGGTTTGCGGGCGCTGTCCACCGCCAAGCGCATCACCGCCTGCTCGCCGTCTTCGTCTTCGACGGCGACATAGTGCTGATACACCACGGTGTGGTGGCCTTCCGGGATATCCTTCGCGTAGCGGATCGTGCGGTCCGGCTCGCCGGGTTCGGTGCGGACAATGTAGGCGATGCGCGCCTCGGATGTTTCCCCGAAGAGCAACCGCGCGGCGGGTTCCCACAGGAGCCAGATCCCAAAGGCCAGAATGAGTAGGGAGAAGATGACATAGCCCAGCTTCACCCAGAAGTGGCCGGGCACATAGACGTCCGGCTCTCCGGGCACGTCGGACACTTGCCGCCCGTCGAGGGCGCTGAATGATTTTCGCAATTCGTAATGTGGATCGCTCATCGGTTTTCATCCTCCTCGACCCCGTAGCGGTGCAGGGTTCCCCGTTTCTCCAACGCGATGATGAAGGCCAGCACCAGCAACCCGAACACGTCGGTGGCGATCTGAAGAACCTGACTGGAGAAAAAGTATTCGTATTCCCGCTTGCCGTAATTGGTCGCCACTTCGTGCCTGGGAACGGTTACATAAACGGGGCGGGCGGCAAGGCCTTCCTGGATTTTCGGGTAAATCACGCGCAGCAACTCCAGATCCGCACCGGACAGGCCCAGATTCCCGAGGCGGACGGCCTCCTCGGAATCCTCTTCGACGACTTCAGTCGCGTTGATCTTCTCCGACAGAAGTTCTACCGAGACCCGCGTCTGCGAGGGGCCGGTCGGCGAGACTTCCGCCTCGCGGACAAAGGCCTCTTCGGACAGGGCATCCTTGAGAATCTCCGGGGTGGCGGCATCCCCCTCTTCGTTCGCCGAAACCGTCCACTCCAGCGCGAAGATGCTCCCGGGTGGCTCGTCTGTGGCGGCGTCCGAAGCATCATCCGCCCGCTCCTCGGCGGAGGCCTGGCTCAACTCGAAGGATCCCGGTGCCCGCCCGAAAACTGCGGTCAGCGTGCTCAGGATCGCGGCACTCGCCTCATGGGCTTTGCCCGGCACCATCCCGGCCCCGACCAATTGCCCGAAGATCCCACGGAAGCGGTTGTCCAGTTGCATCTCCACCCGGACGCGGTTGTCGCCGAGGTTTTCTCCGCGCGAAGTTTGCCGGACATCCAACTCGCCGATGAAGCGGAAGACCGAGTCCTCGTCCGGATTATCCCGCAGGGCCACTTCAGGCCCCTGCAATGATTGCTCCAGCAATTCCTCGTGGGGGGTGTCCTTGAACGCGCCCAGGCTTTCGATGGTCTGCACTTCCAGAACGAGGTCCCCCTCCACGCTCAACTCGGCTCGGCGTATCTGCTCCCCTGGCTGGAAGCGGGACTCGGCGAAGGCCGGCGCCACCACCTCGGCCAGCTCGCGCGCGCCCGCCTTCAGCTGGGAATCGATCTCCTTGATGCGCCCGCGCTTCCGGTCGATCTCGGTCTTGAGTTCCGCGCGCCTCGCCTCGTCGGCCAAAGGGCTGTCCCGCTTGGTGTTCAGGACGGAGATTTCGTTGTTCAAATCCTCGCGCTCCTTGATCAACTGGTGCACCTGTTTGTCGTTGCGGTGAATCCACCAACGGCTGGAGGTCTCGCCGTCCACCCCATACTGGTGCATCGGCCGCAGAATGAAATCCTCCGGATCGAGGCCTGCTTCCGCCAGTGTCTTCTCCACCGCAGCCTTGTCCTTCTCGGCCGAAAGATGAGTCTCCACATGATACCCGGCAGCGGGAAACAGCCACCACGACCACACGAACAGCCAGCCGCCCACCAGCAGGGCGATGCCACTGCGGAAGATGCCGTTGAAGAGGGTGATGCCCGCACCCGCCGCGCCCATGCGGTTGCGCTTCACATACTCCATGAGCAGCGGGAAGCTGATCACCCCTTTGGTCGCGCCGAAGATGTAAGCCAGGTTGCCGAAAAGGATGATTTCAAAAAGCGAGGGCCGGAAGTCGGGCTTGAAATAGACATAGGCCGTATAAATCAGATTTACGACGAGATTCCCCACGGTGCACCAGAAGAAAACCCTCATTTTTCCGGTGCGGTCCGCCAGCCAACCGGCCAGCAGCGAGATGAAAATGCCCAACAGCACGCCGACGGCCACGGTATTGCCCATGTCCTGCAGCGAGTAGCCCCATTGCTCCGTGAAAAGCAGCGGCTGGAACATCCCCAGCCCGAAACTGAACATCAGGTTGGCGAACAACAGCAGATAAAGCGGGGACAAATCCTTGGCGAAAATATCACCGGCAAAGGCGCGAATGAAGAATTTGAAGACGTTTTCCCCCTCCTTGCGCCCCTCGCGCAGGCGCTTGCGGGCGGGGGGATAGATCTCGTGGATGCCGAAAAACTCGAACACCGCCACCCCGAGCAGAATCAGCGCGCACATCCAGAACATGATGCTGCCCCCGCTCAGCGTCATGAAGTGGGAGAACGGCCCCATGAAATAGACGTCGTCGAAGCGCCCGATGACGAGGAAGAAGAACACCAGATTGCCGATCTGCATGAAGGCGCTCTTGAAACCGGAACTGAGGCCGCGCTGTTTGGGCGGCACGATTTCATAGGCGAGGGCCTGGGTCGGCGCACCCAAATCGCTCACTATTCCGAAAAGCCAGCGCAGAATGATGAGCACCCAGAGATTGGGCGCGAAGGGCATGGCCATGAGGATGAAGCCGCGGATGATGTCCGAGGTGCCCTGGAAGAACTTGCGCCGCCCCATGCGTGTCCAGATGCGGTCACTCAGCCAGGCGACGAACGGACCGCCGAGAATCGTCAGGTAAACCTCGATACTGATCAACCCCATGATGGCGGCGGGGTTGTCGATGAAGCGCTTCATCATCAACAGGAAGGGGGTGTTGATGACGAACTGGCCGTAAATGGTCAGAATCAGCGGCAACTGGGCGTAGAAGGCCCAATGCAGCGGAATCCGTTTCTTGCGGGTGATGATCATGAAAGGTGGGGCAACGGGAGTTTTCCCAAAAGATTAAGGGGTTTCCGTAATTTATTGGGAGGGTCAAGCACTGACCGCAAAAAAGAGATTTTTCCGCCGTCAGCGCCGGGAGTTTATCCGGATCAGCCTCGCATAAACTCAAGGCTCATCCGGGCGCTCTCCTTGGCGGGACGTTGCAGTTCGCCGCCCCCGTCGAGCTCCAGGCAGAGGGGGCCCTCGTAACCGGCGCCCCGGAGGATTTCCAGCACGGCGCGGATGTCGCACAGCGGCGAATCGCCGGTGCCCGGTTCGCAGAATTGCAGGGTGGACGAATCGTAGTCCTTGATATGGGTGTGCACGATGCGGTCGGCGAAGGTCTCGGCGAATTTCGCCGCGTCTTCTCCGGAGCTGGCGAGGTGGGCGGTGTCGATGCAGAGCTTCAACTCCGGCAGGCGGTCCACCATCATCCGGGTCTCGGCGATGGTTTCGACGATGCAGCCGCGGTGGGGGTGGAAGGCGAGGGTGACTCCGTGCCCGGCCGCGAACTCGATGGCGGCGCCGAGGCTGTCGGCGAAGCGGTCGTAATCGGCCGGATAGGTGTTCCGCCGGTTGTTGGCGAGGAAGCCGCCGCAGACCATCAGCAAGGGGGCTTCGAGTTCCGCCGCCGCCCGGATCTGGGCCTGATAGTCCTCGACGTTGGGCGCGTAGGGTTCGGCGGTGACCGAGGCGCCGACCGCCGTGGCCTGGAGTCCGTATTCCCGGAGCTTCGTTTTGAGGTTGGAAGGGGCGATGGTGAACACGTTGTTGAACCGTGCCTCAATGCCGGTCATCCCGAGTTCTTTCACTTCGCGGAGGAACTGGTCCACGTCGAAGGGACGGCCCTCCTGTTTGAATTGTCGGCTCCAGTTGTGGATGTTGGTGG
>JBKHCX010000076.1:0-12971 GCA_046541615.1 Puniceicoccaceae bacterium
GGCCACGCATGTCTTGGAAAACCTCTAAGGCCCGGGTCTCCGCCGGAGCGTGCGCAGCCAGGTGCGCCAGGCGCGGCGTTTGATTTCGACGAGGCATTGGTCCACCTCGGCCTGGCGCTGGCGGAGGTTTTCGTTCGCGATGGCGGCGAGGTCGTCCATGTTGTAGAGGAAGACCTGCTCGAGGTTGCCGGCGGCGGGTTCCACGTCGCGCGGCACGGCGACATCGACGATGAGGAGGGGGGCGTAGCGGCGGCGCGCGGCGATTTCCCGGAGGTGGAGGGCGGTCAGGAGCGGTTCGGGCGCCGCCGTGGAGCAGATCAGGATGTCGTAGAGGTGGAGGTTCGCGCGGAAGGTTTGGAACGGCAGGACGGCCCCCTCGAAGGTGCGGGCGAGCGTCTCGACGCGGTCGAAGGAGCGGCCGGTCACCGAAAGGTCGCGGGCGCCCCGGCCGGCCAGGTTTTGGGCGGTCTTTTCGGCGACCTCGCCGCTGCCGACCAGGAGGATCCGGGTCTGGGAGATTTCGCCGAAGACGCGGGCCACCAGATCGACGACGACGCTGCCGATGGTGATCTGCCCGTGGCCGATGCCGGTGTTGGTCCGGGCCCATTTCGCCGCCTGGAAGGCTCGTTCGAAAACGGAACCGAGAACCGGACCGGCCCACCCCCCCTCGCGGGCGCGGGCGAGCGCCTCCTTGCTCTGGCCGAGGATTTCGGTTTCGCCGATCATCTGGGAATCGAGGCCGGAGGCGACGGAGAAGAGGTGGCCGATCATGTCGCTGTTCGCGAGGCAGTAGCTCACATCCTCGAGCAGGGCGGGCGGCTGGCCGCTGACTTCCGCGAAGACGGCGGTCAGGGCGGCGGGATCGGGCTCCGAGGTCATACGGAGGTAGGCCTCCACCCGGTTGCAGGTGTTGAGAACCACCACCTCCCCGATTTCGGGCCGGGCGTGGAGTTTCTCCGCGAGGGTCCGCGCCTGTCCGGGCCCCAGGGAGAACAGCTCGCGCACGTCCAGGGGGGTCCGGTGATGAGAGATCCCGAAGACGATCAGTCGTTTGGGAAGGCTCATCAGCGGGGTTCGGTGCGGGCCGCCGCCGGCTCGGAGGGACCGCGCGGGTCGCTGGAAGAGCGGACCGGCCAGAGGCTGAAGAGGGCGAAAGCGTAGAGCAGAAGGACGAGGACGGCGGTGCGCTGGGGGGGGAGCTTTCCGCGGAGCCGGAGAATCCAGACGGCGCCGTAGCCGATCCAGAGCACAAAGACGGCGAGGAGCTTGTAGTTCAGGTGGGTCCACGCCCCTTCGAACCACACCATGAGTCCGGAGAGAAAGGCGAGGGTCACCACGATCAGGCCGGCGCCGAGCAGTCTGCGCGCGAGTAAGTCGAGTTTCACGATGGGGGGGAGGATGGAAAAGATCCACCCGGGCGATTTTCGGGAGAGGGCCCGGTACTGGAGGAGGTAAAGGGCGGCCACCGTCGCGAGCAGTCCGAAGATACCGTAGCTGAAGATCGAAACGGCCGCGTGGAACTCGATGAGCGGGTCTCCTCCGAAGAGGGCTTCGGTGTGCGGGAGGTCCCAGTCGGGCATCAGGAGTGAGATCAGGCCCGCCGCGCAAACGAAGGCGGAGGCGGTCGCGCCCAGCAGGTTCACGCGGAAGACCGGGCCGACGATGAGGAAGAGAAGGATGGTTGACCACAGAACGAATTGGATGATCTCGAAGTTGTTGCCGAGGGGGCAGGCGCCGATGTCCAGCCCCCGCAGGTACAGTCCGGCTGTCTGCAGGAGGAAGCCGGAGGCGACGATCGGGTAGGTGATCGACCGTGCGTGCGGTTTATGCCGGGAAAGGCGCAGTGCGGCGTGGACGACCGCGATACCGTAGGCGGTCGTGGCGAGCCAGATCAGGAAGCGGTCGGGTTCGGGCACGGATGGTGTGGTCAGGACGAAGCGACCGGCTCCGCCGACGGCTCCGGGGCGGTGGAGGACCGCCAGGCGTCTATCCATTTGCGGAGGGTTTCGATCCAGACCGGATGGTCGTTCAGGCAGGGGATCTGCTCGAACCATTCGCCGCCCGCTTCGAGGAAGGAATCGCGCCCCTCCATGGAGATTTCCTCCAGGGTTTCGAGGCAGTCGGCGGTGAACGCGGGGCAGATCACGAGGAGCCTGCGGATCCCTTCGGACGGGAGTTCCTCGAGGGTCTTGTCGGTGTAGGGGGTCAGCCAGGGGTCGCGCCCGAGCCGGGACTGGAAGGATATCCGGTATTGCTCCGGCGACAGGCCGAAGCGCCGGGCCGCCAGGTGCGCGGTGGTCCGGCACTGGTGGCGGTAGCAGGTGGCGTGGGCCGGATGGCACTGCTCGCAGCAGTCCTCCGAGGCCAGGCAGTGCGCGTGGGAGGGATCGGTCTTGCGGAGGTGCCGCTCGGGAATCCCGTGGAAGGAGAAGAGGACGAGATCGGGGTCTTTCTCCACATAGGGGCGGGCCACGGCCGCGAGGGCGTCGAGATAGTCGTCGTCGCGGTAGAAGGGTTGCAGGAGCGAGGTCCGTATGCCGGGCGCCTCGGCGCGGAGGACCTCCATCGTTTTCACAACGACGGTTTCGTAGCTCGACATGGCGTAGTGCGGGTATTGCGGCATGATGTGGAGGTCCGTGATCCCCGCCTCCCGGATTTTGCGCACCTCGTCGGGGATGGAGGGCCGGCCGTAGTTCATCGCCAGGAACACGGGGCAATCCGGGTGGTCGAGAGCGCGGCGCACCCGTTCGCTGGTCGCCAGCAGGGGCGAGCCCTCGTCCGTCCACACCTTGCGGTAGGCCTCGGCGGAACTCTTCGGGCGGAACGGGAGGATGAACCCGTTGACGACGATCCACCGCACGGGTTTCGGCGCGTCCAGCACCCTTCCGTCCATCAGAAACTCACGCAGGTAGGCGCGCACGTCGGCGACGTCCGTGGAGGCGGGGGATCCGAGATTGAGGAGAAGGACGGCGGGTTTTCTGGCCATAGGATATCCTGCGCCCGGGGACGTTCGTGTCAATTCGACGGGGGAAGAATCCAGCCCCCCGTGTCGGGCGTCCGCGGGGCGCGCTCGGGCGAATCGCGGCCCGGTCCCCGCCCGGTTTCCCCCCGCCGGGTTTCCCGGGGCGCGGGCTCCCGCGGCGGCGGGGGGGCGGCTTCCATCCGTTCGGTTTTCAGGCGGACGACTTCGCTCAGCGCGGAGTTGTATTCTTTCTGCAGCCGGGCGACGTTCTCCAGGGCGGCGAGCTTTTCCTCCCGTTCCTCCTCCAGCTTCGCCTCCGCCAGGTCGAGTCTGGTCTTGAGGTCGCGGATTTCCTCCTCGAACCCGAGGATGACGGCCTCGCGGCGTTCGGCTTCGGCCTGGCGCAGGGCTGCCGCGCCCGGGTCTTCCTCCGCGGCCGGGGCGAAGAGATCGAACTGGTCGGAATTCGCCACAACCAGCAGGAGCGCCCCCGGCAGGAGGGCCAGTACGAGGATGGCGGCGAGGAGGAGGTTTTTCGATCCGTTCATGGGGAGGGTTTTACGCCCCCGGCCCCCGGGGCGTCGAGGCGGAAGAACGCCCGCGTGTTGGCGGCCGTGGTCCGCGCCAGCTCCGCCGGGTCGATCTCGAAGAAGCGCGCGCAGAAGGCGGCGATGTCGGCGAGGCGGGCGGGTTCGTTGGGTTTGCCGCGGTGGGGCTCGGGGGAGAGGTAGGGGCTGTCCGTCTCGAGGATGAGGGATCCGGGGCCGCTGATCCGGAGGGCTTCCCGTACCTCCGCGGCGTTGCGGAAGGTGACGATCCCGGTGAACGAGCAGCGGGCGCCGGCCGCCCGCACGGCCTCGAGCGAGGCCGGTCCCTCGGCGAAGCAGTGGAACAGGGCCCGTTCGCCGGGGAATCCGCTCTCGCGGATGACGGCGAGGCACTCGGCGACAGTGCCGCGGGAGTGCACGACGACCGGCAGATCCAGTTCGCGGGCGAGGCGGAGCTGGCGGACGAACGCTTCTCTCTGGAGCGCGACGATCTCCCCCCGCCCCTCTTTCGGAAGCCGGGTGAAGTCGAGCCCGATTTCGCCCAGGGCGCACGGCGGCGGCGCGCCCGCCGCCGCGAGGCAATGCTCGAGGGCCGCCAACTGCTCGCCGGCGTCTCCGGCGACGTGGCAGGGGTGCAGCCCGGCCGTCCAGTGGACCGTCCCGGGGTGGGCCGCCGCGGTCGCGGCGTGGCGGCTCCAGTCGGAGGATTCGGTGCCGACGGCGATCAGCTCGCCCACCCCGGCCTCCCGGGCGCGGGCGATCCATTCGGCGGCGGCGGCGGCGGGCGGATGGCAGTGGCTGTCGATGAGGCTGTGCGCGTTCATTCGCTCGGGGATTCGGGGGGGGGTTCCTCCGGCACGGGTGGGAAATAGAAGGTCACGAGAAAATAGCCGGATTTCAACCGGGCCGCGGTCTCTCCGGCGTCGAGGTCGCGGCCGAGAATCGCGTCGATGGCGTCCTTTCCGCTGGAGGACAGCGGCAGGGGGGGCGGGCGGCTCCACGGCGAGGTTCGGTCGAGGAGAAACGAGGCGGGGGAGAGGAGCGCCGAGCCGGCGGCCTCCCGGCGGAGGTCGGCGGAGAGCGGCAGGGATTCGACGAGGGTCGCCCCCCCGCCGTCGAGCGGGGTGGCGACCAGGGTGATCCGGTCGGCCGGCAGCCGGAACGGGGGGAGCGGGGCCCGCCCGAAATCGCGGAGCGAGCTTTCGGACTGCTCCAGGAGCCAGGCACCCGGGTTGTCGTCCCGGGTGCCGGATGGAATCCAGGCGGCCCACTCCCCGGACTGGGCGGTTGTCAGAACCGGGGGGAAGGAGCCGATCTCCCGGGAAATGGACAGATCGCGGAAATCCCGTGCGTCGAGGGGAGGCGCCGCCCGCTGGGTGGAAACGAGAAGGCCCAGCGGATCGATCAGGGCGGTCGTTCCGGGATCGGCCTCGCCGAGGTAGGCGAGGACGGGCGGTCTTTCGACGATCGCGCTCGGCGTGGCGATCCCGATCCGGAGGAAAAAGAACACGGCGAGGTGGACGAGTATGCCGAGCGCCGCGGCGGCGGCCGCGATCCCGGTTGGTTTGGGAAATGCCTTCTTCGGAGCCATGTCAGGGGGCGGGGGGCGCCGCCGGCCCGGCCGGCCGGGCCGCCATCTGCACATGGGGGAAGCCGGCCCGGCGCGCGCTTTCGTAGATCTCTCCCAGCGTCCGCAGGTCGGTGGAGCGGTCGATCAGGAGCAGAAGGGTGCGCTCTTCGGACGGACCCTCCCGGGCGAGACTTCCGAAGGCGACCTCGATCCGGTCGAGGGGATACGAGCCCAGCGTCGTGACGATCTTCCCCTCCCAGACCGTGGCCACCGCGTCGGCCCGCACGCCGATCACCGTGTCCGGATCCTCGAAGACGGGCAGGTCCACCGCCACCCCCGGGCTGAAGAGGAACCGGTTGGAGAGCAACAGCGCGAGCAGGGCGATGAGCCCGAGATCCGCGAAGGCGATCGCATCGACTCCGAAACGCGGCGGCTTCAACCGCGCGGCCAGGTCGAAGGGGCGGGTCAGCGAGTCCTCCGCCGCTCCGGCGGCGGACGCGGCGGCGGGCTCATTGCTCATCGTCGTTTCCTTCGTTGCCGGGGGCCTGGCCTTCCGCCGCCGCGGGACTTTCTTCCTTCAGCGTGCCGATCCATTGGAGCAGGTCGTGCCCGACGGACTCCATGTCGTGGACGACGGCCCGCAGGCGGCCGTACAGAAAATGGTGCGCGAGGTGGGCCATGGCGGCGATGGCGAGCCCGGCGATCGTCGTGAGCAGAGCCCGGGCGATCTCGCCGGCGAAGACCGCCGGATTGGCGTAAACGCCTTCGTTCTGGAAGAGGAAGAAGGCGTCGTATCCCGCCAGAACGGTGCCGAGCAGCCCGAGGATGGGGGCGATGCGGGCGATCGCGGCGATGGCGCCGATCCGGCGTTCGAGGATGGGGATCTCGACCAGGGCCGCGGACTGGATCGCCGCGCGGATGCGTGGAAGCGGCTGGTCGTAGTGGAGGAGCGCCGACTTGACCACGGTGGGAATCGGCCCCGGCGTCTCCTCGCAGACGGCGAGCGCCTCCGCGAGGCGGCCCTTTCGCAGGAGGTTCCGGATCCCATCGACGAAGTTGCGCACCTGGATCTGCCCCTGGTGGAGGAAAAGGGTGCGCTCGATGAAGAAAACAAAACCGGCGAGGCCCACCAGCAGCAGGGGCCACATGACGGGTCCGCCCTGGCGGAAAAGGGAGAGGTCGGGTATGTCCATGTGCGGGAGTGGTTCGCGTGGTCAGGATTCGGGTGGAAGAGGGGCGCGGGCGCGGAGCTTGGCCAGGGCCAGATCTTTCCCGGGGAGATTCTGCCGGTCGATGATCGTGAGAAAGCGGGCGGCCTCGGCGGGCTGTCCGTCCTCGTCGCTCCACCGGGAGAGTTCGAGCAGGGCTTTGGACAGCCAGAAGGCGAGCGAGGCGTCGTCCGGGTTGCGGTCGGCCAGCCGCGGCTCGACCGCCTCCCACAGCGCCCGCCGGGCGGAGCCGGGTTGTCCGGCCCGCCGGAGGGCCTCGGCCCGCTTGAGCTGGCTCTCGAGCAGAACGGCGGCCGGCACGTCCGGCACGGAGGATATCCGCGCGAGGGTGGCCGCCGAATCGAGCAATTCGCCGGTCGGGGCGTCCGGATTGGCGAGCACCGTCTCGGCGTCCCCGATCTCGGCGAGGTAGCGGAGCGGATGCGAGGAGAAGCGGTTGGCCGTGTTCCGGAAAACGAGCCGGGCGCTGCTGAAATCCCCGATGGACCGGAGGATCTCCCCCTCCTTGATGAGCGCGTGGAAGGCCAGCGGATGGTCGGGAAAGCGGGCGACCAGATCTTCGAGCAGGCGCACCGCCTCGCCGATCGATTCTTCGGTGCCCCGCGATTCGGCGATGATGGCGGCCTCGAACAACGCGATCGGCGCGTAGCCGCTGTCGGGAAAACGGTCGGCGAGATTCACCAGCCGGATCTGGGCCTCGCCCGTCAGATCGCGTCCGGCGAAATAGCGGGCCTCGAACAGGTTGCTCAACATGGAGGCGCGCCGGTCGGGAAACCTCTCGCGCAGATCGCCCATCACGTCCATCGCCTCTTCGGGGCGGCCCGCCTTGAAAAGGATCTCTCCCTTGAGCAGCAGGGTCTGGGCGATGAGCGAGTCGTTGGAACCCTCGCCCGGGTCGCCGGCCTCCGCCTGCCGGAAGCCTTCGCGCGCCGCGTCCGGCCCGCCCTCCTCCGGAATCGGGGGCGGGGAGCCGGCGGCGGTCTCTCCGCCCGCCGGAGCACCGGACCGCGCCGGCCCGGTGTCCGCCTCGCCTTCCGCGTCCGCATTCCCGTCCGCGTCGCCCTTCGCGTCCGCGTCGCCTTCCGCGTCCGTTGGGTTCCCCTCCGGCTCCCCGCCGTCCGTCCCGTCCCCGGGCGGGGCGGCGTCCGGCGGCGACAGGTCGGCCAGCAACGCGTCCACCCGGCCCAGCGCCTCCCCGTCCCGGCCGAGGATCGAGAGGATGTAGGCCTCGAGCCAGGCGAAGTTCCGGCCGGTCGAAAGGGGCAGGTCGGGATCACCGAGCACCTCCCGGACTTTTTCGAGCGCGGCGTCGGGGAGATCGTCGCGGAGAAGGGCGCGGGCGAGGTTCCAGTCGATGCGGTGGACGGCCTCCGGGGGGACCGCCCGTTCGTCGTCGAGGTTCTCCCGCGTCCAGTCCAGGGCGGCTTCCGTTTCGCCGTCTTCGAGCAGGGCGAGCACGAGTTGGAACGCGGTAACGGGCGAGGCTTCGAGCGCCCAGCTGTCGCGGTAGGCCGCCGCGGCCGAGCCGAAGTCCCCGTTCTGGAAATAGAGATCGCCGGCGAGCCGGTAGTAGAAGGGGCGTTCGGGCTTCGGCAGGTCCGGGACGACCGCGAGCAGACGCGTGGCCGCGGTCCGGTACTGGGGCGGGTTCTGCTTCCAGGCCAGAAAGGCCTGCGACAGGCGCGCGGCCTGGCGCACCGGCGTGCCCGGGTACTCCTCGAGGAGGTCGTCGAGCTCCGAAAGGGCGTCCTCGTGCCGGCCGTTCCGGGAGAGCAGCTCGACCCGGGCGAAGAGCAGGCGATCGCGGATGGGGTGCTCCGGGCGGGCTTCAATGATCGACCCGAGCGTTTCCGGCTGGCTCGGGGAAACCTCGTCGATCTGCCTCAGCAGCAGGCTCAGGGCGATCCGGAGGCTCGCGCGGTCGTCGCCGTCGCGGAGGATTTCCCAGAGGGTCGCCCGCCCCTCCGGCGTGGAGAGCCCGCGGAAGACCGCCAGGGGCAGAAGGATCTCGTCGGCGACGGAGGTGTCGTCGGCGTCCGTCTCTTCGATGAATTTCTCGAGAAAGGAAACGGCTTCCTCCGTATGGCCGAGGCCCATCTGGACCAGGGCGTATTCGCGCGCGAGCTGGACGCGCAGGGAGGTGGACACCGCCGTGTCGAACTGGTTTTTGAGCGTGCGCACGGTCTCTTCGTCAACCTCGCCGCGCAGGATGGCCAGCCTCGACCGGATCGAGCGGAAGGTGTCGCGCAGAAACGGCGACGGGGCGGCCTCCTCGGCTTTCTCGAACCATTCGGTCGAGGCGGAGACGTCCCCCTCTCGGTCGGCGAGAAGCCCCTCGAGCAGAAAGAGCCACGGCCGGTCCCCGCCGGAAAGGTTCGCCTCGGTCACGCCCCGGAGCCAGGAGCGCGCCCGGTAGGTGTTGCCGAGCAGGAATTCGGCCATCGCCCAGCGCAGCCGGTGGGCCGGGTCGCGCCGGTTCCCGTGGTCGCGCAGAAGGAGGATGGCCTCGGCGGGACGTTCGACCTGGATCATCGCCTCCAGCAGAGCGGAAAGGGCCTGCTCCCGCCGGTCGGGCGGGAGCCGAGCGTCCTCCACGAGGGGCCCGAGGATCTCGATCCCCAGGGCGGGCAGCCCGATCCGCACCGCCCGCACCCCGCTCTCGACCGTGCGCTCGAGCGAGCGCTCCCGGGTGAACGGATCGGCGCCGAAACCGGGGCCCTCTCCGAGCGCCGCCGGCGCCGCGGCCAGGCAGCCGAGCAGGAGAAGCAGACCGCCGCCAAGAGAGGCGGCTGCCGTCCGGCGGAGACTGGGGATCGGTCGTGGCACGGGATCTCAGCGGGTGGCGGTGGCGCGGTGGTTCAGATCCGCGATCATGCGGCATGCCTCGGCGCGGTAGCCGGCGCCGAACAGATTGAGGTGATTGAGCACATGATAGAGGTTGTACAGGGTTTGCCGGATTTTCCAGCCCGGACGCGGGGGAATCGCCGCGGCGTACGCGCGGTGGAACTCCGCCGGAAAACCCCCGAAAAACCGGGAGAAGGCCAGGTCGGTCTCCGGATCGCCCCGGTAGAAGGCCGGGTCGAAGAGCACCGGGCGCCCCTCTCCGTCGGCGGCCGCGTTGCCTCCCCACAGGTCGCCGTGGAGCGGGGCGGCCGGGACGGCTGGCCCGCCCTCGAAGAAAACCCCCATGCCTTCGAGGAGCGGGGCCGGATCGGGCAGGGAGTGGCCGTTGGCCCCGGCGAGCCGGAGCTGGTGGCGGAGTCTGCGCTCGCGGAAGAAAGCGACCCAGTCCGCCATCGGTCCGTTCGGCTGGGGCGTGCGCCCGATGAAGTTGTCGCGCTCCCATCCGTAGCCGGCCGATCCCGCGCCGGCCCGGTGGAGCGCGGCGAGTTCCTCCCCCAGCCGCGCCCCCGACCGGGCGTCGAGGGGCCGCAGGTCGAGCCATTCGAGCACCAGGTGGAAGCGCCCGCCCGCCGGGCCGAGGGCGATCGTCGCCGGGACCTTGACCGTGCGGGTCTTCCGGATCGCCTCGAGGCCGTCCGCCTCCGCCTCGAGGAGCGGGCGCGCGGACTCCGGCGCGGACTTCACGAAGAAATCCCCCGCGCCGGTCCGGATCCGCCGCGCCTCGTGGATGCAGCCACCGCCGACGGGCTCTTCCGCGATCACCCGCGCGCCGCGCCCGACGACGCTTTCAAGCAGTTGTTCCAGAGAGTCCATGCCGCTCGATCACCCAGTCCAGCAGGGAATCGCATCCGTCCTCCAGAATATCGAGCACACGCGCGAACCCGTCCGCCCCGCCGTAGTAGGGATCGGGCACCTCCCTCACCCCTTTGAGGGAAACGTGGCCGGTGAACCGCATGATCTTCGCCGCGTCCGCCGGTCCGCGCGCCCGCCTGCGGATGTCGCGGAAAATCGGCTCGTCCATGGTGACGATCCAGTCGAACCGGTCGAAATCCTCCACTTCGAAGCCCCGGGCCACGCTCGCCAGGTCATAGCCGCGCCGGGCCGCCGCGGCGCGCATCCGCGGGTCGGCCCTCTCGCCGGCGTGGAAGTGGATCGTCCCCGCCGAATCGCACTCCACCCGGTCGCCGAGCCCCCGCGCCTCGATCCGGCTGCGGAAAACCCCTTCGGCGGCCGGGGAGCGGCAGATGTTTCCCATGCACACAAACAGAATTCGAACCATGGGGGAACCTTGGCCCCGAAAGGCTCCGATGGCCAGAAGAGAAAGTCGCCCGGCCCGGGCGGCCACAGGTGCGCGGAGCGATTCGCGGCCATCGCGCGAGCGCGAGGCCCTGCGTAAATACAAAGGCCGGATTCTTTGTCGTTTTAGAAAAAGCCGCTGCCGTCGTGGTGGCATAATGAGGGAGGACAGGCGGTTGTAGGGCCGCGTGCTTGCGCGCGGGTGCCGCTGCTGCTTACGTTCTTACAAGCCGAACAACTACATTATTCATCGGCGATGCTCACTTCTTCCGCCGCAGGCCGCCGATCGTCAGAACGAATTCCGTGCGGAACGGGGGTTCCGGATTCGTTTCGAGTTCGAGCGATCCCCCCAGCGAGACCGCGATCCGGCGGGCGAGGCCGAGGCCCAGGCCGACGCCCTGGTGGCGGCGCGAGTCCGAGGAGTCGGCCTGGTAGAAGTTCTCGAAAATCCTCGGGGCGTGCTCCGGGTCGATGCCGCACCCGGTGTCGCGGATCGAAAAGCGGAGGGCTTCCGGCGAAAACTTCGAGACAACCGGATCGATCCGGACTTCGACGGCGCCCTGGTCGGTGAATTTGATCGCGTTGCGGATCAGGTGATCCAGTGCCCGGAGCGCGGGGTTCTTGAGCACCGCGAGATCCTCCGGGATCTCCGGGTTGCACCGGACCGAAAATTCCAGTCCCTTTTTTCCGGCGGGTCCGCGGTAAAGGCTGTCAAGGGTGGCCGGGATTTCCGACGCGGCGATCAGTCCGCCGTCCTCCCGGTCGGCCTCCGTTTCCTTTGCCGGCGGACCGCGGCCCTCGGCCACCTCGATGATGGCCTTCACCTTCTCCAGGAGTTCGTTTCCGCAGGAGCGGATCGTTTCGAGCGCCTCGCGATGGTCGGAATCCGCGGTGGATTCGAGCAGGAATTCGCTCATGCCGAGGATGCCGTTCAACGGAGTCCGCAGCTCGTGGCTGATCGTGGAGAGGAACCGGGATTTGGCGAGACTCGCCTCCTCGGCCTCCCGGAAAGCGTCGGTCAGCCGACGGGTGGCCTCGGTCTCGCTGGTGACATCGCTTATGGTGAAGACGCCTTTCACGACCCGCCCGTCCCTTGTCTCGAGCGGAGCGCCGTTGATCGAAAGAACCTTCCGGCTGCCGTCGGGCCAGCGGATCGCGTGCCTGATCCGGGAAACCGTTTCCCCCTTCCCCAGCACCCGCGCGAAGGGAAGTTGCTCCTCCGGAAACTCACCGCCCTCCACGGCCTCGATCTCCCACGCGGGGTCGTTGTAGGCGACCCCGGCCATGTCCGCCCGGGAAAGCCCGAGAACGGAGGCGGACGAAGAGTTGGCGAACCGGATCCGTCCCTCGGCGTCCACGACGGTCACCGCCGTCGGCGAAGTTTCGAGGATCGTTCCGAGGAAGTGGCGTTCCTCGCGCAGCTTCTCCTCCAGCCGCTTCTGCGCGGTTGTCTCCTTGCCCAGGGATACGAAATGGGTGACGGTCCCCGATTCGTCGAAGAGCGGGCTGATGTCGAGTTCCACCCAGAAGCGCTCGCCCGACTTCGTGTAGTTGAGAATCTCCTGCCGGAAAGGTTTTTTCGAAGCGATCCCTTCGCGCAACCTGCGCACACTTTCCGGATCCGTGGCGGGCCCCTGCAGGAGCCGGGGGTTTCTGCCACGGACGTCGGCGAGCGAGTAGCCCGTGCGGTTCTCGAATGCTTCGTTCACATATTCGAACCGCTGGTCCGCGTCGGTGAGCATCACGAAGGTGTCCGTCCGGGTGAGCACCTGTGCGAAGAACTGGTTCCGGCGGCAGGCTTGCTTCTCTTCGGTGATATCCCGGTCGAAACCACGGTAGCCGAGAAGATCGCCGCTTTCCGACAGCAGCGGCATTCCCATGGTGGCCATCCACCGGTGGGAGCCGTCCTTCGCCACAACCTCGTTTTCGAACGAAAGAAAGGGCTTCTTTTCGGCGAACAAGGCAATCGCCGCTTCTTTGTTCTTCTCCCGGACCGCCTCCGGAGAAAGGTCGTAGAAGTAGAGTTTCCCCTCGACCTCGCCGGGCGTGTATCCGAGCAATGTTTCGATGGTCGGGGCGACTTTGACCAGAAGCCCCTCGGCATCGGTCTCCCAGTGGAACGAATGGCTCGCCTCCTCGAGCTGCCGAAGCAAATCCGAGTGCTCGGCGGGCGGATCGGTCTCGCGGGAAGAATGCATTTCCAGTGCGGAGGGAGCTATCGTGCGAAGGTGGTAGCCGCAGGATGGGGGAAGCCTCCGGGAGGACAAGCCAAATTGAAGCCATCCGGAAAAGGCGGAGAAACTGGCTTCGCGGACCACCGCCCGCCCCGTGGTCCGGAGGATCGCCGGGCTCGCCGATGAAACGAGCGCGGTTCGTCCGCGCTTCCTCATTCATCCATTGCGCCAACCGCCTTCGGCCGTCCGGTCCGGAAGCACCGTGGATCGCGCGGCCGGGTTTCCCCA
>JBKHCX010000077.1:0-12952 GCA_046541615.1 Puniceicoccaceae bacterium
AAGGAATATGTTGTCTGGGAAGAAAAGCGATATGGGCGAAGAGGCTTGCATGGATGCTGTGGTTGGGGGAGGCTCTCTCCATGGCGGTGAAAAGTATCCAACCATTGACTTTCGGTATGGGCGACCGGTTCGCGCACCAGGGCGAGGCGCAGCTTCGGGCGGTTATGATGGCCCGCGGGGAGGGGATCGGGGTGATCCCGGTCTGGAACAAATCCCACCGGGAGCACGGCATCGTCGGATCGGTTCCCGATGATCTGGCGGCGGAAGCGCGCGGGGCGGTCGCCGCCCTCGGATGGACGGACGACTATTATGTCGATGCCGACCACATCCGGAAGGATACCGTGGATTCCTTCCTCGCCGGATCGGATTTCTTCACCCTGGATGTCGCCGATTCCGTCGGGGCCGACCTCCTGGACGGCGAGTGGGAGGCTTTTCTGTCCTGGATCCGGCCGATGTTCGGTGAGATTTCTCTTCCCGGACTGGACGAGCCGCTAGCAATCGACGAGTCCGGCGCCCGGTCCGCCAGCGGCAAGTTCCTGCGGGCCATCGGCGAAGCGGGCGATCTCCACCGCCACATCGCCGGGAAGAAGGGGGGAAAGGGTTTTGTGGTCGAAGTGTCCATCGACGAGACCGACAGCCCCCAGACCCCGGAGGAGTTGTTCTACATACTGGCGATGATCGCCCGGGAGAAGATTCCCGCCCAGACGATCGCCCCGAAGTTCACCGGCCGGTTCAACAAGGGAATCGACTACGTCGGCGATCGTGATCGGTTCGCCCGGGAGTTCGAGGCGGACATCCTCGTGATCGCCCACGCCATCGGCGCTTTCGGTCTTCCGGAAACGCTCAAGCTCAGCGTTCATTCCGGAAGCGACAAGTTTTCGATCTACCCGGTCATCAACCGGCTCATCCGCAAACACGGGGCCGGTCTCCACGTCAAGACGGCGGGCACGACCTGGCTCGAGGAGGTGATCGGTCTGGCGGAGGCGGGGGAGGACGGTCTCGAGATCGCCAAGGACATCTACGAGGAGGCGTTCGGGCGGTTCGAGGAGCTGACCGCGCCCTACGCCACCGTGATCGATATCGACCGGAGCCGGCTGCCGGACCCTTCGACTGTCAACGGCTGGAGTCCGGCGCAGTTCACGGCCTGCCTCCGGCACGACCCGGATTGCCCCGACTACAACCCCCACTTCCGCCAGTTGATCCACGTGGGATTCAAAGTGGCCGCGAAAATGGGGGACCGCTACACCGACGCGCTGAAGACCCACGCGAGCATCGTCGGACGGAACGTGACGACCAACCTGCTCGAGCGGCACATCCGCCCGATTTTCGGATAGCCGGAAAGCAATCCCCGGCCGGCTAGGCGAGAACGAGCCCGACGGACAGCAGCAGGCTGTAGGCGATCAAGCCGGCGGCGGACTTGCGCAGAAGCCGGTCGAAACCGTCGCGCCGCAGCGCCCGGGGCATGCGCCGCCACACGCGGTAAACCGGGACAAGGCCGGGCAGAGCGATCAGGGCGGTCCATTGGTCGGCGAGCAGGGCGAGGCCGAGGCAGAGAAGTGCGGAGACCGCGATGCTGGTCAGGACGAGGCACTCCCCGAACTGCGGGCCGAAACGCACGACGACGGTTCTCTTGCCTGCGTCCATGTCCGATTCCCGGTCCCGGTAGTTGTTGACGACCAGAAGATTGTTGGCGAGAAGACCGACCGCCAGTCCAGCGGGCCAGACCAGGAAGGGAAAGGTGCCGGTCTGGACGAAGGTGGTGACGGATACGGCGATCAGCCCGAAAAACGCGATGACGAAGACATCCCCGAGGCCCCGGTAGCCGAGGGCCACGGGTTTGGCGGTGTAGGCGAGGCCCGAGAGAACGCTCAGGACGCCGACGGCGACCAGCCACCAGCCGCCCCACGCAACCAGGAAGAGCCCGCAGGCGAAGGCGAGGCCGAGGGCGGCGAAGGCTCCGGCGCGCATGACCCGCGGGGGGAGGAGCCCGCTCGCCACAGCGCGGGTGGGGCCGATGCGGTGCGGCGAATCCGCGCCCTGCTTCCAGTCGTAGTAGTCGTTGGCGTAGTTGGTTCCGATTTGGACCAGAACCGCGAACAGCCCGCAGAGGGTGGCGGGGATCCACTGGAAGCCGCCCACGTTTCCGGCGATGGCGGATCCGACCACGACCGGCATGACGGCGGCGGGCAGGGTGCGCGGGCGGGCCGCGAGAATCCAGGGGAAGAGACTCATCGCCGACGAATCTTCCGACCGGCGGGACAGGAGGAGTGGAACGGGCTCACTCCTCGGATTTCTCGGTGCTCAGGAGGAAGTCCGCCACGTAGTTGAGAATGCGGTTTTTCCCTTCGTCGCTTCCGATTTCGCCGAAAAACGGAAACAGAATTTCCGTTGGTTTGCCGACCGGGTGGGCTTCGATGAACGCGTAGGGATCGCCGGCGATCTCGGCGATTTTGAGGCGGAAAAGCAGCTTCCGCTCGGCGGTTTCCCGGAAAATGGTGAACGAGGAGAAAGAAGAGTGGGTCCGCCCGTCGCAGGCTCCGTATTGATAGCCGACTCCGGCACCTATGAGCTGCGACTTCATCCAGCGGGATGCTTCGGAAACGATGTCGCAGGCCAGGGCGGGCGTGTTGCGTTTCGTCTGGATAACCATCAGCAGGTCGGAAGCTGGGTCGGGATTGCCACTTTTCATGGGGGCTTACCCATAGAGGAGTTCGCGATGACTGACGAGACGAATTTTGCGAAAAAAAAAACGGCCGCTCGAACAAAGGCATTCTTAGCGTTGCCACCCGGCCCGACCATCGTTTCTTTTGCCGGACTGGAGATGCTCTACGACCGACCATACATGCGCCAGCCCCACGGGACCGGTTTCCGCCTGCCGATGATGGGTTGGATCCTCGTTGTGAACACGGCGGTCTTCGTTCTGCAGAACGTCCTGCGGCTTTTTTTCGGCATGGACGCGTTGCTCGTGGGGCCGACCGGGCCGACCGGCGGTTTTCTGCTGGAATGGTTCGCCCTCACGCAGGTCAATCTCGCCGAGTTCAAGATCTGGACCCTGCTCACCTACAGTCTTTTCCACGGATTTCTTTTCCACCTGATCGCCAACGCCCTCGTGATTTTCTTCGTCGGGCGGATGGTCGAGATGATGATCGGCGGGCAGGCGCTTCTCCGGCTCTACATTGTGGCCGTTCTCGGCGGCGGCCTTTTCTGGGCGCTCGTCCACTGGGGGGATCCTCTCGGCTCGGTGATCGGGGCGTCGGCGGGCGCCCTGGGCATCCTGATCTATTTTTGCCTCCGCGAGCCCGACGAGCCGATCACCCTGCTTCTCTTTTTCGTTATCCCGGTGACTGTTTTGCCGAAGTGGATCGGGTGGGGGATGCTCGGGCTGAGCGTCTTCGGGCTAGCCTTCAACGAACTCGGGGACGGGGGAGGCGCGGTCGCCCATTCCGCGCATCTCGGAGGGATGGCCGGAGCGTGGATCTTCTACCGATACGAGCGATGGTTCCGGGGATTCTCCGTTCCGCGGGTCCGCTGGGGCGGGGTCGCGAAGGAGAAGCAGATCAAGACGCGCTACCGGGTGAACGTCTCCCGTTCGCCCAGGCCGGCGCCCGCGCGGGGGAAGCCGAAGGGCTCCGCCCGATCCGCCGCGGAAGGCCCCGACCTGCGCGCGGAGGTCGACCGGATTCTCGACAAGATCAACGCGTCGGGTTTCGGATCTTTGGACGACGACGAGAAAGAGACGCTGAACCAGGCCAAGGAGATGCTGAAGCGGTAGAAGAGGGGCGGTGGCGGCACGACCCGCGGCGGGGGATGGCTTCGGCCTGGCAGGGGATGACCGCCGGGTTCCGGCCCGGGCCGTTCGGGGCCTGGCACGTGGGAATCCCCTCGATGTAGAAGACTTATGAATACACGCCTTTCATTCTGGCTCCTTTTGATCGTCTCGGGCCCGGGTGCTTATGCCCAGGCTCCGGCCGGGTCCGAGGTCCCGCCGGCGGCCCGGGAGCTGGCGGAGCGGGAACTTGAAAGCCTTCAGGGGGAGGAACGGGGGGATGCCGCCGTGGCCCCGCCCGAGCCCGATACGCCGGGCGCCCGGACGATCGCCTCGCTGCGCGCCCAGCACGAGGCGATCCGGATCAAGCGCGAAGATGTGCGGAACCTCGAGAAGGAGTTGGACGAAGAGACGAACGAGCTGGCCCGGGAGGGGCTTGTGAAGAAACTGGAAAAGGCGACCCGCGAATTGAACGAGATGGTCCTGGACTTCCAGGAAAAGCGCCGCGTGAGCAGCTGGTGGTGTGGGAGAACCGCGCGCGGCTGGCGGAGAACCGGGCCGAGTCCGCCTCGCTGCAGCTCGAGAACCTCGAGAGCGAGGAGCAGGTCCAATACGGGTTGCAGCGGATTCTCGTCGATTGCTGCAACGCGAACGACTGGGAGATTCCCTTCCAGCAGGTGACGATCCACCGCGCCTGAGGCACCCGCGCCCTCCGGCCCCCTGCTCCGGCGGGTTTCCGCCTTGGCCGCCGTGGTGCGGGTGACCCGGGGTCAACTCCCGCGCCGAGGGACCGCCCCGCGGGGATCTCCCCCGCGATCCGGGAAGGCGCCGTCCCCGGCGGCCGGAGGATTTCCCCGGCCCGGGTCGCCGCGCCTGCGCCCGGCGATCAATCCGCCGAGGATCAGCGCGGATCCGGCCGCCAGGGGGAACCAGTCCGGGCGGCGGCCGGTTATGGCGATGGCCGCGAGCACCCCGAGGGGGACGACGAGGTTGTTGGCCGCCGCGAGAAAGCCGGCCGAGACACGGCTCGCCCCGTAGTTCCAGAGGAAGAAACCGAGGCCGGAGGCGACGGTCCCGAGAAAGAGCAGAACCAGCCAGCCGGAGGGGGGCAGCTCCGGCGGAGCGGCGAAGGTTCCCCGGAACAGGGCCGCGCCCGCGACCAGGGCGAGGGCGCCGCCGTAGAGCAGCGCGAAGACCTCCTTCTCCGGTTTCGCCGGATGGCGGAACTTCCATTCGCGGAACCAGACCTGGCCGACGGCGAAGGCGGCGTTCGCCGCCTGCATGAGAAGAAAGCCCTGGAGGAAGTCGCCTCCGGGCGGACCCTTCGCCCGGATCACGACGGCACCCGCCACCGACAGGGCCGCCGCCAGAAAAAACCGGCTTTCCCAGCGCCTCCGCAGGACCGCGTCGATCCCGGCGACCCAGATCGGGGTGAGCGCGCTGAACAGGGCGACCTGCCAGGCTTCGAGGTGCCGGAAGGCGGCCAGATAACAGAGATACATGATCCCGAACTGGACGGCCCCGATGCCCGCCAGCTCCAGCCGCTGGACCACCGAGCGGTCCCCGGTCCGGAGAAAGGGCAGGAAACAGAGTCCGGCCAGGATCAGCCGCGCCGCCCCCACGAAGAAAGGATCGACTCCGGACAGGTAGCGTTCGATCAGCCCGAAGGAAAAGGCCCAGATGACGGTGACCGCGACGAGGGCTCCTGTTCCGAGGACGGTCGAAGCGGGTGGGGCGGCCATGGTGTGCGGGGCGGCGCCTTCTCAGCCGGGGTGGTTGAAGCGGTCCGTGAGAAGGGCGGTGGACCGCGCCATGGCTTCGATCCGCACGGATCGCTCCGCCGGGAGAAGGGCGGTGTCGCCCTTCCCGAAGGTGGTGCCGGAGACCGCGTCGCGGAGCGCTCCCTCCACGACGTGCAGAAGGACCGGCGCGCCCTCCCCGCCGGGGTCCAGGGGCGCGCCCTCCTCGAGGTTGGCGCGCCGGATGCGGAATTCGCCGCAATCGGCGAGAACGACCTCCCCGAAATCCTCGAAAGCGGGCAGGGGGGCCGGTTCGAAGTCGTCGAAATCGATGCTCCGCAGGGACTCTTCGACATGCAGCTCCCGCGGCTTGCCGTCGAGCCCGGCCCGCCCCCAGTCGAAGACCCGGTAGGTCGTGTCCGAGTTCTGCTGGATCTCGAGGATCAGGTTCCCGGCGTCGATCGCGTGGAGGCGTCCGCTTTCGACGAGGATGGACTGGCCCTTCCGGACCGGGAAGCGGTGGACGCAGTCCTCTAGGCGCCCCTCCGCCAGAGCGGCTTCGAACTCCTCCCGCGTGACCCCCCGTTTCAACCCGACGATCAGCTCCGCCCTGGGATCGGCTTCGGCCACGAACCAGTTCTCGGTTTTCGGTTCGCCGCCGAGGGCGGGCGCGACCGGGGCGGGCGGGTGCACCTGGAGGCTGAGCCGCTGCCGGCAGTCGAGCCATTTCACGAGGATGGGGAAGCGGCGGTCCTCGGGCCAGCCGGCGCCCATGACGGCCCCGGGGGCCTGCCGGATCAACTCCCGGATCGTCCGGGCGCCGCCGGCCGGTTCGCGCAGGAGCGACTCGTCGCCGGGGCGGTCGCAGAGGTCCCAGCTTTCGCCGATGACCTTGCCCGGGGGCAGCTCGCGGCCCAGGGAATCCCGGAGGGTCCGCCCGCCCCAGACGCGTTCTTTGTAGATCGGTTGAAAGAGAACTGGATTCATCGTGTTCATTGCGCTACAAAATCGGGTTTGAATCCAGCCGAATGTCGCCCACCCGTCAAAAGAAGAAACCGAAAGTCCAAGCGACTTTCGAACCCCGAGTCTCGCCGGTCCGTCCGTTCAAGGGCGGCATCCTGGTCACCTGCGGGCTCCTGTTCGCGGTCGCGCTGGTCGATTACGACCCGGCCCAGGAGGGGCTGGTCCGGGCTTTCGCGACCTCGACGGAGGCCTCGGCGGAGCCGAATCTCGTCGGGCGTTTCGGGCGCGACTCCGCCTTTCTCCTGCTTTCGGGCCTGGGGCTGGGGGCGGGCTTCCTGCTTTTCAGCGTGATCTGGGCGGGGGTGCTGAACCTCGTCCGCCGCGCCCACCTGATCACGGGGCCGCGCCTGGCCGTGCTGGCGCTGGCGACCCTGGCCGCCGCCGGGCTCGCCAACGCTCTCCAGCTGGTCTGGTTCCCGCGGATGGAGTCGGTCTTTCCCGAAAACTATTTTCCGCGCGGAACCGGCGGGGTGGCGGGCTACTGGCTGAACGAGGCCTTCCTCTTCGAGACCCTCGGCGAATTCGGCAGCCTGTTTCTGTTGTTTCTGCTGCTCTTGCTGGGATTCGGCGCCCTGTTCAGCGATCCATCCCGGAATCTGTTCGAGCGCACGTTCCAGCGCTGGGCCGAGCGGCGCGAGGACCGCCGCTTGACCGCCGCCGAGCGAAAGAAGCGCATCGCCGAGCGGAAAGCGGAAAAGGAGCGCCGGAGACAGGAGAGGGAGGACCTCCGCCGGGCGAAGCGGGAGAAGCGGGCCGCCCGGGTGGCCCGGCGCGAGCAAAGGCGGGCCGCCAGGGAGGCGAAGGCCGCGAAGGCGCCGCGCCGCGAACCCGCGCCGGAGCGGGCTCCGGCCCCCGCCGCCGCCGGCTCGGTCGCGGCCGTGGACAGCGTGCTTCTCTCCGGGGAGATTCCCGGCAGGAGCCGCACCCGGGCCGCCCCGTCCGGCCGCCGCGCCCGCGCGGCCGGTCCCCCGCCGGAGGAGGCGGAGGAGGCGCCCGCCGCGCTCCGGGAGCCGGACCCCCCTCCGGAGAAACCGGCCCGCTCCGCCGCGGCCGCCGAAGACGGATCCGCCGGAAAGGGTTTCAAAATCGTCGCCGGGGAGAAAGTCGAGAAGGCGGAGGTTCTCTTCCCCGCGCGCAAGGGCGATTACCAGTTCCCCTCCCTGGATCTCCTGCAGGATCCGACTCCTCCGCAGTCGCACCAGGTGGAGAACCACGAGGAGACGGCCATCGCCCTGAAGAACACGCTGGCCGAGTTCGGGGTCAGGGTCGAGCTGGGCGAGGTGCACACCGGGCCCGTGATCACCCGCTACGAGGTCTTCCCGGCGCCGGGGGTGCGGGTCGAGAAGATCGCCAACCTTGCGAAAAACCTCGGGATGAACCTCAAGGCCCAGTCGGTCCGCATCCTGGCCCCCGTCCCCGGCAAGGGGTGTGTCGGGGTCGAGGTGCCCAACCGCCACCCTTCGGCGGTCTGCATCCGCGAGATCATCGAGTCCCGCTCGTGGGCCGATTCCGGGGCGGAGATCCCCGTCGTGCTCGGCAAGGAGGTCAGCGGGAAGCCCCTCGTCGCCGATCTGACCAAGATGCCGCACCTCCTCATCGCCGGATCGACCGGCTCGGGGAAGACGGTCTGCATCAACAGCGTCATCGCCTCCCTGCTCTACCACGCCAGCCCGGACGACCTGCGCTTCATCATGATCGATCCGAAGATCGTCGAGATGCAGGTGTACAACTCCCTCCCCCACATGCTGATCCCCGTGGTGACCGACCCCAAGAAGGTGCCCGGCGCGCTCAAGTGGCTCATCTCGGAGATGGAGCGCCGCTACCAGGTCTTCGCCCGCGCCAACGTGCGCAACATCGCCGGGTTCAACGCGAAGATCGCCCGCGACCGCGCCGAGCGGAAACGGGCCCGGGAGATGGAATCGGAGATGTCGGCCGAGGAGCGCGCCGCCCTCGCGGTGGCGGGGGAGGACGACGGTGGCGACGGCTTCGAGATGCCGACCGAGAAGATTCCCTACATCGTCTGCATCGTGGACGAGTTGGCCGACCTCATGATGGTGGCCCCCGCCGACATCGAGACCGGGATCGCCCGGCTCGCCCAGCTCGCCCGGGCGGCGGGCATCCACCTCATCCTCGCCACCCAGCGCCCGTCGGTCAACGTCATCACCGGCGTCATCAAGGCGAACCTCCCCAGCCGGATCGCCTTCAAGGTCGCCTCGAAGATCGACAGCCGGACCATTCTCGACGAGGGCGGGGCGGACGCCTTGATCGGCAAGGGCGACATGCTCTTCATCCCGCCCGGCGCCCACACCCTCGTCCGCGCCCAGGGGGCCTTCGTGTCCGACGAGGAAATCAACGGGGTGGTCGAGTTCCTCAAGGTCAACGGTCCGCCGAACTACCTCGAGCAGGTGCAGGCCCAGATCGACTCGGGCGACGAGGAGGGCGACTCCGTCGAGGGCGACTTCGGCGACGACCTCGTCCCGCAGGCCATCGAAGTGATCCGCGCCAGCAAGCGGGCCTCGACTTCCATGCTCCAGCGCCGCCTCCGGATCGGCTACAACCGCGCCGCCCGCATCATGGAGATCCTCGAAGACGAGGGCTATGTCGGGGCCGAGAACGGGTCGAGCCCCCGCGAGATCCTCAAGGACCTGGATGGATGAAATCGCTGCCCCGCCCCCGCCCCCGGCATCCACTCCGGTCCTCCCATCCGCCCCCGGTCTCGGCCGGGACCGCCCATCCTTTATGCCAGACACATCCATCCCCCGTCCCGGGTATCCCCGCCCCCGGTTCCAGCGGGCCGGCGCGTTCTGCCGCACTTCGGCGCGGCGGATTACGAAACCCGCGTCTGGATCGGCGGCGAGGAGGTCGGGCTGCACCGGGGCGGGCACAGTTCCTTCACCTTCGAGATCACCCGGTTTGCCGCGCCCGGCCGCTCCGTGGTCCTGGCGCTCTGCTGCCGCGACGACTGGTGGAGCGTGCAGCCGCGCGGAAAAGCTTCGAGGCGCTCTGCGCGGCGCTCCTGGGGGATCCCGGGGTGTTCGGCTACTGCCACACCCGGATCACCGATGTCTTCCAGGAGCAAAACGGCGTTTACCACTTCGACCGCACCCGCAAGTTCGATACCGCGCGGCTGGCGCGGATCCAGGCGCGGCCCGCCGCGATCGAGAGGGAGTAGGCCCGGATGGGCCGCCGTCTCTCTCTTTACTCTTCCGCGAATTAGTGTAAGGAATCGGGTTTATGAGCCAGCAAGCGTCTTTCGACAGCGACACCTTTCTCGTGAACGGCCATGGCAGGTTCCGCATCGCGAAGCACCCGACGAAGATCGGAGACTTGTACACGAGCAAGTCCGACTACAAGCACCAGCTCGGGGACCTCCAGGACGAAATCAACGACCTCCAGCGGATGATGTACGCGCACGGGCGCTACAGCATGCTTCTCATTTTCCAGGCGATGGACGCCGCCGGCAAGGATGGCACCATCCGCGCGGTCATGGCGGGGGTCAACGCCCACGGGGTCACCGTCCACGCGTTCACCAGGCCGAGCCGCAACGAACTCGAGCACGACTTTCTCTGGCGCACGACGCTGCGCCTGCCCAACCGCGGGCACATCGGCATCTTCAACCGGTCCTACTACGAGGAAGTCCTCGTCGCCCGGGTCCACCCCTCCATCCTCGAGAACCAGAACCTTCCGAAAGAGCTGCTCGCGGACAAGGACCGCCTCTGGAAGCAGCGCTTCGAATCGATCAACGACTTTGAAAAGCACATGGACCGCAACGGCACCCGCGTCGTGAAGTTCTTCCTCCATCTCGGCTACGACGAACAGCGCGAGCGCTTCCTCCAGCGCATCGACAAGCCCCACAAGAATTGGAAATTCGAGGACGGCGACATCCGCGAGCGCCGCCATTGGGGCGAATTCCAAAGCGCCTACGAAGAGGCCGTCAACGCCACGGCCAAACCCCACGCCCCCTGGTATGTCGTCCCCGCCGACGACAAGAAGAACATGCGGCTCATCGTCGCCCGGATCATCCTCGAACAACTCCGGTCGATCGACATGTGCTACCCGGAAGTGACCGAAGAGCGCCGCGCCGAGTTGAAGAAGGACCGCAGGCTGCTCGAGAACGATTAGCGATTGCGCTTCGGAGAAACGACGGTCGCCGTTCCTCCCCATTTTTCATGGGATCTCCGGGAGAGAGCGGCCCGGGATGGGTTGCGTTCGCGGGAGGGCGGATCGATCATCCGCGCATGAAACGAGCCCATTGTTTCCAGCACGTGCCTTTCGAGGGCCTGGGCAGCATCGACTCCTGGCTCCGATCCGCCGGTTTCGAGATTTCGAAGACCGAGTTCTTCAACTCAGGGGTTCCGCCGGAGATCGAGGCCGTCGATTTTCTCATCATCATGGGCGGGCCGATGAGCGTGAATGACGGGGCGCAGCATCCCTGGATCGCGGAGGAGAAGGATTTCATCCGGAAGGCCGTTGCGGCGCGGAAGCCCGTTCTTGGCGTCTGTCTCGGCGCGCAGCTCATCGCCGCCGCACTGGGGAGCCGGGTGTATCCGAACCCGGTCGCCGAGATCGGCTGGTGGCCGATCCACTCCGCCGGGGCGGACCATCCGGCGGCTTTCCGCTTCCCCGCGGAAACGCTGGCCTTCCACTGGCATGGCGACACATTCGATCTGCCACCAGGGGCCGTTCAACTGGCCGGGAGCGCCGGCTGCCGCCAGCAGGCCTTCCAATACGGCCGCAATGTGATCGGGCTCCAGTTCCACCTGGAGACCACCCCCGCGTCCGCCCGCGCGATCACCGCCAATTGCCGGGACGAACTCGTGCCGGGCCCCTACGTCCAGTCCGAGGCCGAGATCCTCTCCGCCCCGCCGGAACGGTATTCGTCGATCCATTCGTTGATGGCCGCGATTCTGGAACACCTCCTCCGGTGAACCATTCCCGGGGGAAGGCGCCCGCGGCCGCCGGAGACGATCGGTGCGGGAAGAGCGGACGCGGGGTATTGACAAGGCGGCCCCGTCCCGCTTTGATCATCGCTTCTCTACGGTGGTAGTAGCTCAGTTGGTTAGAGCACCGGTTTGTGGTACCGGGGGTCGCCGGTTCAAATCCGGTCTACCACCCCAGCTCTTTCCCCGATGGAAAGGTATCGGCCATGCGCCCAGGACTTGCGAATTCCACGCCGCTGGCGCATGATTTGCAATCATGTGGATTCGACGGCAGTTTGAAAGCATCCTCCGGAGGAGCGCGGAGACGCGCCCGGTGGTGGTGCTGACGGGGCCGCGCCAAACGGGCAAAACCTCGCTGGTGCGCCGGCTTTTTCCTGACCACGGCTACGTCAGTCTGGATTTGCCGAGTGAGGCCGCTCAGGCGGAGGGCGACCCCATCGCCTTTTTGCAGCGTCATGGCGACCGCCTCATTGTGGACGAAGTGCAGTATGCGCCCGCCCTGTTTCGCCACCTCAAGCGGATCGTGGACGAAAACCGGGAGCAGATGGGCCGGTTCATCCTCACGGGCTCCCAACCCTTCCAGCTCATGCACGGGGTATCGGAATCGCTCGCCGGGCGCGCGGACATTTTGCGCTTGGACGGACTCAGCTACCGAGAGATTCAGGCCGGAAAGCACCCTCTTGCCGTGGAAGCGTTCGTGCTCCGGGGTGGTTTCCCCGAGCTGCATGAACGCCCTGACATCGAAGCATCCGGTTTCTACCGCTCGTATGTCGCCACTTATCTGGAGCGCGATCTGCGCATGCAATTACAGGTGGGCAACCTGCGCGACTTCGAACGTTTCCTGCGTGCCTGCGCCTTGCGCACGAGCCAACTGCTCAACCGGGCCGAACTGGCACGCGATGTGGGCATCAGCCCGACGACGGCTGGACAATGGCTCTCCGCGGTCGAACAGTCGGGCACCATCACCCTGCTGGAACCGTGGTTTTCCAACGCCACCAAGTCGCTGGTTAAAACGCCCAAGCTGCACTTCAACGACAGCGGCCTGTGTGCCTTCCTGATGGGGATGCAGAATCTCGACGACCTGCTGTCCTCTCCCCTCGCCGGAGCTTTGTGGGAGACCTGTGTCTTCACCGAAATTCGCAAGGCCCTGGCGGCCAATCCGCGCTGGCAGTTGGCCTTCTGGAGGGATCGCACCAAGGAAGCCGACTTTCTCTTCCACCGCGCCGGGCGCTTCCTGTTGGCCGACGCCAAATGGTCCGAGAACCCAAGCTCCGGCGGACGGCTGCCGCTCGTTCGCAGGGAAATCGAAGGTCAGCCGCCGGCCGCCCTCATCAGCCGCGTGTCCAATGCGTTCCCGCTGAAAGATGGGACGGATGCCCTTCCGCTGCTCGAGGTTCCCGACTTCCTGGCTCGGTGAAGCAGCCGCCTCTCCTGCCCCCGGGCTCCGGCAGGCGCGGTTTCAGGATGCGGGAGCGGTGAAGCCC
>JBKHCX010000078.1:0-12949 GCA_046541615.1 Puniceicoccaceae bacterium
AGGAATCTTACCAAATACTAAAAAATCATGAAATCGTGGACTGACCCCTTTTGCCACCTCCACCACTTTCAGCTATCAGGATGCCTCGCGAAGTGATTTCATCACGGACGTGGAAACGCCCTGTGGGGCGGCTGGGTTCAAGCGCCAGTCCAGGCGCAGCGATTCACCCCCCGCCGGTGCGGGCCCGGCGATCGGCTGACATCGCACGCGGAGCGGAAAATCTTGTTCCCGGGCCTCGAACGTGAAACGCTCTCATTCGATTAGCCATGGCACCGAAGAAGAAGACCGACGGAGACGGACCGCTCCCGAAAACCGTTTACTCCCTGAAGCTCGATCCCGAACAGCGCGGAAGACTCCGCGAGGTGCTCGGATCCGGACCCTATCTCGATTTCGAGGTCGATCACTCGGACTACGCTTTCAAGGGGGACGGGTTCAATGTGGTCTGCTACAAGAGCGGGAAACTGGTCGTCCAGGGCAGGGGGACCGAGGACTTCGTGCGCGACGTCCTCGAGGCGAAGGTGACCGGCGACCCCCGGCTCGGTTACGACGAGGTCCATCACCCTGAATGGTTCGAGCCGCACGCCGGGCTGGACGAGAGCGGAAAGGGGGATCTGTTCGGTCCCCTCGTGGTGGCCTGCGTGATCGCCGACGGAACCGCCGTGCGCGGGTGGATGGACAACGGCATCCAGGACAGCAAGAACATCGCCTCCGACGCCCGGATTTTCGCCCTGGAGAAGGAGATCCGCAAGACTTCCGGAGTGGTCGTGAAGACGCTCTTCGCCGGGATGGAGAAGTACAACGCCCTCCACGGCAGGTTCGGCGCCAACACGAACCGGCTGATGGCCTGGATGCACGCGACCGTGCTCAAAGAGGCGCTCGAAGCCCGGCCGGTGCCGTGGGCGATGCTCGACCAGTTCACCAGGCAGCCGCTCGTGCAGCGGAATCTCAAGGACGTGCCCGTCGATCTGCGCATGATGCCCCGCGCCGAGGCGGATCCCGTTGTGGCGGCCGCTTCCATCGTCGCCCGCGCCCTCTACGTCCGGCAGATGGTCAAACTCTCCAGGGAAGCCGGCGAGCCGCTTCTGCGCGGGGCGAGCGCCCAGGTGAAGCAGCAGGCGGCCCGCCTCGTCGCCAGACACGGCAAAGAGGCGCTCGGGCGCTTCGCGAAAACCCATTTCAAAACCGCCTCCGAGGCGGTGGAGTTGGCCGGTTGAGGCGCTGGCAGCCTCCTGCCGGTGCGGCCGCCGGCGATGGGTTTCGCCGTTGCCGTTGGCGGCGGCTTGCTCTCATTCTGCCCCGATGTCGGATTTGGTATTGGTCACGGGGGCGAGCGGGTTCGTCGGAGGGGCGGTGTGCCGCCTGCTCGCCGCGCGCGGGTATGGGGTGCGCGGAACCGGGCGCCGGGAGAGACCCGCCGGTTTTCCGGCGCGGGGGGAATACCGGCGGGCGGATTTGCGCGATCCGGCCGCCGCGGAGTCGCTCTGCGACGGAGTGCGGGCCGTCGTGCACGCCGCCGCCAAGGCCGGCGTGTGGGGGCCGCAGTCGGACTACCGCGCCGCCAATGTGGAGGCGACCCGCGTGCTTCTCGGGGCCGCCCGGGCGGCGGGGGCCGCCGCCTTCGTCTTCACCAGCACTCCGAGCGTCGTCTTCAACGGCCGGCCCATCCGCGGCGGGGACGAGTCGATGCCCTACGGAAGATCGTTTCCCTGCGCCTATCCCGCCACCAAGGCCGAGGCCGAGCGCATGGTCCTCGCCGCCAATTCGGAGGAGTTCCGGACGGCCGCCCTCCGCCCGCATCTTATCTGGGGGCCGGGCGATCCCCATCTCTTTCCGCGGGTGTTCGAGCGGGTGGACGCGGGGAAACTCCGGATCGTCGGCGACGGCGGGAACCGGGTGGACCTGACCTTCATCGAGAACGTGGCCGAGGGGCACGCGGCGGCCCTGGCCGCGCTCCGGGAGGGCAGGGGGGCGGGGCGGGCGTTTTTCCTGACCCAGGACGAGCCCGTCGGCCTGTGGACGTTCGCGAACCGGGTGCTCGCCGCGACGGGTCGGCCGGAGGTCCGGCGCAAGGTGCCGTTCCCGGTCGCGTATGCCGCCGGCGGGGTCTGCGAGGCGCTCTGGAAGGCGTTGGGCCGGCCGGGCGAGCCCCCCATGACCCGTTTCGTCGCCAAGGAGCTGGCGACCGACCACTGGTTTTCGTCGCGGGCCGCCCGCGAGGTGCTCGGCTATCGTCCGGCGGTGTCCATGGAGGAAGGGTTCGCCCGCTACGTGGAGTGGTTGCGCGATGAAGCCTGAGCCGGAGCGCCCCCGAAGGTTCGGTCCCCGCTTCCCGTTCGACCCCGCCCGGTTTCCTTTCTTCTACGGCTGGATCGTGGCCGTGGCGGGCACTCTCGGGATGATGGCGACCGTGCCGGCCACCCCGCCGGGGTTCGCCCCGTTCGTGGAGCCGGTCATGGAGGAGCTTTCCCTCTCGCGGGTCAACCTGACCTTCGCGTTCACCTGGGGGACCATCGCGGCGGGCCTCGCCATTCCGTTCGCCGGATTCTGGGTCGATCGGTTCGGCGTGCGCCTCTCGGGCACGGTCTCCTTCCTGTGCCTGGGGCTCAGCATGGTCGCTCTCGGCTACCCGGGACCGTTGCTGGCGGGTATGGGACGGCTCGGGCTCCCGGCCGACCACTCCTCCTTTCTCTTCCTGTTCCTGGTCTTTTTCTCGCTGCGCTTCTGGGGGCTCGGGCTGATCATGACCATCTGCCGCTCCATGGTCTTCCGGTGGTTCGTCCGCTGGCGGGGCATCGTCGCCGGCGTGAACGGGATGATCCTCTCTCTTTCGTTTTCCAGCGCGCCGGTGCTGCTCGGCGGCCTGGTCGCCGTCTTCGGGTGGAAGGAGACCTTCCGGATCACGGGGATCGCGGTCGGCGCCGGGTTCTGCCTGGTCTGCTTCCTCTTCTTCCGGAACTCGCCGGAAGAGTGCGGCATCCCCGTGCGGCGCCCGAAGGACGAGTCCGAAGGCGGCGGGGATTCGTCGGGCGGGGCGCTCGCCCGGAAGGATTTCACCGCCCGTCAGGCGATGCGCACGGCGGCGTTCTGGCTGATGGTTTCCGGCCTGGCCATGAACGCGTTCATCGGCACCGGGACCGCCTTCCATCTCGAATCCATCGGCGGCGACCTCGGCGGGCTCTCCAGGGAGGCCTCGCTCCGCCTGTTCCTTTTCGTCGGAATCTTCAACGTGCTGACCTCCCTCGGCCTGGGCTTCGTGGCCGAGAGAATCCGGCTCCGCTACCTGCTCTTCTTCATGATGGCCTGCCAGACGCTCAGCCTGTCCGGGCTTTTCTATCTCGGCGAAGTCCCCGGCTTGTGGGCGTTCGCCGCCGGGAGCGGGTGCGCCTGGGGGACTTTCGGGATCCTGATCAACGTGCCCTGGCCGCGTTTCTTCGGGCGGAAACACCTCGGCTCGATCAACGGAATTGTAACAGGGGCGGTGGTTGTCTTCAGCGCGGTGGGACCCTATGCCTTCGGCCTCTCTTTCGATATCTCCGGATCCTACCGGGCGACGATTCTCGGCTGTCTTTGTTTGACGCCGGTCCTCGCCCTCCTTGGACTGACCGCGCACAATCCACGCCGAAAATAGCAAACTCTTCTCCGCCAGCCGACGCATGCCGCGACGTTCGTCGCACCACTCCACCACTCCACCACTCCACCAGCACGCCATGGAAAGCAAGACACTGACCACCAACCGCAAGGCCCTCACCGTCAACCTGGATCGCAGCCTCTACGGCACCTTCGCCGAGATCGGGGCCGGACAGGAAGTCTCCCGCCACTTCTTCGTGGCCGGGGGGGCGGCCGGCACGATCGCCAAGAGCATGTCGGCCTACGACATGAAGTTCAGCGACGAGATCTACGGGAAAGCGGGGCGCTACGTCTCGCGCGACCGGCTCATCCAGATGCTCGACCACGAGTACCGGCTCCTCGAGGAGCGGCTCCGCGAGGACCGGGGCGCCGATACCCGTTTCTTTGTTTACGCGAACACCGTCTCGGCCCGCAACTACCAGGGCACCAACGAATGCCACGGCTGGATGGGGCTGCGCATGCAGATCGTTCCCGGCGGGCCGGCCAGCGACATCATCCTCCACGTGCGGATGCTCGACGACTCGAACGTGCTCCAGCAGGACGCTCTCGGCATCTTCGGGGTCAACATGATCCACGGGGGACTCTTCTACGAAGAGGATCCCGACCGGTTCATCGGCTCGCTCAAGGACAACCTCGAGGGAAACCGCATCGAGGTCGATATGATCGAGTTCGACGGCGACGCCTTCGCCGGGGCCGACAACCGCATCCTGAGCCTCAAACTGGTGGAGGCGGGCCTGACCAACGCGGTCATGTTCGCGGCCGGCAACGCCGTTCTCCAGCCGTCGGAGATCCTGCACAAAAAGGCGCTCCTGGTCGAGCGGGGCAGTTTCCGCCCGGTCACCAAGGTCAACGTCGATATGCTTGCAAGCGCCGGCGCCCGCTTCCTCCAGCTCCCGGGAGTCATGGGGCAGCGCGTCGAAGTGGCGATGGAGATCACGATGAACACCCTGGAGAAAATGGAGGGGGGGCGCATCGATTACGACGATTTCCTCCACCGCACCGACATCATCAACAGCCTCGGCTACTCGGTGATCGTATCGAACTATTTCGAATTCTTCCGGCTGACGGCCTACTTCCGGCGCTACACCTCTCTCCCGATCGGCATGGTTCTCGGGGTCAATACGCTTTCGAGGATTTTGAACGAGAAGCACTACGAGAGCCTGGAGGGGGGGATTCTCGAGGCCTTCGGCCGCCTCTTCAAGGAAGACTTCAAGCTCTACATCTATCCGATGACGGCCTCGGGTTTCAACGCCTACCGCAACAATCTGGATTCGGAGGAGATGGAAAAAGCCATGGCTGCGAGCCCCCTGGGCAAGGAGGTCATGATCACGACCGAGAACCTGCAGATCGCGGACCATCTCAAGGGCTTGTACCACTACCTGGTCGAAAACGGATTCATCGAACCCGTCCAGAATCACACGGTCGGCAACATGAACATCCTCTCCCGTTTCGTCGTCGAGAAGATCGGCAAAGGCGATGAATCGTGGCGGGACCTGGTCCCCGACGAAGTGGCGCGCATCATCACCGAACGCGGCCTTTGGGGCGCGAAGAAAGCGGGAGGGGCATCGTGAGCGCGGAGAAGAATCTCGAATCGCTCACCCTTCCCCCCGCGCCGGAGCCGGTCGGCTCCTACGTGCCGGTCGTCCGGTCCGGGAATCAGCTCTTTGTCTCGGGGGCCTTGCCTCTCGGGCCGGGCGGGCTGACCCACAAGGGGAAGATCGGCCGCGATTTCGATGCCGCCGCCGGTGCCGCCGCCGCCCGGCAATGCGCCCTGAACCTGCTCGCCGCGCTCCGCGACCACCTGGGGAACCTCGACCGGATCGGGCGGGTCGTTTCGCTGACCGGGTACGTCAACGCCGTCGAGGATTTCGAGGACGCCGCAGCCGTCATGAACGGAGCCTCCGACCTGATCGTCGCGATCTTCGGGGAAAAGGGCCTCCACTCGCGGGCCGCGGTGGCGGTGGGCGGGCTGCCCAAGGGCGCCGCCGTCGAAGTCGCGGGTGTGTTCGAGGTCGGTTGAATTGGCTCTTGCCCGGGGCGGATTCGCGCGAATCCTTGTGAGCCATGGTCGATTCAGCGGACAATTCCGGGGATGCCCTCTCAGCCGGGCTCGTTGCCGAGTTCGTCGCCTTCGCCTCGGAGATCGCGAACGATGCGGGCATCGGCATCGCCGCCCGGTTCCGGGACCGGGCGTTTGTCGTCGAGGACAAGGACGACGGCACCCCGGTCACCAATGCCGACCGCGAGGCCGAATCCCTCCTGCGGGGAAGGATCGCCGGCCGGTATCCCGACCACGGGATCATCGGCGAAGAGCTGGGCGAAGAGGGGGGCGACCGCGAGTTCGTCTGGATCCTCGACCCGATCGACGGCACGAAAAGCTTCGTCCACGGAGTGCCCCTTTTCGGAACCCTCGTCGGACTGCTCCACCGGGGGCGGCCTGTGGTCGGCTTGATCCACCAGCCCATCCTCGGGCGGCTCGCCGTCGGCGACAACCGCCGGGCCTGGCTGAACGGAAAGCCCGCCCGGGTCCGCGCGCCCCGGCCGATGGAGGACGCGACCTTCCTCCTCACCGATCCGGCCGATCCCCGGCTCCGGGCCCTCGGCGCCCCTTTCGCGGAAATGCTCGGCGAAGCCGCCGTGGTCCGCTCCTGGGGTGATTGCTTCGGCTACCTCTCCCTTGTTTCCGGCCTGGCCGACGTCATGATCGATCCGGTGCTCAGCCCGTGGGATCTGCTGCCCCTGCTGCCCCTGCTCCGCGGGGCGGGTGCGGTTGTCAGCGGGTTCGACCGAAGCGCGCCGGAGGACGGAACCTCGCTCGTGGCGACCACCGGAGGACGCCTGCACGAGCGGGTCCTGCGCGGGCTCGGCGCGGCCTCCCCCTCCCATGGCGGCTGACCGGTCGGCACGCGGCCTCGCGGCCACGGCGGAAAAGGTGGTCGAAGCCGCCATCGGCGAGCTGCCCGAGGAGATCCGCTCGCTCGCGGAGGCGATCCCGGTCCTCCTCTTCGAGGAAGTGCCCCGCCACCTCATCGAAGACGGATGGGAGCCCGATCTCCTGGGGTTCTTCGAGGGGGGCGATCTGGGCGCGGAGGACGAGCCCGGCCAGGCGCGCATCCTCCTCTTTCTGGGAAACCTGATGGATTTCGCGGAGAACGACCCCGAAACCTTCCGCGAAGAGCTCCGGATCACCTTCCTCCATGAGCTGGGCCACCTGCTCGGACTGGACGAGGAGGACCTCGACGTGCGCGGCCTGGGGTGAGTCCGCCCCCCCACCGGATCAAGTCCCGCCGAAGGCGAATGAGCGGAGCGAATCGGGAGACCCGCCGCCGCCCTTCGGGCCATCGGGAGGCAACTCCGGAACGTGGCATAAGGCCGACATCTGCTCTCCGGTCGCTCCTTCTCTTCGGAACCGCTCCCGACGGGAGCGAGGAACCAGCGGAACGGATCCCACCGCCCCGATCGGGTTCCTCGTTGCTGGGTCTCACGCCGGCCAAAGGAAATAGAGATAAACACCATGGAGGCCGAGGAAAACAGGGCCTTCGACTCGTGAGATGGATCTCTGGCTGAAAGCGAAGGGAAGGGGGAGGATCGCGAATCCCAACATGAATCCAGCATCCCGGAGGCCGATTCCCGCGACCTTCAGCGGCACGATCGACGCGGTCACTCCGAGAACACAGAGGATATTGAAAATGTTCGACCCAACGACATTGCCAATGGCGACATCGTTCGCTCCCTTGGTCGCGGCGGACAGACTTGCCAGCAATTCCGGCGAGCTTGTGCCGAATGCCACAATCGTCAGCCCGATGATCAGGGGCGGAATGCCGAATCGGGCCGCGAGCGCGCAACTCCCTCGGACAAGACCCTCTGCTCCGAAGTAGAGGAGTACCAGACCTGCGACGATCAAGAGCATCTATCTCCGGGGAGACCCCGGGGTGTTCCACGGAGGGGAGCGCGGCGACGCGACGGAACGGATGCCAGAGACCGGCTGCCACGCCGCTCCGGGGTAGCGGTGAACGGCTCCGTGTGTTGACTGGTCGCCAGTGTCTTGAAAGCGGCAACCGCTACGTCCGCGATGGCGGTGGCATCCTCCGGTTCCCCGGCTCGGACGATGATCCTTGCCATCATTCTTCTATGTTCCTCTGCGGATGGGGTGCCGGTGACTCGATTGGGCCGCCCCTGGATAACGATCTTCAAGAGTCCGTGACGGAGGACTTTGCCAAAGCGCTGGACCGTTCGCTCCGAATAGCTCCGAAGCCCGGTGGGGCGAACGAATCTCGCTTGCGCTTCATCCTGTTTCCTTTGGGCGAATCGGCTGCCACATGCAATCGAAAGACGACGCCGGAACCGCGCTATACAGCCCGCCCCCGCGCGGAGCGACGTTTTCTGCAACAAGGGCTTATAGTGCGTGTTTGGTTCATAAGCGGGAAAAATAAATGTTCGCGTCCGGTGGATAATGGAGATCCTTGTGATAGCTTGTTCCAAAAACCGAGCAGGGGGGTATTCACCCCGCAACCCGTACTCCAGGTGAGGTTTTCCGAGCCGATGACTGGAGTGTGATCTTCCGTGACTTACCTTACCTTCATACTTTTGTTTGTCCTTCCTGCCGCAGCGGGTGCCTGCGCTCTCGCGCTGGCTCGGACGAATTCCCTTCCGGCCGGCTCGCTCCACTCGCTGATCGTTCTGAGCGTTGTGGCGTTGGTTTACACGATTCCGTGGGATCGCCACCTGATTCTCTCCGGCGTCTGGGGCTATCCGGAAGGCCGGGTCATCGGCACTTTCCTGTCCATCCCTTTCGAAGAACTCGCTTTCATCTTCCTCCAGACCATCGGGGTGGGAGCCTGGACCCTCCACCTTGCCGGTTCGCCAAAGTTCGAACCTTCTCTTCCCGGGTCATCCGGCGAGCGCCTTCGCTTTGAGCGCGTCCGTTGGATCGGCATCGGATGCACTCTGCAGATCACCCTTTTCGGCATTCTTCTTCTCCAGATCGAAGGGGCGCGCTACTTCGGCCTTCTGCTTTCGTGGGCCGGCCCGGTCCTTCTCCTGCAGGTAGCGGTGGGCGGCGCCATCCTTTGGAAACTCCGCCCGATCTGGGCGCTCGGAATCCTTCCGCCCTTTCTTTATCTGTGTGTGATCGACCGTGTCGCGATCGGCTCCGGCATCTGGTTTTTCTCCGACAACTACACGAGCGGACTCCGGGTTCTAGGCCTTCCGCTCGAGGAAGCCCTGTTTTTCTTTCTGACCACCGCAATGGTGAACCAGGGTGTGCTTCTTTACACGGGAATCCTCAAACAATGGATCGACCGGCCTGCGGCGGCCCCGGGCTGGTCCCATCGTCTCGCCGCGCTTTACGTGAAGCCATGAGCCGGGCACACCACAGGCGCGCGCTCTCCGTTCGTGGAATCGGTTGGATCGCCCTGGCCGCCGGACTGGCGGTTTCTCCGTGGATCCACTCGATCTCCCCCGCGTTTCTGGCGATCCCGCTGCTCGCTTCCATCCTGGTGCTCGGCCTTCCGCACGGGGCTCTGGACCACCGGACCGCCGCCCTCCTCTGGCCCCTGTCCGCGACCGCGAACCAGATTCTTTTCTACGCCGTTTATCTCGCTCTCGCGGGATGCTACCTCTGGCTCTGGTTCATCGACCCGCTGGCGGCTTTTGTCTTCTTTCTGATCCTGACCGTGTTTCATTGGGGCCAGGGGGACGTCGATTTCGAGAACCGGCGCGACCCCGGGGAAGGCGGACTTCGAAAGCACCCGATCCTCATGACCTTCGTCCGCGGCGGCGCGCCGGTTTTTCTCCCGGTCCTCTTCTGGCCCGGCGTGGTCGAGACCGTGGCCGGATGGGTGTTCGCCCTCTTTCCGTCCTCTTTTCTCACGGCCGACCAGGCACCCCCGGCCATCCCCCTGGCGCTGCGAATTCCGCTCGGGGCGGTCTATTTTTCCGCCGTTGCCTGGGCTTTGGTGGTCGAAATACGCTCGAAGACCTTTCACTCGAAGACCCGGACAGGTGGAAGCGGGATCACGGACTCGTTGGGGGAGACCGTCGGTCTCGTGTTGTTCTTCAGCTTCGTCCACCCCCTTCTGGCGATCAGTCTGTATTTTCCTTTCTGGCACGGCCTGCGTCATCTGGACGGGTTGCGCGTGGATTTGTCGGCGGGGCGGGGACCGCTCGGGTGGCGGGATATTCTTCTTGCCTCCGTGCCGCTCACCCTTGTCTCGATTGTCATGATGGCGGCCCTCGGTATTTTGGCCGCCGGAGAATGGACGCCGCCCTCCATCGCCGGTCTCTATCTCGTTCTTCTCGCCATTCTCACCCTTCCCCATGCGGTCGTCGTCGGCGCTAGGGATCACTTTGGACCGGGCGCCCGGCGGGTCCCCGGTCCATTTTCACCCGAAACCAAAACCCGAAACCAAACCAGACATGCCTGAACTAACCATCGAACAGTACTCTACTGTTTACAATATGTTCTCCTTCACGATCGCGGCGATGTTCGCTTCGTTCGTCTTCTTCGTATTTTCCAGGGATCTTCTCTCGGCGAAGTACAAGATCTCGATGATCCTGTCCGCGGTCGTCGTGGGGGTCGCCGGCTACCACTACATCCGGATCCTCGGAAGCTGGGACAACGCATACGAGCTCGCCGAGGGCGTTTATGTCGCCACCGGCCAACCATTCAACGACGCCTACCGCTACGTGGACTGGCTCCTGACCGTTCCGCTGCTGATGGCCGAGTTGATCGCGGTCCTGGCTCTCGCTCCCTCGGTGCGGAAAGCCCTGACCGCGAAACTGATGATCGCCGCCGTTCTCATGATCGCCCTTGGCTACCCGGGCGAAATCATGGACGAGAAGTCGATTTTCGGAATGTACGGGGTATGGGGCACGCTCAGCACGATTCCCTTCGTTTACATCCTCTACGTGCTCTGGGTCGAACTCGGCAGGTTCATGAAGGATCAGCCCGCGAAGGTGAACATCCTCGTGCGCAACATCCGGCTGCTCACCGTCGCCACCTGGGGCTTCTATCCGATCGCGTACATGATCGGCGCGGGCGGAGGCGGCGAATCCGCCGGTGCCGAAGTGGGCCTGCAGGTCGGCTATACGATCGCCGACGTGCTGGCGAAATGCGGATACGGCATCATGGTCTATCATATCGCCCGCGCGAAGATGGAGGCGGAGGGCGACCCTCTCGCCCAGAGCCACTGATCGCGCCGCCAGGATCAGCCCGGAGGAGCCGGCCCGTTCCGTTCCTTCCCTTCAGGCCGCCGGATTCCGATCCGGCGGCCTTTTGCCAGGGTCGAAGGGGGCGTCCCAATGCCTCCTGCCGTCCCGAAAATGAAAGAACGAAAGTTTGCCGGGCTACAAAATGCTATTCGAAGTCCTTCGGATGCGATGTCGCTACCTGAGCGACAGTCTGGTCATCGGTTCGCGGAACTTCATCTCCGAGGCGCTCAAGCCGCTGGAATCGCACAGAAAACGACCGATCCGGCCCCGGCCGATGGAAGGAGCCGATTGGGAAGGGCTGAACGTTTTCCCGAATACGCGCATGTGACCGGATGGTTTCCGGCCGGAGTGCGGGATCTCCGGAAAGATTTCTCCTCACTGTGAAAATGCGGGCGCGGTGCCGTTGCGTGATCGCGCTCGGCCGGGTGGGGCCGTTTCCGCGGACGGAATCACTTCAGTCGTGCAGATCCGGCGGTTTCGCATCGACGTCGGAGGCCACGCGACGCGTGCCCCTTGCTCTTGCGTTTTCCTCGTTCGGGAGTTTCAATCACAATCATGAGCAATTCCGAGAAGCTGAGCCAAATGACTTGTGAGGCCTGCCGTGCGGACGCACCGGCGGCGACCGCGGAGGAACGCGAGACGTTTTCCCGGCAGATTCCCGAGTGGAGAATCGAGACGGTCGATGGTGTGGACCGCCTTACCCGCGAATTCTCGTTCGACGACTTCGCGGGGGCGCTGGCGTTCACCAACCGGGTGGGCGCGATCGCCGAAGAGGCCAACCACCACCCCCGGATCGTAACTGAATGGGGCCGATGCACCGTTTCCTGGTGGTCGCACGAAATGGGCGGTCTCCATCGCAACGACTTCATCCTCGCGGCCCGGACCGACGAGTCTGCGACCGGCGGCTGAGGAAGATTCCATCCCATGTCCCCGCCAGTCCGCAAAGAGACTTCCGTGAGTCGCGGACCGGAGCGGGCGCCGCCAGCCGTGCGAACGGCGTTTCTGCCTTCGGCCGGCCTCGGCAAGCGGCTCCGGCCCTTGACCGAACACCTGCCCAAGCCCCTTCTTCCGGTGGATGGCGAACCGATGATTGTCCACGCCATGCGGCACTGCCGCGACGCCGGAGTGGAGCGGTTCATCGTGAACACCCACTATCTCGCCGAGGCTTTCGAAGTCGCTTTTCCGGAGCACGAGTGGGAGGGCCTGCCGATTGAGTTCGTCCACGAGTCGGTTCGTCTGGAGACGGGGGGCGGGCTCAAGAACATCGAACTCCTGCTCGATCCGGGGGCACCCCTGGTGGTTTACAACAGCGACATCCTAACCGATTTTCCACTCGCCCCCTTCTTCGAGGAACATTTCGCCATGGGGCGGCCCTATGTGACACTCGCCGCGTCCCGAAAAGGGCCGGACCTCCATCTCGTCGCGGACGAAAGGGCGCGCTTGCGCGGGGTGGACCGGCGCCGGAGGGCCGGCTCCGGGGAGCGGTTCCAGTTTCTCGGCGTGGCCGTGGTCGAGCCGGCTTTTCTCCGCTTCCTGGGGGCTGGTGTCGTCGAATCCGTCGTCCACGGTTGGAGCCGCGCGATCGCCGAGGATCCGGATTCCATCCGGTTGCACGAGGTCGAGGCCGGGCGATGGACCGATGTCGGAACCCTGGCGGCCTACGAAACGGCCCGCCGGAACGGCCTGGACACGGCCTGCCTGCGGATGGGGCCGTAGCGGCTTGATCGGATCCCCGTCGGTCCCATGGCATCCGTACGCGGATTTGCCGGCTGCCGGGCGGGAGGACTTGTTCGCTCTTTACGCAACGATCTCCCCCGTGCCCGGCGGGGATGACCGCGTGCTCTTCGCGACCGCCTGCTGCCAGCGTATCATGCAGGCTCTGGGCGCGTATGGAAAATTCGGGCTCGGGGGCGGGGTTTCCTTTTTCCGGTCGAAAATCGGCCCGGCACTGCGCCTTCTCGGCGAATCGGCCAGGCGCGCGGGATTTCCCGCGCTGGCGGGCTCTCTCGCGGATTTCCCCGGCGCCGACTCTCAGCCGGATGTGACCACAAGGGTGTGGAGTGATCAAAGGGATTTTTCCGATTTTCCAGTTGATTCGCGGCCATCGCGG
>JBKHCX010000079.1:0-12839 GCA_046541615.1 Puniceicoccaceae bacterium
CTCTTCGCCCTCGGCGGCGGCGGCCTCGCCTTCGGCGGCGGCCTCTTCGCCCTCGGCGGAGGCCATGGGCGGAAGGTCCCCCGCTTCCGGGAGGGCGGCGAGAGCTTCCGCCAGGGCTTCCTGGGCGTCTTCCAGGTCGGCCAGCAATTCCTCGGGGGTCGTCTCCGGATCCATGGCCGCGGCCAGTTCGTTGGCTTCATCGACCGATTCGGCGGCCTCCGCGAGTTCTTCGGCGGCTTCGGCGAATTCCTCTTCCTCGATCGCCTCGTTGGCTTCCTCGAGGTTGGCCTGGGCCTCGGCGATCGCCTCCGCCAGCAGGGAGGGATCCGTCTCTCCGATCTCGGTTTCGAGGGTGGCGAGTGCCTCCCGGAGATGGTTGAGAGCCTCCTCCTGGTCGATGAGGACGATCCCCTCGCGACCGGCGACGGGAATATTCTCGAGGGCGCTTCGGATGTTCTCCCGCGCATCGAAAAGGGGCCGCACGGCATCGGGATAGCCGTCGCGCGCCTGCTGGTGGAGAATCGACGCCATCCGTGCGATGGTTTCCTGACGGGGCCGGGCTCCGCCCAGCCTGCCCCCGCCGCGCTCCATGGCCCGGGTCTCCCGGTTCAGGCGCTCCTGCTCGCTGACGGCGACGGCCAGCCGTTCGGCGAAACTTTCGTCCTCCTCCGCCGGATCGTCGGACGGCGGGGTTCCGTCCGCCGCATCGGCCTGCTCGATCAGGCTGTCGAGTTGCGCGATGACCTGGCCGACGGTCTGAGCGGACCGGGCTCTCAGGCTCGGGGCGCTGTCCGCCATCTCCCGGCGCGCGAGCCGCATGGTGTCCAGGACCGTCTCGTGGAGGTCGCCGCGGTCGGGCATTTCCTGGATCATCGCGTCGCGCAGGCCGTAGAAAGCTTCGATCACGCCGCCCTGGCGTTTCACCAGGGGATTCAGGTTCTGGTTCTTCTCGATCCGGTTCTCGATCTGCTCCCGGATGGTACGTTCCTCGTCGCGCAGGCGCTCCAGTTCCGCGGCCAGGGAAAAAGACTCGTCGTCGGCAGGCTCGGAGGACTGTCCTTCCTGGTCGAGGGAGCGCGACAGTGCCCTGAGGGCGTCGATGGACCTTTTCTCAAAGGCGGCGGCGGTCACGACCTGGCCGGCATCCAGGGCGTTGAGGCTTTGGGCCATGAGGCTGGGCACGCGCATCCGTTGCAATTCGGTGAGCGTGTTCTGGAACCCCGCGGCGACCTCCTCCTCCTCGCTGAAGGCCAGAATCTCCACGGAGGCGATCCACTGGTCGAACTGCCGGTTGATGTCGCGCTGTTCCTCGAACTGGGCGTCCACCATCTGCGTCTGGAAATCGCTCAGCCCGCGGGAGGCGTTCATGGACCGGGCCAACTGTTCGGCGGCCGCGAAATTCGCCTCCTGCCGCTCAATGATGGTGCGGAGCGTGAGAGGAACGGCGGCCCTGTCGCGCCGCTCGTTGTACTCGGACATGAGACCGCGGAGCACGGCCAGGATTCCCTTCTGCCCCTCGAAAGCTTCCAGCAATTGCTCCTCGCCTTGCGGATTCCGCTCGGCGGCACCCAGAAGCTCGATGATCCGGACCATCTCGGTCTCGCTCATCTCGCTCAGACTCTTCCGCGTCCGCTTCAACGTCTCCAGTTCCTCGCCCTCCAAACCGTTGCGGCTGTAGTCGAAAATGATCGCATCGATGTGGGCGATGATCTGAGCGGCCTGGCGCTGGATGTCGCTCTGGGACCGCCGACTGGATTCCAGTCCGGATTCCTGCGCGGCCAACGGAGGAGGGACCGCGGCCCAGCAGGCGAAAAGGATCAGGAGAAGGGGGTGGAGGCTCGTTTTCATGGCGGTGTGGATGGGCGGGGGAAACGCGATTCTTTTTGACGGGACTATGGCTTGTTATCGCGCGTTTGTCAAAGCCGGGGGGTGTGGCGCCTGGCCGCCGGATCCATCGCCGGCGCTTGCGGCGGACTCCGGGGTTAGAAACTTGCCCGGACGCCCGCGCGGACCCGGATGCCGGGATCCTCGTAGCCGACGGTGCGCTCGACGTGGCGGTCGAGCAGGTTGTCGAGGGCGAGGGTGATCCGGAAGGTGTCGTTGGGTTTCCAGGCGGCGGCCAGATCGACCAGGAAATAGCTCCCCAGGCGCTGTTGGCCGGTCGGGATGGAGGAATCGAAGCGCGAACCGACGAAGCGGAGCTGGGGGGTGAACTCGAGGGAGTCGAGCGGGGTCCAGGTCAGGATGGTGGCGGCCTGCCACTCGGGGCGGTTGCGGATGGGCGGGCTGCCGGAGGGCAGGTCGAGATCGACGTAGGTGACGTTGCCGGTGAGCCCGAGTCCGGCGCCGGCCTGCCAGGAGAGTTCGCCGGTGAAACCCCGGCTGGTCAGTCCGTCGCGGTTGACGAGCTGCGGCGGCGGTCCCGGCGAGAAGTCGATCAGGTCGGTGAATTCCTGCAGGAAGGCGGTGGCGCCGAGACGGAGCGGACCGTTCGCCGGGCGGGTCGAAAGGGTGATTTCGTAGAGATCCGATTCTTCGTCGCGCAAATCCGGGTTCCCCACGACGGGACTGGCGAGCGCGAAGAAACTGGGGTTTTTGTACCCGCTGCCGTAGGCGAGTCTCGCTCCGCCATCGATGAAGGGGAGATCCACGGTGTAGCTGGCGCGCTCGCTGGTCTGGTTGTCGAGACCCTCGATGTCGTCGTAGCGCAGGGCGAGGGAGAGGTGCTGGCCCGGAACAACCCGCCAGACGCCCTCGGCGTACAGGCTGCCGGTGCGGATCGATTTGGCGAAGTCGCCGGGGAGCGGACCCGACGGGGAGAGAACCACGCTTTCGCTGTTCCCCGATTCGTCTTTGAGGCTGGCCCCGAAGGTCAGGGAGAGCGCCTCGAAGGGACGGTGCTCGAGATGGCTGTCGATCCCCCACCGGTCGAACTCGGTTTCCTCGCTGTTGGACGGGATGCCGAACGGGTCCCGGAGGCCCGGAGCGACCCCGGGCGAATCCACCTCCTCCTCGGCCCGGTAGTAGAAGGCCCGGGCGAACAGGTCGAGGCTGTCGTTCAGCCCGATGTTCGCGCGCAGGGAGGTTCCGGCCTCCCGGGTTCTCCGGTGCTCGGTTTCGCGCAGAACGGCGAATCCGGGGCCGCCGCTGTCGTCGGGAAAGAAATCCCGTTCGATCTCGGCTCCGAACGCGTTGAAGCGGATCAATCCGTCCCCGGCGAGCGGCCGGGACACTCCGGCTGTCGCCCGGTTGACGTCGAAGCGCGTTTGTTCGTACACCCCGTCCTCGGATTCGTTCTCAAAGGTCAGCCTGCCGAAGAATTTGTCCTGCGGCCCGGGGAAACCGGAGACCGATCCGCCGAGGCGCCGGTATTCGCCGCCCCCGGTTTCGCCTTCGATCACGGCGGCGGGCGGAGCCGGCGCTGCGGGCCGCGGGGGCAGGGTGTCGAGGAGGAGCACGCCGCTCAGGGCCTCCGATCCGTAGATCGCCGAGCGGGCGCCCGGCAGCAGTTCGATGCGTTCGGTTGCCAGCGGGGAGAGGGCGTTGAGGTTGTGGGAGCCTCCGCGGCTGTCGGTCAGGTTGTTCACCTCGATTCCATCGACGAGCACCTTGGTGAAGTTGGGATCGCCCCCCCGGAGCGACAGTTCGTAATTCGCCCCGAGCGCGCCCGGGTTCGCCACGTGGACGCCGGGGAAGTCCTGGAGCACCTCCCACAGGCCGGGGCGGTCCCGGTCGCGGATCTCCCGCGCGTCGAGCGCGAAGCCCGTATCCATGACTTCCGGACGGTCGGCCCGGGAGGCGAAGACCGTGTGGGGGGGCAGTTCGCGCCGCGGCGGGGAATCCCCGGACGGGGGGTCTTCGGCGCGAAGGCCGCAAGGGCAGAGGACGGCGACTGCGAGCAGTGCCAGCGAGGAACGGATGGTTTTCTGATTCACGGTTGTCGTTCGTTGATGATTTCGCCGAGTTTCTGGTTCAGCTCGAATTGGTCGGTGGCCACCCGCGAGAGGTCGGAGAAGTTGTCCAGGACGCGGCCGAGCAGTTCGGCCCGCTTCTCCTCCTGATCGACGATGCGGACCAGGTAGTTGCGCGTCTTCCCCTCGCCGGGCCCGGTGATGTCGTTCTGGTCGGAGGCTTCGAAGCGGAACTCGATGAGATCCCCCCGTTCGAGCGGCCGGGGGAAGGCGTTGAGGTTCCAGTCGAAGCGGCGGTGGACCTCCGGGGCGGGCGCTTCGAGATCCATCTCGATCACGCTTTCCTCGCCGCGGTTGACCCGGTACACGAGTTGGATCCGGCTGACGGCGTGGTCGTCCCGCGCGCGGAAGCTCAGGAGGAGGTTGGCTCCGGGGGTGGCGGTCTGGTTGATCTCGACGGGGTAGAGAACGCGGATCTCCGGCGCTTCGTCCGGGGTGACGCGGACGGGATAGACCGGGGTCGGGTTCGAGGATACGCCGTTGCGGTCGGTCACGCGCAGCGACAGGCCCCTCAAGCCCTCGGTGGGGACGCTGAACGACCCGCGCACGGTGTCGTCCGCGCCGGCCACCGGATCCATCGCGGCTGGTCCGGGCGAGCGGTGCGGGGTGACCGTTCCGGAATCGACGGGGCGGTCGCCGGTGGCGGTGATTTCGATCCGGCCGCCGGGCAGGGCGCGGATGTCGGTGAGGGGGGCGGGCTGCGCCGGGCCGCCGAGGTAGGGCGGCGGATGGACGCGGACGCTTGTTTCGGCGATGGCGGGGCGGTCGCGGACGGTCACGGTGTGGGTCCGGCTGGTTCCGTCGCCGATGTGGAAGCGGTAGGAGAAGGAGTCGGACACGGCCTTGATCGTGCGGGAGAAGAACCGGGGCTGGTCCTCGTCCGGGCGGAGTTCGAGGCGTTGGTCGCGCCCCGAGTCGTAGCGGATCTCCACCTCTCCGGTGCGCGGGATGACGCCCTCGGTTCGCGCCAGGAGATCGACGGAATCACCCCGTCCGATGTTGATGTTGCCGGTCTCGCTGTAGATGAGGGTCTTGCGCGGCACCTGCTCGAGGGAGAGAAAGGCCCGGCGGACGAGCCCGGGGGCCGCGTCTCCGGCGAGAACGAAGGCGGCAACCGCGATCACGACGATGCCGGCGGCGCGCGCGGCCAGCCGGAGCGGGCGGCCGGCCGGGAAGGCGGGGGAGAAGGGGAGGTTGCGGACGGATTTCTCCGTCTGTTCGGTGAGGGCCCGCACGAGCGCGGGCGAGGCCTCCCCCCTGGCGGCGTCGGGCTGGTTGAGCTGGAGGGTGGAGATGAGCCGTCCCCGGAGGATGGGCCGGGCGCGCTCGACCCGCAGGGCCAGGTCCGTGTCGGTCGGGGGGTGGCGCAGCGGCCGGATGACGAACCGGTAGAGGACGGCGGCCGCGAAGAGCAGCTCGGCCAGGAGAAAGCCCAGGCGGAGCAGCCAGGGCATGACCAGCCAGAAATCGACCAGACAGCGGAACAGAAGCGAGACCAGGACGACGCCGGTGGCGAGCGCCAGGCCCTCGGCCGCGCTCAGGATCTGGGCGCGGACGCGGAGTCGGTCGAGTTTCCCGATGAACCCGAACTCCCGGTTCGCGAGCCGCACCGGACCCCGGCCCGCCTCGGGCACGAAGCGCGACCACCGGGCGCGGACGCGCCGGGCCCATGGCCGGAGGAGGGGGATCGGGTTGATTCTCATCTAACGGAGACCGGAAAGCTTGCGCGTGAGCCACTCGCCCGTGGCCAGCAGGAGGAAAAGGAGGAAGGTGACGGGGGCCGCCCAGAGCGGGATCTCGACCGGGGTGCGGACGGTCTCGTCCCTCGATTCGAGCAGCGGAGGCAGTTCGTGGAGGTCCTCCTCGCGGAAAAAACCTCCGCCGGTGGCCTCCGCCATGCTCCGCAGCAGGGCGGCGTTCATGGTCGTCTCGCCCATCTCGAAGCGCGGCTCGGTCACGGGCACCCGCAGATCCGCCTCCGGTTCGCGCTCCAGGAAGACCCGCCAGGTGCCCGGCGCCGTCGCCGGAAAACTCCCCTCGTAGAGCCCGGGCTGCCCGCGAACCTGCCGGAGGCTGAAGCCGGACGAAGTCCCGGTGCCGCCGTCCGCGGGGGTGAATTCGACCTTGGCCGGCAGCGAGGTCTCGGTGGCGGGCTCGTAGCCCGGGTCGAAGATCCGCCCGAGGACGCGGACCTGGTCGCCCGTCACGTAGTTCGAACGCTCGGCCGAGAGGTTGACGAGCCGGGAGGTGCTCAGCAGCTTGGTCATCGCCATCTGCTGGACGATCCGGCCCCAGAAGATGCGGTGGAAGTCCCGCACCTTCCCGGCGGAGCGCCAGCGCCAGAAGTTGTCGCTGCCCAGGTAGAGCACGGTGCCGAGACCGTATTGCCGGCGGACGATCAGCGGCAGTTCGCCGAAGCGGTTCTCCCGGAGAATCGAGGAGTCGATGGCGAGCACTTCCGCCCCGGGCCGGGCGCGTTCGACGGGGGCGATCCATTGGAGGGCGGGGAGAGCGGCCCAGAGACTCCCGCCGTCCCCCCCCCCGTCGGCGTCGATGGTGCGTTCGATGTCGGAGAAATCGAGGAGTTCGCTGCGTTCGCCGCCCGGGGTGAGTCGCATCTCGACGGGATCGCTGAAGAAGCCGGAGCCGGGGGAGGGCTGCGACGACGGGATCTCGACCGGGAGCATCCGGGCCAGAGGCCCCGTGTCGTAGCTCCACGGATTCTCGGCCCGGCCGCTCAACAGGATCAGGCTGCCTCCCAGCCGGGAGACCCATTCGTCGAGCAGGGCGAGGCTCTCCTCGCCGATCGTTTCGGGCGCGAGGTCCCCCAGGATAACCACGTGATAGTCGAAAAGCGCTTCCCGGGTGGCCGGAAACCCGGTGAGAAAGCTCCCCTCGTCCGCGAAGGCGGCGCCTCCCTCGTGCAGGTAGGTGCGCAGTTCCACCCGCGAATCCCGCGCGAGGCCCGCCTGGAGGTAGCGGTATTCCCAGCGGGGCAGATTCTCGGCGAGGAGCACGTTGAAGCGCGAGTCGATCACGCGGATCGCCTGGCTCAGGGAATTGTTGTCCGTCGTGGTCTCGTTCGGCAGTGGCGCGATCCGCGCGCTCAACTGGAAGTCCCCCGTGCCGTCGGGGACGAAGGAGGCCGTGACGTTCTGCTCCTCGCCCGTCAAGCGAAGCCGCTGGCTCGATACGGGGATGTCGTCGAGCAGGAGATCGAGGTCCACCTCCTCGCCGCCGAAACCGCGCCCGAGGATGCGGATGTTGACTTCGACGGGATCGCTCTCCGTGACGACCTCCGGGCTGAAAAAACGGCGGACGACGATATCGCGCGGGGCCGTCACCCCGGCGCCGAAGATATAGAGGGGGATGTTCTCGTCGGCGGCCATCGAGGCGGCGGTCAGCGGGGGAAGGCCGGCGTTGTTCGCGCCGTCCGAGATAAGAAAGATCCCGGCGAGGGGTTGCCCCCGGTTTCGCTCGATCATCTCGCGCACCGAGGAGCCGACGGCCGTCCGCGGCTGGTCCGCCCGGGAGAGAGCGCTCTCCCCGTCGGCCGCGGCGAAGGGGTTGCCGATCTCGGAAGGCTGGCTGCCGAAGGCGAAGAACCGCAGGTCGAAATCCTCGCCCAGCCGTTCCAGCAAGGGCGCGTCCGGATGGTTGACGATGCCCTCGACCAGGGTGGTGCGGGGGACCGCGTTGTATTCCGACTCCGGTCCGGGCAGTTCCCGGGAGAGCCCGCCGTCGGGGGGGAGATCCCCGAGGGCGATCGCCGCCCGGACGAGATCCTCCCGCTCGTAGCGCTGGTCGGCTATCCGCATGCTACCGGTCGTGTCCAGCCCGACCAGGAGCGTGCGGCGGATCGAGCTGGCCGAGTAGGCGTCGATCTGCGGCCGCTGGTAGATCACCAGCACGAGCAGGATCAGGAGCACGCGCAGGAGCGCCATCCAGATGCGGCGGGTCTTGCTGACGCCGCCTCCGGTGCGCTGGTAAAGGTAGCCGGCGAAGAGCACGGCGGCGATTCCGAGGAAAATGAATGTCCACGGATCCAGCGGCTCGCGCAGGACGATGCGGGCGCCGCCGAGGTTCTCGACCTCGTCGGGCAGCCCGATCAGGAAATGAAAACTGTCGGTCAGGAAATTCATCGGGAGCGGCTGAAGCGGTGGGCGAGCACGCTCTCCGCAAGAAGGAGCAGGAGGACGGCGATCAGGAGGGGCCGGCTCAGCTCGGCGCCGGAGCGCAGGGAGCGGATCCGGGCTTCCATGGGGTCGGTCGCGGTGTCGCGGATCACGCGGACGGAGGCTTCCATGTCCGGGTCGGCGGTCTCGTCGAGGTAGTTCTGGCTGGACTCGACGGGGTTCTGCTGGACGGCGAAGCGCCGCCCGAGCGGAGGATCGCCTCCGACTTCGGCCCGGTAGCCCCCGGCCAACCGCAGCGGCGCGGTGCGCAGGAGGATGCGCTCGCCGAAGAGTTCGACCGGGCGCACGTCGCGGTACGAGACGTCCTCGCGCCCCGTCAACTCGATCGTGGCGCTCCGGTCGAGGGCCTCGGCGGGGAAGGGGAGGGTCTGGGCCTGCCCGACGCCGAGGTTGAGGGCGTCGGCCTGGCGGGAGATGAGATAGCCCGTCAGCCGGTGGACGAAAGGCACGTAAACCGCCCGCAGCGGCAGATCGTTCCAGGTGTTGTCCGCCGTGCTGGCGAAGAGGATGACCCTCCCGCGTCCGAAGTCGCGCTCGAGGATGGCCGGGGTCCCGTCGTCGAAGGAGGCGACGGTGGACACCGGGCCGGGGCGGGCGCCGCGTCCGGCTTCGATTTCCGGGTCGGTCCGGAGATCCGCGCTGCGGGTGAAAAACGCGGAGGCGAGCGTGCCGGCCTGCCCGCCCGAAAAGATCGCCGTCGCGGCGTGGTCCAGATCCTGATCGTCGATCACGCGCTGGCGCTCCGCGCCGGTCTCGGGCAGGCTCACGGCGGCGGGCAGGAGCCCGGTCTCCTCGTAGAGGGTGGTGTTGAGGAAGTCGGTCGCGGCGGCGGGCCCGGGAAAGACGATCAGACTGCCGCCATCCGCCACGAAATCCGCCAGTGCTTCGGTCGTTTCCTCGTCGAGAAAGGGCGGCTCGGAGAGCACGATGATGTCACCCCTCTCCATGTCCGCCGGCCCCAGCTCGCCGGCCTCGACCGTGTCCACCTGGAGAAAGAACGAGTCGCGCTCGAAAGCGGGCACGGGCTGGAGGGCCTCGCGGAGAAAAAAGAGCGATCGTTCGGAGGGTTCCGGATCCCCGCGTCCCTCGACCAGGAGCACGTGCACCCGGCTGCGTACCCGTATGGCGAGCGACATGTGGTTGTCGGGCGCGAGGCGGTCGTCCGGAATCGAAGCGGTCACGATGTGCTCGCCCTCGCCGGGCATCCGGATGTCGATGGCGACCAGATCCGATTCGTCGGGCTCGAGCCGGGAGATGACGGCCCCGGCGGCGGGCGGGTCTTCGTCGAGGGACAGATCGACGTTGATGTTGTCGATCGGCGTCCGGCCGTAGTTGGTCACCTCGACGAAGAAACGGGCGGTCTGGTCGGCGATCATGAGTTCCGCATCGGGGACGAAGCGGCTGATACCCAGGTTCTCCTCCCGTTCCGCGTCGAGGAGCAGCAGCGAAACGGGAAAACGTCCGGAGGCCGAATCAGCCAGGGCCGCGACGCGGTCCGGTCGGCGCAGGACCAGATCCTGTCCGTCGGTGATCACGTAGATCTCCCCGTTCACGTCCTCCTCCGCATCCAGCCGCTCGATGATCTGCCGCAGCGGGACCTCCAGTGGCGCGCTGGCCTGGTCCGACGGGGGGAAGTCGCGGATCGTCCGGCGGACCAGGGAGAGATCGCCCGTGGGCAGCGCGATCAAGGGCTCGGCGTTTTCGCCGATCAGGTAGAGGGCGGCGGACGAGCCGCCGGGGAGCGTGTCGAGCACCTCCTCCGCCATCGCGCGGGCCTGTTCGAGGCGGGTGCGGGCGCCGTCGCTGGTCTGCATCCCGTAGGAATTGTCGATCGCCAGTATGGCGGTGACCGCCCGCCCGGCGGCCTTGCTCTCCGTGTCGCCGGTCAGGAAAGGCCGGGCCAGGGCCACGGCCAGCAGCATGAGGAGCAGGCAGCGGACCAGCAGCAGGATCAGATCCTCCAGGCGGAGCCGGCGGCGGTTCTTCTCGAAGCTCGCCCGCAGGAAGCGCATGGCCGCCCACCGCACTTTCTTGATCCGGTTGCGGTTGAGCAATTCCAGGAGAATCGGCACCGCGATCGAGGCGGCGCCCCCGAGGAGTATGGCATTGAGAAAACTCATGGCCCGCCCGGGCGGTCAGCGCGCCGCCGAGTGCGCCCGGCTCGACAGAAAGCCGGAAACGATCTCCTCCGGCGGTTTCCCGGTGTTCACAAGGGTGTAGCGGATGTCGTTCTGCTCGCAGGTCCGGCGGATCCGGTTGCGGAAGGCGGCGACGTTCTCGAGGTAGCTCTCCCGGACGCGCCGGGGCTGCAGCAGGAGTTTCTCCGGCACCTCGTAGCCCTCGAACTCGACCGTCCCATCGAAGGGAAACTCCAGCTCGTCGGGATGCATGACATGGAAGACGATGATCTCCTGCCCGAGGAAGGCGAGATGCCGCAGCCCTTCCAGCACCTTGTCCGGATCGTCGAACAAGTCGCTGATCAGGATGCAGATGCCCCGCGCCCGGAGCTTGGCGGCGAGATCATCGAGGATGCCGCCGATCGCCGTCTCCCGGCCGGGTTCCCGCCGGACCAGGCTTTCCAACAGATTGTGGAGCGCCCCCGGATTCGAGGAGGGGGGCTGCAGCTCGCGCGCGTCGGTGTCAAAGAGACGGACGGCCAGCCGGTTGCGGTCCATCAGGATCAGGTGTGCGAAGACCGCCGCCAGAACCCGCCCGTATTCCATCTTGTTTCTGGCGCCCTCGCCGTAGGCCATCGACTCCGAAGCGTCCAGCAGAAGCGTCGCGTCGAAGTTCGTCTCCTGCTCGTATTGCTTGATGTAGAAACGGTCGGTGCGACCGAAGAGCCGCCAGTCGATGTGCTTCAACTCGTCGCCGGGAGCGTACTCGCGGTGCTGGCGGAACTCGATCGCGAAGCCGGAAAACGGGCTCTTGTTCTCTCCGGCCATCGAGCCCTCCACGATCTTGCGGGCCATCATGCCGAGCAGCGTGGCTTTTCCGACGGCGCGCGAGTCGAGCAGGCGCTCCTCCACCGTCTTCGGCCGCCGGTTGATGGCGATGCCGGACTTCCCGCGAAGCTCGATGGGTTTCCGTTTTTTCAAGAAGCGGCCGGCTTCAAGTTTTCGGGATCGTTTCAAGGATGGTGTCCACCAGTTGCTCGGAGGTGACGCCCTCGCTCTGCGCCTGGAAGGTGGGCATGATCCGGTGCCTCATGACGGGGTGGGCGATTGCCGCCACGTCCTCGCAGGCGACGTGGAACTGGCCGTTGAGGGCGGCCCGCGCCTTGGCGGCCGTGATCAGATTGATGCTCGCCCGCGGACCGGCCCCCCAGCGCAGGTATTCGCGCGCCCAGTCGTTGTCCTCGCTGCCGTGCCCCGAACCCCTCGTCATCCGGACGATCTTCTCGGCGTAGGAGAAGACATGGTCCGCCACCGGGATGCGGCGGACTGTTTCCTGAATGCGCAGGATCGTCTCGCGGTCGAGGATCGGTTCCAACTCGAACCCGGCGGGATTGCTCGCCCGCCGCATGATTTCGATCTCCTCCTCCGTCGAGGGATAGCCCACATGGATCAGGAAGAGGAAGCGGTCGAGCTGGGCTTCCGGGAGGGTGTAGGTGCCCTCCTGCTCGATCGGGTTCTGGGTGGCCAGGACGAAGAACGGACTCGGCAGCTCGTGATCCACCCCTCCGATCGTCACGCGCCGCTCCTGCATCGCTTCGAGCAGGGCCGCCTGGGTCTTTGGCGGCGTGCGGTTGATCTCGTCGGCCAGGACGATGTTGCTGAAGACGGGCCCGGGCCGGAACCGGAAGTCCCGCTCGCCCGTCTCGGGATTCTGGAACATCACCTCCGTCCCGGTGATGTCCGATGGCATGAGGTCGGGGGTGAACTGGATGCGTTTGAAACCGAGGTCCAGCGTGCGCGCCAAGGTCTGCACCAGCAGCGTCTTCGCCAGGCCGGGCACCCCGACGAGCAGAGCGTGCGAGCGGGTCAGGATCGCGATGAGGAGCTGGTCGATCACCTCGGCCTGCCCGACGATGATCTTCCCCAGCTCCTCCCGGATCGCATCGTGGCATTGGCCGAGGAAGCGGACCGCTTCCACGTCTTCGTCCTCGAGCGGAGATCCGGCGGTTCCGGGGGCCTCTTCCGCATGAGCCTCCTCTTCGGGCGGCTCCTCCTCCGGAGAATCTTCTTCGTCGGACTCCTGCTCATCGACGACCGGCCGCCCGGCGTCGGGTTCTTCAAATTCTTCCTCGGGGTCGGTCTTGGAGTACATGCCCCCATATGAGATGATATCGCAGGCAAGAGTAAAGGAGAATCTTTTCGGCTGTTCCTCTCCTCCAATTCGCTTTCCGCCGCGATGGCTTCCCCCCATGTCTTCCGCCCGTCCCCACGAAGCCGAGAAAACGCCGATCCCTGCGAATGCACCCGGATTCGGGCGTGACCAAAAACGCGGGAAATTGTCGCCTCATTCCTCCGACCACCCAATTTCCGCAATCTCCGACCAGGCAATAAAACGGTTGCCCGACCCGAATTTCTCGACCGGGCAAAAAATCAATTGCCTCAAACTACAGTTTCCGACCGGGTAAAAAAAAGGTTGACAACTTTGGTTGGGGTTCCGAGAAGGTTTTCCTGAATCAGGAGGGTGGGAGTGGATCGAGGTGGACGGGGGCCTTCGA
>JBKHCX010000080.1:0-12839 GCA_046541615.1 Puniceicoccaceae bacterium
AAACGCCCGATCCGGCCCAAGCCGGTGGAAGGCGCCGGTTGGGACGGGCTGTCTGTTTTCCCCGGAATGCGTTCGTAGTTGCCCGGCACAAGCACACCGTGCCGGTGCTCGCGCGTGTGTGCCGGAATCCGGGTAAGGACCGTTAAAGACTCCCCTCACCTGCGGATCCGCTCGTGCGGCATGCTTGGTTCGGGCCGGGCTTGTCGACGACGGGCTTGCCAGGTGTCGCCGATGCGCTCACGCACCGGCGACACGGACGCGGTCAGCCACGCCGCTCCAACGACCGGCGGGGCAAGAAGTCCTCCGCCCACAGGAACGCGATGTAGTCCTGAACCGACCAGTAGTCCGGATCACGCGTGGAAAAATAGTCCAAAGCCGACCTCGGAAACTCTCTCCGCAGGATCCCGTCGGTTCCCCCGGACCCGAATATCCGCGCAAACGCATCGACCCGGGTCCGGGGGGAAACGATCCGTGCGGAGCCTGCGCCGTCGAAGAGCATTCCTTCGACGGCACCCTCCGACAGATCGCCGCGCGATGCAGATTCCGCGATCCGGAGCGTGGCGTCCGGAGGGAACTCGCCTCCCGGGAGCACCTCGACGACGACCGGAGGTTCGGCGATTCCGCAGCCGCCCCCTTCACCGCAGGGACCGAACCGGAATTTTTCCGGGCAGCGTTCCGCGATGATCCGGAGCCGGGTGGAAACGCCGCTTCCGTTCGCGACGGCGCCCGGCACCCGCAGCCGCCAGAATCCGCCCACCTGCCGGGTCAGCGAATTCATGGTCTTCGAAAGCGCGTCTCCGTCGATCCGATCACCCGGGACAAGGAAGAGAATCAGATGCGGTTCGGGAACCTCCGCGAGTTTCCGCTCCCACCCCACCCAATCCGAAAGGAGCTCCCGCATCGAAATCGCTTCCGCCGCAAGCTCCGCCGGCAGCACCTGCGGCGCGAGTTCCGCCGCGGCCCTGTCGAAAGCTCCGGCCTCCCCTCGCCGCCGGGGCGAACGGGACGGCGTCCGCCAGCCTTCGGTCAGAAAATGCACCAGCGGGGCCCGGTCCGGAGGCGCGGTCGGGAAGGCTTCGCGGTAGGGTCGCTCTCCGAAGGACGGATGGAAGGCCCGCCCCTCGCGCCAGCCGTGGTTCAGATAGTGCCGCAACGGCTCGACCGGAACCGTCCGCAGATCGGGATTCCGCTCCAGATAGGCCCGCGGATCGAAGACCGGATTGGGGCGGAGCCCCTTCTTCCAGCCTTCCGCGACGTAGTGGGCGAGCGGATGCCGCGGCAGATCCGCCCGTTTCGGGAACTGCGACCGATAATAGCCCACCAGGAAACAGGGATGCGGATCGGCCCGGCTCCGCCACGATTTGCGGACGAACGCGCCGACCGGATCCCGGACGGCTCCCGCCCCCCGCGGTCCGTCGAGATACCACTTCTCGTCGAAGAGACCGGACGCGGCGACCGCCGCGCGGAGGCGTTCGCGCCTCCGCCTCCGGACCGTCCAGGGCATCGCGATCATTGCCCGCCCCTCCCCTCGACGAACCCGGCGCGGCGGTGGGACCGATGGACGGTCTCCTCCAGATCCGGGCCCGTGTAGCGGCGCAGGACCTCCCCGCGCGCCCGTTCCGCGACGGCTCCTCTCTCCGACGGCGGCATCGCGGCCAGCGCCCGAAGCGACGCCGCCCACTCCCCCTGCCGGCAGAGAAAACCATTCCCGCCGTGCCTCATGACCCCGCGGAAGGCGAAGGTCGGCGAGGCGATCGTAGGAGTGCCGACAAGAGCGGCGTCGAAGAACTTCAACTCGCTCTTGCAGTCGGCGAAAACGCCGGGGAGGAGGGGCGCCAGGTTGACGTCGCATTCCGCGATGAGTTTCTGCAGCGAGAGGAAATCGGTGGCCTCGACCACCTCGACCCGGCCCGCGGTCCGGAGACGGTCGAACCGGCCGGACAAGTCGAGATAACCGACCACCCGCAGGCGCGTGTCCGGATCGTTCTCCAACCAATCCACCACCTCGCTCTCGACCATCCCGAAATCGTCGTTGTGGGTCGCCGAGCCGCTGAAGTATCCGGCGAGGAACGGTCCCTCCGTCGGCGACCCCGTTTTCTCCGCGTGGATCGATTCGCTGACGGCGACCTGCCCGGTTGTCGGAAAATTGGGAACGACCCCGCACTCTTTCTCCGGAAAGCAATCGCGCACGCGGTCGGCGAGGAATTCGTTGGTCGCCAGAAACCGGTCGCATCGGTCGGCGACCACGAACCGCCGCGCGACATAGGCGAACCAGTAGTCGGCCTCGATGCGGTTGCGGGTCCGGAGGATGTTGCAGATCAAGGGGCTGTGGCGGGAGTCGAAGACCAGGTCGTCGGTGTCGAAAACCAGCTCGATCCCTCTCGCCCGCGCACGGGCGAGGAGACGATCGAGGGAGTTCGACCACGGCATGCGGGCGAGGACGATCCTTTCCACACCGTCGAGCGCCTGCTCCAACAAAGGGATCTCGTCCTGGAAAAACCAGGACGCCACCCCTGCCTCGCGCCGGTTCAGGATCCGGGCGGGCGCGTAGCAGCGGTAGCGGAAGGACCCGAAATCCCTCGCCTCGTAGAGAAAGACGATACGGCACGTTCCCGCGCGGAGCGCCGCGATCCGGTCGTCGAAGCCGGTCGCGAAATTGGCGAGAGCCTCCCGCACCCCCGGCGGATCAGACAGACGGAACATGATCCCCGGAGGCGCGGAACATCCCGGCGACCGCATCGGCCGCTCCGTCGCGCGAGTGATGTTCACTGATCGAAGAAACGGCGGGGCGCGGCTCCGCCGGACCGGCGAGAACTTCCCCGATCCTGCGGGCGACCTCCCCGGCGTTCGCGAACGATCCGGCGGCGATCCGCCCTCCGGCCGCCCGGATTTCGGCGAGGGCCGGATCGTCGTGGACCCACGGCCCCGCGAACACACCCAGATCGACCCGCCGGAGGAAGGAGAGCCCGGCCCGAAAATCCATGGGTTCCGGCAGCTCGGCCCGGCCGCCGTCGCAGAAAGCGGGCGAGCTCCAATCGGCGGCGCCGGGATTCCGCCCACCGGAGCTTGCGGAACCCCGGGCATACCCCGGAGGCGGGTCGCCGTTTCCGGCACCGGACAGGACAATGCGCCAATCCTCCGTCGAAAGGATGCCGGCCCGGATGGCGCGATCCACCCCCTCGAGAGCGCGGGCCGGCCGGTAGCCCCTTCCTTCTCCAATGAGAAGGACTCTTTTCCCGTCCGGGGAGGGGGCGTTCCCACCGGGCGCGTGGGGGGCTTCCGCCTCGGGCGGCAGGACGAGCCGGGGTCCCTCTCCGCCGATCCATCCGTTCTCCGCGAGCCGTTCGGCCAGCCCCGCCGAGGCGAAGACGGGAACGAAGTCGGAAAAATCCCGCATCGACTCCACGACCAGATCCCTGCCGTCGCCCTCGGGGAGGCCGTCCGGCTCGCAACTCTGGATGATCCAGACGAACCGCCGCCGGAGATTCAGGAAACGGGCGATCCTGGAGGAACCCCAGTCCGTGGCCATGAACAGATCGTCCGCCCCGACGACAAGACGCCGGTAGGTGTCCCGCGTGTGGCGTACGGAGCCGTCGAAAAACTCCGCCCTTTCCGGCGCCAACACCTCGATGCCCGGCAGCTCCGCCAGAAAGTCCGGCTGGCAGGGACCGTCGAGAGTGATCAACCGCAGCCCCGCCCCCGACCTCCGGCAGACCTCGCCCGCGAAACGAAGGGTGCGCGGCGTTTCCAGGGAAAGCCCGTTGCGATCGAAGCGGGAGACGAGAAGGTTCACGGCCGGAGGGCGGTCTCCTCCGATGAAATCGATCGGCCGCAAGGCGGGAAACCTCCGGTGCCGCCACGCGTCGAACGGACTCGCCCCGGGTAGAAAGCCGAACGGATCCGGTGTCTCCTCCGCTCTGAGATTGCTGTCCTCCATCGGCTGAATGGTTTCCCGCGGCGCTTCCGGCGTCAAGCCCCGCCCTTTCCGCTCCATTCCCGGAGGAATGCCCGGCAGGACCGGTAAATCCTTTTCCCGAGAGAGGGCGCCGCCGACCGGGTCAGAACCTCGTCGCGCACGCCGGACCGCACCGAAAAATCCTCGAAATACAGGGCGGTCGGCAACCCTTCGTCGCAAAGGTCGGCGAACTCCGCCTCCTCCGGGCGCCTCCCCCGGCTTTTCGACTCGTGGTGCCGGACGACCACATCGGGCAGACAGAGGATCCGCCACCCCGCCCGGCCCGCCCGGTGGCAGAAAAGAGCGTCGCCGAATCCATTGGGGCAGCGCTCCTCGTCGAGCCCGCCGACAGCGCGGAAGACCGCCCGGCGGCATACCGCCAGCGCGAATCCGACCCCGTCCACCTCGCGGAACCGGAGGGCGTTCTCCTCGGGCGAACGCACGGCCTGCGGTCCGGCCGGCCCCATCCGGAAACCGGCCGCCTGGATCTCCCCGTCGGGGAACACCAGTCTTCCCCCTGCGAGCCCGACTTCCTTCCAGAAAAGACAGGAAAGGAGCCGCCCGAGGTCGGCTTCATCGGTGAATTCGATGTCGTTGTTCGCGAAAACGAGTGCCTCGCACTCCGGCGGCAACGCGCTCTCCCCTCGGTTGTTCAGCCGGGCGAAATTGAACGGCCCCTCCTCCCGGAGCACGGTGACCCGGGTCGGGTCGAACAAAGCGCGCGCGCGCCCGCCGACCTCCGCCGAAGCCTCCGGAGAGGACCCGTTGTCCACGAGCACGAGGTGCGTCCGGTCCGCCACCGACTGGGCGGCCAGGCTCTCCAGAGCGCCGATCGTCGTCCGCGCCTCGTCCCGGAAGGGCACGATCACCCCCACGGGTGCGTCCCCGCGCGGCACGGGGCGCACCCGCAATCCGCCGCCGCCCTCTCCAACCCGGATGCGCACCGTCCCCGCCCCGAGCCGGTGGGCCAGTCCCTCCAGGAACCCGCGGAAGCGCTCCGACTCCGGTTCCGGTCCATCCCCCGCCGCGGAATGAAAGCCACCCCACACGTGCAAGCGGAGCCGCCGCGGCGGCACTCCGGCGACCGCCATCGCCGCCGCGCCGACGCTCCACGGACCCCGCCCGGAATCCCACCAGTCGGCCCCGGCATTCCGAAGGATTTCCACGCACGGTCCCCACGCATCCGACCGCACGAGGGGGCAGAACCCGAAAACATTGCCCCCCAGGGCGCCGAACCAGGGCGAGGAAGGAACCCTTTCGATACCGGTCCGGCGGCCGGAGGCCGGGTCGAACCGGACGCACCCGCCGCTGACGACCTCCGGCCGCTCCCGGGCGAGAAAGTCCAGGAGGGCGAACCCGCCCCGCGGCTGCAGCCAACGCCCCGGCCCGACGAAGCCGACATAATCGCACTCCGCGGCCAGGGCCGCGAGGTCGTCCAGCGGATCGGCCTCTTCCGAAAACACGAGCCGTCCCGCCAGGGCGGGAAGGCGCGTGAGAGCGTCCCGATCCGCGGGTTCCTCCGGCGGATCACACCGGGGATCGAGGGCCGCGGGGCCGGGACCGCCGCCGGACAAACGGATGCGCGCGCGCAGCGGCAACCCCGGCGAGACGGCCAACGCCGCCAGGGTCGCCCGCGCGGACGCCGCCCCCCCGGCCACGGCGGTCGCAACCAGGCCCACGGAGGGGAAAGCGCGCCCGGCGGCCACCCCGGCCTCCCAGTCGAGGGCCCGCTGCACGGCGTCGGCATCGGCGACCGGGCCGCTCCAGAGGCCGAGCGCGAAGCCGCCAAGGACGGTATCGCGCAGGGGGATCCGGCCCTCATCCGCCATGCGGCCCCTCCTTCTTCGCCGGTCGGCGGCTTCGCCACGAGAGATGATGGCCGAGATGCAGGGCGAACACGTCGCGCGCCGAAAGCAGCCTCTCGCGCACGCCCCCCGCATCCGCGCCGCGCATGCTCCTCCATTGGGAACGCACGGTCCGCCAGGCGTTCCGCAGGCTCGGCCGCAGGGGCGCCCCCACGAAATCCCCGAAGACCTCCGCGTAATAGTCGGCCTCGATGCGCGCCCGCCGGACCGCCGGGCGGAATCCGTATCGATGGCTGTGATACACCCAGGCCTCCGGCGTGTAGGCCTTCGCATACCCGGCCTCCAGAATCCGCTCCGCCCAGAGCTGATCCTCGCCGAAGGGCACGTCGGGGTACGGAAGCTCCCGCCAGACCGACTTGCGCAACGCCGAGTTGTTGTCGGAATAGTAGCGGAGGAAGCCCCGTCGGGCGGGATCGGAGGACAGGTCCAGCCCCTCCGCCAGCCGGAAACAGGTCCGGGCCGGGCCGAATCCGGCGAAGTGGGCGCGGGTCGCCCCGGCGATGAAAGGGCCGTGCTCGGGCCAGGAAACATGACGCCCGAACACCCCGGCGGCCTCCGGATACGCCTCCAGGGTCTCGACCAATTCCCGCAGCCACGAATCCGTGCCCGGCACAGCGTCCTGGGTCAGCAGGGCCACGAACTCCCCGTGCGCATGATCGATCAGCTGGTTGCGGGTCCGTCCGTGGCCGAACTCCCCCGGGGGCACGGAAAACCAGCGCACGGGCGGCCCTCCGGCCGACCGCGACCGGACCAGGTCCAGCGAACCGTCGGTCGACTCGGTATCGGCCACCACCAGTTCCCATTCCCCGGCGAACCGCTGTCCCAGGACCGCGTCGAGGCAGCGGCGGAAGAGATCCCCCCCGTTCCGGACCGGAATGACGACCGAGGCCTTCATCCCTTCCCACCCCCGGAACGGGCCGGGCGCTTCTCGATCCAGCGGTCGCCCGCCCGCTCGATCGGGCGGAGGATCCGGCCCTCCACCACCGCCGACATCCCGAAGACGACCACCGCCGTCATCAGAAAGAAAACCAAACCGTCCGTCGGCTTGAAGTTGATCTGCAGGACGGCCTGCACCGGCCAGTGGAAGAGGAAAAAGCAGTAGGCGCCCCCGACCGGCACCCCGGGGATCTGCGCGGGCAGGCGGGCCAGCCCGACGAAGAGGAAGGAGCAGGCGAGCGTCGCCGGATAGAGGGACCAGAAGGTGTAGGGCCCCATCCACACGGCCACCGCGCCGAGGCCGACCGCCGCCGCGAGCGGCGGCGCCCAATGTCCCATCCGCGGATAGAAAAGAGCCACCGCCGCGCCCGTGACGACCGCGTTGAGCTGTAGGGCGCGGGTGTGGTAGATCGACCAACCCTCGAGAGTCACGGCCAGATAGACCGCGAGCCAGAAGGCGAGAAGGACGAGGAGAAACCGGACCGGGCGCAGCAGCCCGACCTTCCAGAAGAGCCAGAGAAGGATGTAGCCGTAGATGAAGGCCGGGAAGATGTGGAGGACGGGATTGACCGTCCCTCCCTTCATGACCCCGGGGAGCCGGACGTAGCCGTCGGGGGCGAGCCAGCCGGTCTGGAGAAGACGCCGGAACCCTTCGCTGCCGAAATACTCCCTCCAGCCCGCCTCGGTCAGCGAGGGTCCGAGCACGAGGATCAGGCCGAAGGTGAACAGCCACAGCAGGGGAAGGAGCCGGAGACTGCGCCGGACCAGGAAGCGGAGGGAGGACTTGTTGTTGCACAGGCTACGGGCGACCAGAAAGCCGCTCAGGGCGAGAAACATGGAATTCCCGAGAAACATCGGCCCGTTCTGCACATAGGGCCAGAGCGGCTGGGCGGCCACGTTGCCGAGACGCCCGTAGGCATGGTGCATGACGACGAGGAACACGGCCAGCCAGCGGATCAGGGCGAGCGTGCCCGGGTTCATCCAGCCCTCCCGCGGATACCCCGGCGGGGGCTGGGGCCGCCAGCCCTTGACCGGTTCGAGGGCCGGAATCGAAGCCAGGTAACCGGCGAGCGAGACCGCGAGGATGATCAGCAGAAACCGCCACGTCGCCGACTGGTAGGTCGCCCACGCGACCCTGTCGAGCCAGGCGGGACCGTCGGGAAAAAAATGCTCCGGCAGTTCGTCCCAGACCAGCGGCGAGGGGATCAGCTCCTGCGATCCGGCCACCCACAACCCGTCTTCCGCGGTGAACGGATCGAAGGCGATCCCCTCTTCCTCCAGGCGGCGCAGGGAGCCGATGTCGATCTCGACGGGTTCCTCCATCGCCGGGGTCCGGATCCGGATCCAGTCGAGCCGGACCCGGTTCGGCCCGGCGTCGGTATCGATCCGCATCGCCCCGGCGGTCGGTTGCACCATGCGCAGGCGAAGCTCCCTCCAATCCCCGCCCTTGTAGGAAACCGCCGTGCGCCGGTCCGCGCGGAATCCTCCGGAATCCGGCGCGAAATATACCTGGAAATAGCCCGGCCCATCCGCGTGAACCCGGGCGACAACCTCCGTATCCAGGCTCCCGCGGGGGAAAAACAGGTGGAGGAGTATGCCCAGCGCCCAGACCGCGAAGGCGAACCAGAAGAGCGCGACCGCGATCCGGTTCCGGGAGGATTGCGAGAATATGCCTGGGAGGGCTCTTTCCATGGTCATCCGGCGGTCCGGTCGGCCGATGGTTCGGGCAATCCGACACGCGCGTGCACGGCCCGCACGACTTTGGCGATCTCGGCGTCCCACGAGATTCCGGCCGCGAACGCGAGGCCCGCCTCGCGCAGGGAGGCCCGCCGTGCGGAGTCGTCGAGCAGTTCCTCCAAAGTCCGCGCCACCGCGAAGGGCTCCGGCCGGGTCGGGCGGACCGTCCCCGGCGGATAAATCCCCTCGAGATTTTCTCCGGTCAGTTCGACCACCGGCAGTCCGCAGGCCATCATTTCCTTGGGCAGAATGGCGTGGTTGGTCGCCGAGAAGACGACTCCCACCGTCCCCGCCCGGTAGAGACGGGCCAGGGCGGCGGCATCGAGGACCCCGTGGTTCACGCTGTCGAAAGGGGCTTCGAAATCACTGAGATCCTCCCCGAAAAAATCGACCACGAAATCCGTCCGCCGGGCGGCCAGCAGCTCGAGGGCGAGCACCCCGATTTCCACGACACGACGGGACGTGGCCGCCCGGGCGTAAAAGACGATCCGGTGTTTTCCCCGATCCGCCGCGGCGGAATCCCCGGGGCGATACACCCCGTGGTCGATGCCGTACCCGAACACCGGCACCTCCACCTCCGTGTAGGCGGCCAGCTTCCCGGCCAGCCAACGGCTCGATGCGATGGGGCTGAACCCGAACCGGTACGTGTCCTCCGCAAGAAAATAGGCGGCCCCCGCCGGATAGAAGCTCGGCTCGAAATCCTGCACCAGGTAGAACCGGTGGGCCAGTTTCCCGGCCGCCCGCAGATAGTAGGCCGTCCAACGGTCGGTCGCGAACCCGATGTCGCCGTCGATCAGCCCGACGTCTCCGACGGAAAGAAAGCGGACCTCCGCTTCGACCGGGACGAAGGACTCGCCGATCACCCGGCGGACCCGCTCCGGAGAACCGTGGCGGGAGTGGTGCAGGATCCAGATCCGGCAGCTGTGGCCCTCTCGTTCGAGAGCACGGATCACCCGGAAGATCGCCGCGTGCCCGCCGGCCCCCCTTCCGAAATCCGGGATGACCCACTCGACGGAGAGCGCCCGCTTTCCTTTCGGAATCGAACGCCCGCAAGGCTTTCCCGGCAACCCGGTGACGAACCGGAAGGTGGCGAACCGTTGGCCGGGATCCTCCGTCGGATCGCAGAGGCACCGAGGATCGATCTCCGTCTTTTCCAAAACCTCCGGCACCTCCTCCCCGTCGTCGGCGAACATTTCGAGAAAACCGATCCCCCCGGCGTCGGGAATGCGGATCTCGAACCCGGGCAACTGCTCGTCCCCCGGGCACCCTCCCTCCACCGGGATGATGTCCGGCCGGTAGATCCGGACCGCCTCGTACTCCCTTCCCTCGAAACGAACCCACACCCGCCGCGCGGAACGGTCCATCGTCCGCAAGGCCCATCCGACGATCGTCACTTCGAAGCGGTCCCCCGCCCGGCGGGCCGCCATCCGGTCGATGTGGTGAAGAAATCGGGACTTCATCAATTTCCGACGCCGGATGAATCCGGGAATGGGAAGAAAACCTGTCTTCATCTCGAAAATACGAGCACACCGCGGCCCCTACCGCAATCCGGGAACCGCGACGAACCAATAGCTGTAAAGGGCCAGAAGGATCAGCGCTCCCGCGGGTATCCCGAGGAACCACCACGAAAACCGGGCACGGTTCTCATGAATCAGGACCCCTAGAATGGGCAGCACCGGAGCGAGATAACGCCCCTGCGCCTGGAAATCGCTGACCCACGAGTGATAAACGGCCGCCGCCACCACCATCGCACACGAAAACACCGCCCCGGCGAAGATGAGCCCGCCGGGGAGGTCGAGCCGCAGGACCGTCGGCAGGAACAGTGCCAGAAGGAACAAGCCGAGCACCGGAATCAGCCGGTCGAAGTAAAGAGGCGTCGGCCGGACCCCGAAGTACCCGTAGTTCCCGAAAGAGGATGCGAAGGCGATCCGATGCCACTTCCTCTCGGAGAAAAGAAAGCTCAGCGGCTTCCCCCTCTCGCGCAGGTAGAGACCGGGCGCCAGCTCCTCCAGAGGGGTTTTCGGACTGTAGATCGGCTTGGCGGTTTCGGCGCGGATCCTCTCCATCATCTCCACCCGCCGGAAGTCGCTCCGCCAATCGACGACGAGGGTCCACCCGAGGTTCGCCGCGACCGGTGTCGCCGCGAAGACCGCCAACCCCACTCCGGCGGCGAGGCGGTGTCCGCGGGGCGTGCGGAAAAGCCGCACGGCGAGGTACCCGAGGGCGAACCCCCCGAGCAGCCAGAAATTCGGCTTCAGCAGCCCGAGCGGCAGGGCCAGCAACGCGCCGCCGAGGATGAACCGGAACGGGCGTCCCCCCGTCCGCCCGTCGAAAAGTCGCCCCACCGGTCCGCCGCCGCTCACCGCCGCGATCAGAAAGAGAAACGAGGCCGTCAGGGCGAAAGCGTCGGAATTGAAACAGCCGAACACATAGATGGCCTGCGGAGTGAGCAGGAGCGGCAGGAGCACGAAGCGCGCCCGGACGCTCAGAATCGACACCATGGCCAACACACCCAGCAGGAAAACGTTGAACAAGCGCAACCGGATGTGGGCGCGCGCGACACCCGCCGCCTCGGCCAGGGCCGAGAACTTCCCGGCCACCCAGTAGGCCACCTCACGGGTGTTCAGCCGGGAGGCTCCGTAATCACTGTAGCTCGCCCGTGCGGCCGGATCGTCGGGAACCGGCGCCAGCCACCTCTCCTCGTAGAATTCCCCCGCGTCCAGGTGGACGAATTCGTCGGGGTGGATGCCCCGTGTCGATCCAAGCGCAACCGCCAGGGCGCCCCCCGTCCCGAGGACCAGGAGGAAGGGGACGAATTCAAGCCGCCGCACGAAGGCGTCCGTCCGCGACGGATACCGCCGCTCCAGAAGAACCACGAACCCCGCCGCCAGCAGAAGAATCCAGAGCATCGGCTCGCCCGCGAACGCCCGCTCCCACCGGATGTTCTCCCAGATGATCTGCGGATCGGCGCCGTCGGCGACAAGCAGGATCCCGTCTCCTTCGCTCCGGGAAGAATGCTCCCAGTCCCCCTCCAGGCGGACTTCTTCGTCCCACCGGTCCGAACGGGGATCCAGGAAGGCGCCACCGGAAAAGGGCCCGGACAGCTCGACGGAGAGGATCCGCACGGTGCCCGCCCGGGCAAGCGGGTCGATCCGCAGCTTTCCCCCGCGGTCGAACCCGTTGATCGGCACGACCACGTCGTTCGCCCCCCCCGCGTAGCGGACGCCGTTCTCCTTCCCCGGTTCGAACCCCCTGTCCGGATCCTGCCAATACACCTGGAGAAGCCCGGGATCGGCAGCCTCGAACCGCACCCGCACCTGGAATCCGGACAGCAGATAGATCCAGGCGACGAGGAGGATCGCGCCGATCAAGACCGTCGAAAACAAATGCCGGTTGAAAAACGCACCCGCGCCGAGGCAGAAAGACCGCACGGCCCCCAGTCCCTGTGTCACTTGAGTCATCCCCTTACGAAACCCCCGTATCAGGCGGCGGAAACCGTTCGGGGGCAAGGTGTTTTTTCGGAGGACCCGTTCGGGAGAAACCCCGGAAGCGGATTCGGAAAACCGCTCAGAACCGGATGGGTTTGAGCGGTCCGGAAACCGGTTCGAGCCGCGGGTGGAACATCGGGTCGCCGAGAAACCAGCCGGGATCGAAGGCCCGGAGCGCCTCCACCTCGCCGGGAAGGAAAGGACCGCGGACCGCGACCTCCGCCGGAACAACGGTCGCGGCGTCCAGAACGACCGAAAAGCCTTGTTTCCAGGCGGAGCGGCAGAGTCCGCACAGGGCCGCGTCGCCCTCGCCCAGTTCCCGCCTCCACCGGAGGAGGTCCCCCCGCAGCCCGCGCCGGAAAAAAACCACCCTTCCGGCGACGGCCCCGATCTCCTGCGGAAGCCAGGCCCTGGAACCCATCCCCGGCTCGGCGCGGTCGGCCCCCGCGAAGAGCCGGAGGAGACCGCCCTCCGGGTGGGCGGCGATCCCGCAATCGGCGATCCCATCCGGAGCGTCGGCCCGGAAACCGACCACTCCGATCCGGGGATCCGCCGCGAAACGGCCCAACCGCCGCCCGAGGCGGGCGAGTTCGGCCTCCGGAAGACCATGCCCTCCGGCCCGGATCCATTCCTCCGGGCCGGCCGCGCCTTCTTCGTCGTCGAAAACTCCTGACGGAACCGCTTCGTCCGGTTCCACGGGATCCCAGTACATCCCTCCGACGAGCCTCAGCCCACCAGGGAGGCCGCGGCGCTCCCGTGCCTCCGCGACCGCCCGGCGGGCCGCTTCGAGCGCGTAGGGCTTGGCCTCCAGCGAATCCGCCGTCGAGCCGGGGTGCTCCCGCCAGTGATAGAGAACCC
>JBKHCX010000081.1:0-12739 GCA_046541615.1 Puniceicoccaceae bacterium
CCCGCCCCGACCAGCGCGCGCAGGTGGCTCTCCATCGTCTCGCCCGGCGGGACGGGAAAGGAGGGAAACTCGTAGCCGAGATCCCCGAGGTCGAAGGTCAGGCGCCCGGCCAGGCGCCGGGCCTCCTCGACATACCCGGGACAGTCCTCGAAAAGCGCGGCCGTCTCCTCCGGCGAACGCAGCCGCCGCTCTCCGTTGGCCTCGAGGAGCCGGCCGGCCGCGTCCAGGGTGCGGTGATGGCGCAGGGCGGAGAAAACGTCGGCGACCAACCGGTCCCCGCGCCGGGCCGCGATCACTCCGCCGGTGGCGACCATGGGCAGCCCGCGGTCCTGCCGCACTTCGCGAAGCACGCGGTGCCAGGCCGCCTCCTCCCGCCGGAAGTGCCGCTGGATCTCGAGAAAAAAACCGTCGCGCGGAAAGACCGCCCGCAACCGGTCCAGCACGGCGGCCAGCTTGGGCGGCCCGCCGGAGCGCCAGGCGGCGGCCAGCGGCCCGTCCTCCCCGCCCCCGAGGGCGACCAGCCCGGCGGTCCGCCCCTCCAGATCCTCCCATGCCACCGGCGCGCGCCCCTTCTCCCCGCGGAAAGCGGCCGTGGTGAGCACCTGGCACAGATTGCGGTAGCCCGCCCGGCTCCCGGCCAGGACCGGCAGCCACCCGCCGCCGGCCAGCGGCAGCCGCGCCCCCACGAGAGGCCGCACCCCCCGCTCCCGCGCGGCCCGGAAGAACCGGGGCGCTCCGTAAACCCCTCCCGCATCCAGAAGAGCCACCGCCTCCAGCCCCAGGCGGGCCGCCTCCGCCGCGAGATCCTCCGGCGACGAAGCCCCCTCGAGAAAAGAAAACGCACTGCGCGCATGAAGTTCGACCGGCATTGCCCGGAAAAGAAACGGAAAAATCCCTTTGAGTAAACGTTTGTTTACCTTTTTTCCGCCCCCGCGGGTGGGCTCGGGTTAGGATTGCCTCGCCGGGCCAACCCGCTACAAACGAGCGAATGTCCTCCGAAGAAGACCCTCTCTCCGAAAACCAGCTCCGCCAGGTCCGCCTCGCGAAACTGGCGGATTTGCGCGAAGCCGGAATCGATCCGTTCCGGGCGAACGCCGAGCAGTCCCACTCCTCCGCCGATGCGACCGCCCTCTTCGACGAGAACCGCGACGAGGAGGAGCAGGCCGAGGTTTCCGTGGCCGGGCGCATCGTCGCCTTCCGCGTGATGGGCAAGGCGACCTTTCTCAAACTCCACGACCGCGACGGACGGATCCAGTGCTACGTGCGCCGGGAGGCGATCGGCGAAGAGGCCTACGCCCGGTTCAAGAAGCTGGATCTCGGTGACTTCATCGGGGTCACGGGCAGGCTTTTCCGCACCCGCGCCGGGGAGATCACCGTGCGCGCCACGGCCTGCACCCTCGTGTCCAAGGCCCTCCGCCCCCTGCCCGAGAAGTGGCACGGGCTGACCGACGACGACCAGATCTACCGGCAGCGCTACCTCGATCTGATCGTCAACCCGGAATCCCGCGACCGCTTCGTTCTCCGGAGCCGCATCATCGCCGAGATCCGCCGCTTCCTCTGGGATCGCTCGTTTCTGGAGGTCGAGACTCCGGTGCTCCAATCCATCCCCGGGGGCGCGGCCGCCCGTCCGTTCTCGACCCACATGAACGCGCTTTCCTGCGACTTCACCCTGCGGATCGCCCTCGAACTCTACCTGAAGCGCCTGCTGGTCGGCGGGTTCGACCGGGTCTTCGAACTGGGCCGGGTCTTCCGCAACGAGGGGGTGTCCCGCCGGCACAATCCGGAGTTCACCATGCTGGAGGTCTATCAGGCCTACACCGACTTCCGGGGCATGATGACCCTCGTGAAGGATCTGGTCCTCCACCTCTGCCGCGAGGTCCTCGGCAACACGGTCGTCGAGCGGCCGGACGGGAGCACCATCGACCTCGGGGGCGGCTGGTCCGAGGAGCGCTACAAGGATCTGCTCGTCCGGCACACCGGATGCCCCGATTGGTTCCGGCTCCCGAAAGCGGCCAAGATCGCCCGGGCCGTCGAAATGGGGATCGAGGTGGACCCGTCCCTCGAGGACTTCGAGATCACCAACCAGGTCTTCGAGAAACGGATCGAACCGACGCTGGTCCAACCCACCTTCGTGACCCATCTGCCGAAGGAGCTGATCCCGCTGGCCAAACTCTCCCCCGACGATCCCTCCACGGTCGAGGTATTCGAACTGTGCATCAACGGCCAGGAGATCGCGCCCGCCTATTCGGAACAGAACGATCCCCTCGTCCAGCGGGAGATGTTCGAAACCCAGGCCGGCGGAGAGATCCAGAAGATCGACCACGATTTCCTGGTCGCCCTCGAGCACGGCATGCCCCCGGCCGGCGGCATGGGGATCGGCATCGACCGGCTGGTCATTCTCCTGACCGGGGCGTCCAACATCCGGGAGACGATCCTCTTCCCCCCCGTGCGTCCGCCGCAACCCGCCGACGCCGCCACGTAGCCGCATGACTTCAGTCGTGCGGCACCGCTGCGGCGGTTCGGCCCGGATCGCCGGCGCGGGAGGCCGGACCGGATCGCCACTGTCGTGGCGACACCAACCCGTTCCAATTCGTTCGCAGGGGGGGCGCGCCTACAACGGCCCGGCGGCAAGACGCCGGAGCATCAACCGTCCGCCTCGGGCACGGTGTGCTCCAGCAAGACCGAGGTGAAGCTGCCGATGGTCGCCTCGCTCTTGAGCTTGACGGGGAGCATCCGCGCGTCGTCCGACAGCCACACGTCGATGAGCGCCCCCTCGGGCCGCGCGAAAATCGCCCGCACTCCGCCGAAATCGGCCGTGATCCGGTAGGCCCGGAACCTTCCCGCCGGTGTTTTCACGGTCTCGGGCCCCTTCACCCGGAATTCGGCTTTCTCCACCACCTTTCCGTCGGACACCCACACGCGGTGGGTTCCGGGGCGGAGCGGGACGGCGCCCGACCGGAACGCGAAGACGACGGACAGCGGGTCCTGGCATCCCGGCTGCAGCGGGAGGGGAAGGCGCTCGTCCCCGTTCTTCGAATAGCGGACCGTGTTCGCATCCCAGTCGAAAAAGGTCCGGTGGAGGTCTTCCGTCGCTTTCTCGTCGCGGAAATATCCCGCCGACCGCTCCGCTCCGGGAGCGAACCGGCTGACAATGATCGTGTGGAAATTGTACACCTTCCGCATGAAGGCGTTCGCCTTCGCCTCGAGGACCGCCTCGAAAAGGCCGCCGTCCGTCTCTCCCAGGGAGATCTCCACCGCTCCGACGGAAACGAACCCCCACCGGAGCCCGTAGGACGCCTTCTCCCCGACCACCGGACCGTCCGCCGACAGCACGGACACGGCCAGCAAAAGAAGAACGGGAGGGAGGCGGAGGGGGAAACACGTCATGCCCCACACCCTACCGCCGGTTTCCCCGAATGCGATGCAATTGTGGGCGGGGCGGGGGGCGGTTCCACACCCGCAATTCGGACGGCGGAACCCCTGGTCGGCGGCGAAGGAAACCGCCCGTCCCTGCACAAACCCGGCGAACCGGTTCAATACCCTTGCGTTGGGCGCGGATTCCCTCCACCGTTGGCAAGTAGGTTCCACCATGACCGCCCCAGACCGGAATATCCCCATCCCCCCCATCGCGCCTCCCGAAAGTGCTTCCCTGGAGGCCGTGCGCGGGGCTTTTTCCGATTCGCCCGAATGGATCTTCGCCCAGCACTGGCGGCCGACTCCCGAAGCGGAGTTCCAGCCGGCCTCGCTGAAGGCGGGCTGGTGCCCCGCTTATCTCCACTTCCTCGCCAGCTTCTCGGACCACGACATCGTCGTTCTTGAAAACCACAGTTCGCGGAGCCGCCTGGCCGTGTGCGATGTCTTCCAGGTCTTCCTCGGCCGCCCGGAAGCGGACGAATATTTCGAGATCCACGTCACGCCCAACAACCGGAACCAGGTCCTCGGGTGGACCGCGGGCCGCTTCTCCGCCTTCGTCGATGGCGCGACCTCCCTCGACGACATTCTCGTCGATTGCGGCCACCCGCCTGTCTCCGACACATGGGTCGAGGAGGAAAACTCGCGCTGGACCGCCTACCTGCGGATTCCGGTGAAGATGGCGGACCCCGCGAAGAAGCACTTCACGCCGGAAACGGTTCTGACCGGGACATTCTGTCGCTACGACGTTTCCCCCGGATCACCCGCGCCCGTGCTTTCCTCGACCTCGCCCTTCCCCGAGAAACCGAAATTCCACGACAACCGGCACTGGCACCGCCTGTGTCTGGAGCCGGGCGGAAACGACCGGGGCTGAGGCGACCCGCCCGGAGCCGGTTCCACCGGGATCGCCGCCCGCCCGGAGCGCTACAGACGGTCGCCGAGCGAACCGTCCCGCCACTTTTCCGCCAATTCGAGGATTTGCGCGAGAGTCGGAAAGGTGCCCGTGCGCACATAATACCCGCTGGCGCAGGCCCCGCAGAGCAGCATGGCCGCATCCCCGAGGCCCAGGAGCCGCGCGGCGAGAACCCCGGCCCCGAAGGTATCGCCCGCCCCGGTCGAAATGAGAGGCTTCGCGCAGTAGGGCCCCGGCACGTACACCGCCCCGCCGGGACCGGCGCCCGCGGCGCCGTCGTTGGGGTGGATCACGATCCGGTCCACGCGGATCTTCTCCTTGAGGTAAAGCGCCAGCTCGGCGACGCGCTCCGGCGCCCGGTCCCCCTTGAATCCGCCTTCGAAGACCCCGGCCATCTGCCAGGCCTCCTTCAGGTTGAAACTGAGGATGGTTTGGCACTGGCCGGTGATCTCGCCGACCAGTTCCACCAGATCCCTCTGGTCGGCGGGCGGACGCTGCTCGAACTCGGCCAGATCCATGAAAAAGGGAACCTCCTCGCGCCCGCGTCCGGCGGCGGCCAGCCCGTCGGCGATCCCCTTCCAGACCGACCCCACGTTGACCAGCTTCCCCCAGTTCACCGCCCCGACGAAACGGCACTGCCGCAGCTCCTGTCGGAGATCCTCCGGATCGATCCGTTCGCGGAGCCGGTCCCAGTCGATTTCGGCGCAGGAGCGCAGGTCGCTGAGCATCACCTTGCCGTCGCGAAACTCGAGGCAATCGCTGTGCGCGGGATCGGCCAGGCTGACCAGGCGGCGGGTCCGCCCCTCCAACGGCTCGCGGAACAGGGGAAGAATCTCCGGATCACCGAGCGCTCCGAAATAGGCGATGCCCGTGCCCCCGTCGAAAAACGCGTCCAGAGCGGAGGCGAAAAGCGGCCCGTTCCCCCCGAAACGGTCCCCCTTGTGCCGCGCGGTGAACGAGGTGGCGATCCCGGCCGCATCGGCGACCTTCGGCCCGAACGCCGCCATCGAGTCCGGATTCTCCATCTCGATGAAGGTATCGACGAATCCATCGAATCCGCAAATCCCGTCGAGGCGCTCCCCCGGGAGGCTCTCCGCCGCCGCGCGGATCTCCCCGACCAACCCGTCCATCTCCCCGATTCCCGTGAAAACGCGCTTTTCCGTACCCATGGACCCATACAAACCCAAAACCGCCCGCGTTCCAAGCGATTTCCCGGCGCGGCCCGCCGCCGGGGGACCGGATACGCGGGGAAACCCCGCCCGGGCCCGGCAAAACGAAATTTTCTTCGATTTCGCGCTTGATCCCCGCCCGGGGAACCGCTTTCCTCTTCCTTTTCGCTAGTCCCGTTCGTCTAGCCAGGTCTAGGACACTGGGTTTTCATCCCAGCAACAGGGGTTCGAATCCCCTACGGGACGCCAGCCTTTCCCGGCCCCGGCGGAAAACCGGTTTGCCTGAAACGTCTTCTTCCGCCAGCCTCCCCCCTTATGCGCAAGAGCGAGCCGCTTTCCAGAATCCGTTCCGTCCGCGGACGCCCGTTTCTCCGGCGTCGCGCCCGGGCGCAACCGAGGTGCCGGTCCCAGCGGTGCCGGCGGAACCGGGCGGGCGGGACAGCCGGGTATGGCGGGGCAGTCGCAGTCTGACTTTTTCGCGGGAGCGCCCGATTCGCCCGTCCATCGGCCGCTGGCGGCGCGCATGAGACCTGCCGGTCTCGCCGGCGTGGTCGGCCAGGAGCATTTGCTCGGGGAGGGAGCCCTCCTCCCCCGGCTCATCCGCGAGAACCGCTTCGGGAGCATTCTGCTCCACGGCCCCCCGGGCTGCGGAAAGACGACCCTGGCCGACGTGATCGCCCGGGAGACCGGCAGCCGGCTGATCCGGGTGAACGCCGTCTCCTCCAACGTCGCCGAACTCAGGCAGCACCTCGCGGCCGCCCGCGCCGACCGCGAGGGCCGCTTCATCCTCTTCATCGACGAGTTGCACCGGTTCAACAAGGCGCAGCAGGATCTGCTCCTGCCCGACGTCGAGGAGGGCTGGGTGCGGCTGATCGGCGCCACCACCTACAACCCCGGATTCTACGTGATTCCCGCCCTGCTGAGCCGCAGCCACCTCTTCCGCCTCAATCCGGTCGGCGCGGAGGCTGTCGAGGGGGTCCTGCGCCTGGCCCTCCGGAAGGACGAGCAAATGCGGAACGCCCGGATCACCGTGGCCGACGAGGTGATCGCCGGCCTGTCGAGGATCGCCGACGGCGACCTGCGCCGCGGACTCAACTCCCTCGAGACCCTCGTCCTCGCCCAGCCGATCGGGGCGACGGCCGGCAAAGAGGAGCTGGAGCGGTTCCTGCGCGAGCGCCAGATCCGCTACGACGCCGGCGAGGACGAGCACTACGACACCATTTCCGCCTTCATCAAATCGATGCGGGGCGGGGATCCCGACGCGACCCTCTACTGGCTGGCGAAAATGCTGGCCGGCGGCGAGGATCCGCGCTTCATCGGGCGCAGGCTGGTCATCCAGGCCTCCGAAGACGTGGGCCTGGCCGATTCGCGGGCGCTTCCTCTCGCCATGGCCGCCTACCGGGCGTGCGAGGTGATCGGCCCGCCCGAGTGCGAGCTGAACCTCGCCCACGCCTCCCTCTTTCTGGCAACCGCGCCGAAAAGCAATTCCGCCTGCGTGGGTCTCCACCGGGCGAAGGCGGAGATCCGGCGCAACGGGCTGCAGGCCGTGCCCCTCTGGTTGCGCGACGCCCACACCAAGGTTTCGAAGGAGATGGGCCACGGCGCCGAATATCTCTACAGCCACGACTTCCCCGAATCGATCAGCGGCCAGGAGTACATGACCGAACCGAAGAGCTTCTACCGCGCCGGGACCAACGGCGCCGAGGGCGCGATCGCCGAGCGGCTGGCCCGCTGGCGGCGCCTGAAGCGCGCCTTGTCGGAAAAGTGAAGGAACCCGGAGTGGTGAAGGAACCCGGAGTGGCCCGGCGCCCTTCGGCGGCTATAGAAACCTCCCGAGGGACGGATCGATGCTCCGGATCGCCCGTGCCACCGGACCTTCGGACCCGGCCAGCTCGAAATCCTCGAACTCGAATCCGGGGCCCACGCTGCACCCGACGAGAACCGGCCCGTCCACGGGCTCGGCGGCCTGCCATGTTCCGGCCGGAACGACGTGGCAGTAGCGGCGCCGGTCGCGCCCCAGGCGGATCCGTTCCACGGAACCGGCGCCCTCCCGCCACTGGTGGAGGATCACGCCCCCGCCCTCGTAAAGATGCCAGGCCTCGTCGGCGGCCACGCGGTGGAACCGGCTGACCTCGCCGGGCTCGAGGTGGAAGTAGATGTGGGTCAGGGCGGATCGTTCCGCGCCCGCCGCATCCAGCGGACGCACCCGCCGGGCGGACCGGAACACCTCCGCGAAGGCCCCGCCCTCCGGGTGCGGTGCGAGATTCAGCGCGTTCCTCACGTTTTCCATGACCGGAGCGTCCGCCACGACGCCGGCAATGTCAACGGATTCCCCAGAACGCCTGAAAGGCCGCGCCGAAATGCGCGGGGTGCAGAAGCTGGAGCATCCGCGACCGGGCGGCGCGGGCGCTCCCGTCCTGCCCGGCCTCGACGATGCGCCTGACCGCTCGAGCGGACTTTTCGAGGAAAAACGCCTCCTGCCGCAGGGGTCCGCCGACCCGGAAGCCGTGCCGGGAAAGCACCGCCGCCAGCCGGTCCCAGCAGACGTTGCAGGTCAGGTCCTTCGATCCCGGATCGCCGAGCAGGTCGTCCGTCTGCCGGTGGTTGCGGTAGGCCCTCGCCGTCCCCCCCGGCAGGTGCCGTGCCAGAGCCTCCCACGAGGATCCGTAGTCGAAGGTGAGGAACAGGCCCTTCCAGCCGCCCTCCAGATAGGCGCCGAGGACGGACTCCGCCTCGACCGAGAGATCGAAGCGATAGCCCTCCGGCGCGGCGGCGGGCAGATCGGGGAGCAGCCGCAGGGCGTCGCCGCTGGCGGGGTCCCCCCGCTCTTCCCGGTAGACGCCGTCCTCCCCCCCGGCGACGAAAACCTCCCGCCAGCGGCCGCCTTCGAAGCACATACGGACGAACGGCCGTGCGTCGAGCCATTCGTTGGCGAAGAGCACCACCGGACCGGACAACGCCGGGACGGGATCGCCGAGGCGGACAAGCGATACCTCCCGGAAGGGATGATCCCGGTCCGCGAGCAGGGAGGTCCCGGGCTCGGCCCCGACCTCCACGAAGCGGAATCCGCGGAGATCGGCGTCGCCGAGCAGCGAGCGGACCGCATCGACCACCAGGGGGGCGAAAACCGAGCGGACCGCCAGGTTGGTCATGAAATCCGTGCCGGGCCGCGCCCCGACACGGGCCCGTTCGGCGGCGTAGTATCCGCCGGCGGAGTCGTAGAGCGCCGCCCGGCAGAACTCGACGAAGGGAACCCTCCCGCCCGCCTCCGGAAGCCCCCTCGGGACGGAGGGGCCGGACTCACCCATGGCGGGTCTCCGATCGGGCGGCCGCCAGCCGCCGCTGTGGGTTCTCCGCGAAGAAACTGCCCGCCAGCAGGGCGATCCCGACGCCCAGACTGATCTGGATCACCGGGCGGTAGCCGCCCAGGTAGTCGTAGCTCAGGCTGAAAAGAATCGGCCCGAAGGCGCTCCCGAAGACCAGGGAGGCCATGTTGACCCCGCTGATCGCGCCCAGGTGCCGCCTCCCGAAGAACCTCGCCCAGACGGTGCCCATGACCGGCGCGAAGGCGCCTCCGGAAACAGCCAGCCCCGCGATCAGAATGCCGACGGCGTGCGGCCCGGGCGCCGAGAGCAGCCCGAACGGAATCAGGGCGACGCCCAGCGTGAAAACCTGGAGCGAGTATTTCAACCGGGTCCGGTCGATCAACCAACCGACCGCGAGGCTGATGAACAGGCCCGCGGTCGCCGCCGGGAGAAAGGCCCCGAGGGCGATCTGGCGGGGGATCTCCAGGTTCTGCGCCACCGATACGATGTGGAAGGTGTAGCCGGTGATGAAGAAGCCCTGGAAGGAGAGGCTCAGGTTGTAGATCCAGAACCCGTAGGTCCGCACCGCCTCGGCCCGGGTGAACTCGCGGACGACCTCGTTGTCCGGGTTCCCTTTCGTCCCCTCCGGAATCCGCCGTCCGCCGTCCATGAGGAGTCCGCACTCCTCGGGGTTGTCGCGGAAGAACAACCAGGCGAAAAGTCCGAAACCCAGGCCGCTGAACCCGGCGAGAACGAGCCACGCCCCCCGCCAGCCGGCCTCCCGGATCATCCAGTCGAAAAGAAGCGGTGCCAGCGAAAAGGAAAACGCCGCGAAAATACCGCTGATGGAAGTGACTCTCCCGCGGAACAGATCGAACCACTTGGCGATCATGTTCCGGCTGGCGAGCGTCATCAGCCCCTGCCCGAAAAACCGCAGGAGGAAGAACCCGGCGGTCACGAAGAAAATCTTCACCCCGATCGCCCATGCGGCCGGAAACGCTCCGGAAAATACGGCGGCGATCCGGTCCACCTGGGAGAGAAACACCAGGGCCGCCGCGATCCCGGCGGCGGAGACGACCGCGCCGAAGCGGATCCCGGCCCGGTCGAGCCACCGGCCGGCCGGGGTGATCAGGAAGCCGCTCCCGATCGTTCCGACCAGGTAGGCCGCGCTGATCCAGGTGCGCCGGATCCCGAGCGCCTCGATCAGCCGGTCGGTGAACACGCCGACCCCCATGGTCTGCCCGGGAATGCTGCATACGATGCCGACCGTGGCCGCGGCCGCCACGATCCACCCGTAGAAAACGGGGATCCGGGAGGGCCGGAAGGGACGGTTCGGATCGAACGCCGTCGAAAACAGAGCCCGGAACATCCCGTGTTCCACCGGACTACGAGTTCCCGAGCAGGTCGTCGTCGATCTCGTAATTGGCGAAGACGCTTTTCACATCCTCGAGATCGTCCAGAGCGTCGATCAGCCGCAGGATCTGCCGGGCGGTATCGGCGTCGGTCACGGGCACCGGCGTCTGCGGCAGGTAGGCCAGCTCGGCGGACTCCGTGGCGATCCCGGCCTTTTCGAGGGCCTGGACGACCGCGTCGAAGTCGGTCATCTCGCACAGGACCTCGAAGTGATCCCCGTTGTTCTCCACCTCCTCCGCGCCGGCCTCGAGCACGACCTCCATCAGCCCGTCCTCGTCGATCCCCTCCGAGGAGATCAGGAACTGGCCCTTGCGCTGGAAATTGTAGGAAAGCGCCCCGGAGCCGGCCAGATTCCCCCCGTTCTTGGTGAAGGTGCTGCGCACCTCGGAGGCGCTCCGGTTCTTGTTGTCGGTGGTCACCTCCACGATGAGCCCCACGCCGCCGGGGCCGTAGCCCTCGTAGGTCAGCTCCTCGATGGTCGAGCCCTCCAGCTCCCCGGTGCCCTTCTTGATCGCCCGGTCGATGTTGTCGGCGGGCATGTTCGCGGCCTTCGCCTTGGCGATGTTCGTGCGCAGGCGCGGGTTGAACTCGGGATCGCCGCCCCCGTCGCGGGCGGCGAGGGTCAGCTCCTTGCTGATCACGCTGAAAATCTTGCCGCGCTTGGCGTCGATCGCCGCCTTGTGGCGCTTGGTGGTGGCCCATTTGCTGTGTCCGGACATGGCAGGCGAGAATGGCGGGTCTGGATACCGGATTCAACTCCGGAGCGCGAATATTTTTCCCGCCCCGAAAGGGCCCTACCCCCGATCCTTCTTCCGGGGGGTGAAGATGAACTCGAGGGTCACGCCCGGGCGGAACCGCCGGATCGCGAATGTCCAGGAATCCCCCTCGCGCGAAACCAACTCCGGAGGCGGCTGGCCGACCGCCTTCGGCCAGACCGAGATTCCCTCCACCGCCTCGCGAAAACGGATCGAAAAAGGAAAGTCCGTGAATTCCGAATACGAGCCGTTGCTGATCCGCAGCCGGAGCCGGTCGGAGGACAGGAACTCCTCGTTCATGACGACCGAGTTCCGGTCCGAGCGCCAGGCGACGAGATCGGAGGGATGCGCCACCCAGAGGTCCTCCCGCCGCTCCCCGGCGAAGGCGAGCGGATCGTCCAGCTCGAGAAAGCCGGCGCCCGGGAGAACCACGAAAAAACAATCGGTGGGAGCGACCCCGCCGGGCAGGGTCGTCCGGTACGGGGCCAGCGAAAGGGCCTCGGGCGGCTCGAAGGGACCTTTGGGCCGGCGCGACGCGTAAATCTCCGGATATTGTTCAATCCCGTCGGCCGGCGGAGCGAGGAGGTAGTCGAACCCCGCCGCCAGAGCTGTCTCCGCCGCGGAACGGGTCCGGACGTCCTCGTGCAGAAGACCCTTCACCGGCCGCCCCAGAACGCGCTCCATGCGTTTGCGCATCAAGACCAGCCAGTCGTCCGGAGAGGCACGGCGGCCGGCCCGGTGGTCCCGGTCGATATGGAGGATCCATTCCACGTCGGAAGAGTCCAGCCCGTGGAGGGCGGCGAACTCGCGGGCCTCGCGGGGGGTCACGAGAACGCCCACGGGAAGCCCCTCCTCCCTCAACCGCGAAAGCAGCCGCGGGGCTTCGCCGGGCGCGGCGTCCACGACGAGCCCGAGGGCGGCCGTCTTCCCGTCCGGCCACTGCGGGGTCGTCACCCGGGGGCGGTCGGTCAGCCAGGCGATGGTGTTCGTGAACAACTCCCGGAAAGCCCGCTCGGCCGTTTCGTCCCCCGGGGGGAAGGCCCCGAGGCGGAACCCCGACCACGCCACCCGGCCCTTGAGGTAGCTGCCGATGCAGAACGCCGACAGCTCGTCGAAAGTCTCCTCATCCCGGAAAAAGGGCGCGGTGGCCACCACGCTCATGCGCCCGCCGATCGGGCGCACGACCAGAACCTGGTTGTAGGAGGGAATCTCCAGCACTCCGCGCGGGGTCCACCGGAGCGAAACGGGCAGATCCCGGGCCAGGGTAAGCCGCGCCGCCCCCCGGGGACCGGGGTTGGCGTTGCCCGCGAACCTCGCTCCGATGATGTCCCCGAAGACCGGTTCGTCCCGCCAGGCGCCGTCCTCGAACCGGGATCCGACCGCCCCGGAGAGGAATACGGCCCCCCCGCGCGCGAGGAAATCCTTGATCCGGTCCGCCTCGTAGTCGCTCAGGCAGGAGGTGAAGGGCAGGACCAGCAGATCGAACTCATCGATCCGGTCGATCCGCCCGAAGGTCTTGTGGGAATACCCGAGCTGCCGCAGAAAGCGCTCCCACGAATCGAGAACCCCCGTGTAATCGAAGCGCATTTCCCGGAAAAACCGGCCGGTGGCGGCCGATTCGTAAACGCCGACACGCACCTCGGACTCTCCGCCGGGGGCGATCCCCGCCTCCCGGAGAACCGGTTTGAAAATCCGGGGGATCCCGTCGTTGGTCTCGAGAAGAAGATACCAGTAGTTCCAAACGCAAAGACCCAGGATGATCACGGCCGCCGC
>JBKHCX010000082.1:0-12608 GCA_046541615.1 Puniceicoccaceae bacterium
GCGGTGGTTGGATGACTTCAGTCGTCCAACCCGAGACGGCCTTCTTCATTCCTTTCGACTCCTGCCGATCCGTTGGTCAGGTCGGGATCAGGTCGGTCTGGTGGCTCCAGAGTTCCGCATAGTGGCCGCCCCGGGCCAGAAGCGTGCCGTGGTCGCCTTTTTCGAGGATGCGGCCCCGCTCCAGGACGACGATCTGATCGGCCTGCCGGACGGTCGAGAGCCGGTGGGCGATGACCAGGACGGTGCGGTGCTCGACCAGTCGGTCGAGGGCGGACTGGATCTGCCGTTCGGTGATGGTATCGACGCTGGAAGTCGCCTCGTCGAGGATGACCAGCGGGGGGTTGCGGAGGAGGACCCGGGCGATGGTGAGGCGCTGCTTCTCCCCCATGCTCAGGCGGATTCCCCGTTCGCCGATGAGGGTGTCGAGACCGTCGGGCAGCCGCTGGACGAAATCGGCCGCGGAGGCGCCCCGGAGCGCCTCCCATATCTCGTCCTCGCCGGCCTCCATCCGGGCGAGCAGGAGGTTGTCGCGCACGGAGGCGTCGAAGAGGAAGGGATCCTGGGCGACCACGCCGATCCGGCTGCGGAGGGCGCCGAGATCCATGCTCCGGACGTCGGTGCCGTTGATCCGGACCGCCCCGGAAGTGACGTCGTAGTAGCGCAGGACCAGGTTGGCGATGGTGCTCTTGCCGGCGCCGGTGTGGCCGACGAGGGCGGTCACTTTCCCGCTCGGGAGGGTCAGGTGGAAATCGTGCAGGACGGGACTTCTCTCGGCGTAGGAGAAACCGACGTGCTCGAACTCCACGCTGACCGGCGGCTCCGGAAACGGCGCGGGGTCGGGCGGGTTCTCGATATCCACCGGATGATCGAGGATCTCGAAGACCCGTTCCCCCGCGGCTTTCCCGGCGGAGATCATGTGGTTGAGGGCGTTGAGCTGGAAGATCGGCTGGTAGAGCATCGTGCAGTAGATGTTGAAGGCGACGAACTGCCCCATGCTGAGATCGCCGCGCATCGTCATGAGGCCGCCGAGGCCGACCACGGCCACGACCCCCAGGCTCGAGATGAACTGGACGGAGGAGATGTACTTCGAGTACCGGAACATGGCCCGCAGGGTCTTCGTCCGCAGGTCGAGGGACTGCTCGCGGAACCGGTCGGATTCCCGCCGGGTCAGGTTGAAGCTCTGGATCAGCCGGTTGCCCTGGATGTCTTCGACCAGGAGACTGTTGAGCAGCCCCGAGCTGTCGCGGACCTGCCTCCAGTTCTTGCGGGTGATTTTCGCATGCCGGTAGGCGAGGAGGAAGAGCACCGGAATGGGCACCAGGACCAGGGCGGCCAGAAGCGGCTGCATGGCGAAGAGGATGATGGTGATCCCGAGAATCCGGAGCACCGCGACCGATCCCTGCTCGGTCCCGTCCAGGAGGGCGCGCTCGACCTCGGTGACGTCGTCGATGACCCGCGAGGCCACGTCGCCGCTCTTGCGCTGGTCGAAGAAGCCGATGGGCAGGGCCAGGAGCTTGTCGTGGAGATCCCGGCGCAGGTCGAGCAGCACCTTCTGCTCCAGCGAGTTGTTCACGCGGATCCGGAAGCAGTTCAGTATCTCCTGCAGGGCGAAGGCGGCGAGGATCGCCCCGACCCCGGCGGCCAGCATGCCCGTGCGGTTCTCGGCGATGAAATGATCGACGATGTACTGGATGCCCTTCGGCACGGCGATGCCGAAAACGGTGCTCCCGATGGCCAGGGCCAGAGTCAGAAAGAAAAGGGCCCGGTAGCGGAAAAGGTAGTTCGAGACGCGGAAAATAATGTTCATTGCGAAGTCCGGCACCATTCCACTCTTTGAACCGGTTGGCAAGGGCCGGGCGCGTGCGGGCGCTCCGCCTGGCGGAAATCCTCCGGCGCCGGCCGGTTTGGGCGGCGGCCGGAGCGCTGGTGCCCGGGGAGGGACTCGAACCCTCACACCTTCCGGCACCGGATCCTAAATCCGGCGTGTCTGCCAATTCCACCACCCGGGCCCGTGGTGGACGGAGAGGGACTCGAACCCACGGCCTACTGGGTGTAAACCAGTTGCTCTAACCAACTGAGCTATCCGTCCGTCGTGTGAAAAAGAGTGTCTGCCGGAAGTTTCCGGGCGAGTAAACCATTTTCCGCGCCGAATCCGGGTTGCGGAAAGGTCTCAATTGGGTTTTAGTTCGGGCTTTTCCATGAAAGACAAACCCAGAAGTCTCTTCGAGAAGGTGTGGGACGAGCACGAGGTCGGGAAACTTTCCGACGGCCGTTCCCAGCTTTTCATCGGCACCCACCTGATCCACGAGGTCACCAGCCCCCAGGCCTTCGGAATGCTGCGCGATCTCGGCCTGCCGGTGCGCTACCCGAAGCGCACTTTCGCCACGGTGGACCACATCGTCCCGACCGACGAGTCGAACGAGCCGTATTCGGACTCGCTGGCCGACGCGATGATCAAGGAGCTGCGCCGGAACTGCGAGGAGAACGGGATCACCTTTTTCGACGTCCATTCCGGCAAGCAGGGGATCGTCCACATCATCGGGCCGGAGCAGGGGATCACCCAGCCCGGAACCACGATCGCCTGCGGCGATTCGCACACCTCGACCCACGGCGCCTTCGGGGCGATCGCCTTCGGGATCGGGACCAGCCAGGTGCGCGATGTCCTCGCCACGCAGACCCTGGCGATGTCCAGGCTCAAGGTCCGCCGGATCAACGTGGACGGGCGGCTGTCGCCGGGGGTTTACGCGAAGGACGTGATCCTGCACATCATCCGCACTCTCGGGGTGAACGGGGGGATCGGCTACGCCTACGAGTACGGCGGCGGGGTGTTCGACAACTTCACGCAGGAGGAGCGCATGACCGTCTGCAACATGTCGATCGAGGGGGGCGCCCGCTGCGGGTACGTCAACCCGGACGAGACGACCTTCGAGTACCTCAGGGGCCGGGCCTATGCTCCGAAGGACTGGGACGCCGCCCTGCGGCGCTGGAACGCCCTGCGCTCGGATCCGGATTGCGAATACGACGACGTCGTCAACATCCGCGCCGAAGACATCCTGCCGACCGTGACCTGGGGGATCACCCCCGGGCAGGCGATCTTCATCGACCAGGACATCCCCTTTCCGGCCGATCTGCCGGAGAAGGACCGGGCCACCGCCGAAGAGGCGCTCGAGCATATGTCGCTCCGGCCGGGTGCGCCGATCGCCGGAACGCCCATCGACGTCGCCTTCCTCGGAAGCTGCACGAACGGGCGGTTGTCGGACCTGAAGGAGGCCGCCCATTATCTGAAGGGCCGCAAGGTGGCCGACGGGGTCAAGGCCATCGTCGTTCCGGGTTCCCAGGTCGTCTCCAAAATCGCCGAGGAGATGGGGCTGGACCAAATTTTCCGCGAGGCCGGTTTCGAATGGCGCGGCGCGGGTTGTTCGATGTGTCTGGCCATGAACCCGGACAAGCTGATCGGCGACCAGCTCTGCGCCAGTTCCAGCAACCGGAATTTCAAGGGCCGCCAGGGCAGCCCGACCGGGCGGACCGTCCTGATGAGTCCGCTGATGGTCGTGGCGGCCGCGGTCACGGGGGTGATCTCCGACGCGCGCGAGGTGTTTGAAATCGGCCGCACGGCGGCCTGAACGGGAGACGACGTTATGGCATTGGAGAAAATCACGGAAGTACGCGGCACGGCGGTGCCGGTCATGGGCGACGACATCGACACCGACCGGATCATCCCGGCGCGGTTCATGAAGTGTGTGACCTTCGACGGGCTGGGGGAGTACGCCTTCTTCGACGTCCGGAAGAACGAAGACGGATCGGACAAGCCCCACGTTCTCAACGAGGAACGGTTCGCGGAGGCGGACATCCTGGTCTCGGGGGCGAATTTCGGTTGCGGCAGCTCCCGCGAGCACGCCCCGCAATCGCTCCACCGGTATGGATTCCGCGGCATTCTCGCCGAGAGCTTCGCCGAGATTTTTTTCGGCAATTCGATCACTCTCGGGATGCCGTGCATGACCCTCGCCCGGCCCGATCTCGACGAGATCGCCCGGACGGTTTCCGCAGAGGCGGCGACGCCGGTGCGCATCGACGTGGTCGAGCGGACGGTCACCGTCGGAGAGAAGACCTACCCGGCCGGCTTGCCGGACCCGGCCAGGGACGGCCTTCTGGAGGGCCGGTGGGATCCGATCGCCGAATTGCTCGAGAATTCCGAAGGGGTGGACGCCGTGGCCGAGCGCCTGACGTATGTCTGACGGGCCGGAATAGGGGAGCATCCGGTCGTCGAAATCACATGATTGATTTTCTCAAGGAGGCCGGGTGGTTTCTCTACCCGCTCGCCGCGTTTTCGCTGTTGGCGGGGATCATCATCGTCGAGCGGCTGATCGCCCTGCGCCAGGGCGCGGTGGTGCCGGCCTACCTGAAGGCGGTCCTCTTCGACGGACGTCTGCCGGATCTGCGGGAAAGGGACCGTTCCACCGCCGCCGAACTCGTCCGTTTCTGCCGGAGGGTGTCGCCGGATCCCGAAACCTTCCAGGCTTTCGCGAAGCTCCAGGTCAACCGCCTGGAGCGGGGCCTGTTCATACTCGACTTCGTGGTCGCCGGCGCCCCGCTGGTCGGCCTGCTCGGCACGGTCACCGGGCTGGTCGAGGTCTTCGCGACCTTCTCCGCACAGCCCGGTATTCCCGACCCCGAACAGTTCGTGGCCGGCATTTCCCTGGCCCTGACGACGACCGTCCTCGGGCTGGGCATCGCCATACCCGCCCTGGCGGCCTCGGCCTACTTCAACCGCCGGATCGACAACCACGCCGCCCGGCTCGAAGTCGTGGTGGAGCACCTGGTGGCCGCCGCCCGCCGCCGGCAACCGTCATGAGCCTGCGCGACCGCAGTCGGAAAAGGCGGCGGGCGGAGGTCAACATCGTGCCCCTCGTCGATGTGCTCATGGTGCTGATCTTCTTTTTCCTGATGACGATGCAGTTCCGCGACCAGCGGGTCCTCAACCTCGAGCTTCCCGAGATCGAGACCGCCGGATCCTCCCAGGCGCGCCGCGACCTGCGGCTCATCGTGGACCGGGACGGCGGCTTTCTCCTCAACGAGCAACGCGTCGATGCCGGACAACTGCGGACCGCCCTGCGGCTGGCCGGGGAGGCCGACCCGGACCGCAAGGTCCTCCTCGCCGCGCACGAGGAGACCCCCCTGCGCATCGTGACCCAGGTCATGGACTGGTCGCGGCAGGCGAACCTCAACGCCATCCGCATCCAGTCGCGGTCCGGCGGGGAGTGAGGCTTTTTTGCGTCCATCCGGTTCACGGGAGTTGCGGAATGCCGTTCTTTTCTGTAGGGGATTCGGCCAATCGATGATTTACCTTCTCAAACTGACCGTATTGACCGCCGTCTATTTCGCCGGAGGCCAGGTCGGTTGGCTCTTTCCGGACGCGTTTTATACGATCACCCCGCTCTGGCTGCCCGGCGGGCTGGGGCTGGTTTTCCTCTACTTTCTCGGATACCGGTATTTCCCGGCCGTATGGATCGGCCTGTTTCTCCTGAACCTCCTTCACGGCGGGGCGGGGCGTGATTTCGCCTTCCTCACCGCCACCGCTTCCACCCTCGCCACGCTGACGGCGGTCGTCCTCCTCCGGAACCGCGACTTCCATCCCTCGCTCAACCGGGTCCGCGATCTTTACCCCCTGGTCTTCTCGGTCGTGATCCTGACCTCGCTCTCCGCGTTGGGCGGGGCGCTCGCGGTTTTCAATTTCACCGATTCGGACGAACTGGAGTTTTTCCGCGTCTTCTTCACCTGGTGGGTGGGAGAGGGGATCGGCGCCCTGATCGTGGGGTCCCTCGGATTCGTCTGGTCGGCCAATCCGGGATTCAACCGCCAGCGCCGCCTCGAACTCGGGTGCCTCGTCGCGGGGGTCATCGGCATCAGCATTCTCTGTTTTTACAACGACGGGTCGGACTGGGTGAACCGGCTCCAGTTCTCGTTCATCATCTTCCCGTCCCTGGTCTGGGCCGCCCTGCGGTTCGGTCCCCACGGGACAACTCTTTCCACCCTGCTCGTCAGCGTGATCGCCCTGCTCGGAACCGTGCAGGGCTACGGCGTTTTCAGCTTCGCCGACCCGGCGCAGAACCTCTTCCTGCTGCAGACGTATCTCGCGGTGATTTCGCTCACCGGGCTCGTGCTCAGCTCCGCCTCGATCGAGCAGTCCGAGAACGAACTCGCGCTCCGCGAGGCGAACGCGCAGTTGCGGCAATCGGTCGAATCCTTTTCGAACACCGCGAAGGAGGCGCGCAAGGCCAACCAGAAGAAGAGCGAGTTTCTCGCTCTCATGAGCCACGAACTCCGCAACCCCCTCAACGGGGTGGTCGGTTTCACCAGCCTGCTTATGAATACGGATCTGACGCGCGCCCAGCGCGATCACATCGCCATGATCCACTCCAGCGGCGAGACCCTCCTCGGCATGATCGACGAGATCCTGGATTTCAACCGGATCGACTCGTCCCGCCCCGACCTCGAGGAGACCCCGTTTTCGCTCCGGCGCCTGATCGGCGATGTCGCGGACGTGTTCCGGCTCCAATCCGATCGGAAGGGAGTCGCCCTTTCCGTCGATTATCCCGAAAGCGTCGGCGACTTTTTCTCCGGCGACCACCAGCGGATCCGGCAGGTGCTGAACAATCTCGTCGGAAACGCCGTCAAGTTCACCGAACGTGGATCCGTCGAGATCCGGGTCGTCGAAGAGCCCTTGGCCGGGCCGGAGAACGGGGGTCGGGTCGGGGTGCGCATGGAGGTGATCGACACCGGCATCGGAATCGAGGAAGAGGAGGCGGCCAAGCTCTTCGCGCCCTTCTCCCAGGCGAACCAGAGCATCGGCAGCCGCTTCGGGGGAACGGGCCTCGGCCTGGTCATCGCCAAGAACCTCACGGACGCCCTGGGCGGCAGGCTGACCCTCGAAAGTCAGCCCGGCCGCGGAACAACCTTCTTCTTCATGGTTCCGATGAAGCGGTCGGACGCCGCGGCCGTGTCGGCCGCGGAAACGGAAACGCACTCGCGGCACTCCCTGTCCCGCTTCGAGGAGATACCGCCGCGGCGGATCCTTGTCGCCGAGGACAATTCGACCAATCAGCGGGTGGTCCGGCAACTGCTGGAGCGTCTCGGCCACGAGGCGGTCGTCGTCCGCGACGGACGCGAGGCGCTCGACGTGCTGAAGAAAGAGTCCTTCGACATGCTCCTTCTGGACATCCGGATGCCCGGCATCGACGGCTACGCGGTCGCCCGGGCGGTGAGGGAGGGCAAGTGCGGTCTGGACAAGCGGTCGATCCCCATCGTCGCCGTCACCGCCCACGCCATGGCCGACGACAAGGAGAAGACCCGGAAGGCCGGGATGGACGGCCACCTGACGAAGCCGTTCGACCTCGAGAAGCTGGCCCGCGCCCTCGCCGAGGCGGACGCCGGACGGGTGGAGACCGCTTCCGATTCCGGGGCGGCGGCTTCGTGAGAGGGGGCGAGCCATGGGCATGGATCGCGACGAAATCGTTGAGATATTGGAGGAGATCGCCGTCCTGCTCCAGATCAAGGGGGAGAACACCTTCAAGAGCCGTGCCTATGAGAACGCGGCCCGGGCCCTGGAGCGGACGGGCGGATCCCTCGGGACTCTCGTGGAAGAGGGCCGCCTCGCCGAGCTGGACGGAGTGGGCAAGGCCCTCGCCGAAAAGATCGAGACCCTCCACCGCACGGGAAAGCTCGACTACTACGAAAAGTTGAAGGAAGCCGTGCCGGAGGGCCTCCGGCGGATGGCGGACATCGCCGGCCTGGGGGGTAAATCGATCCACCGGATCCATTCGGAACTCGGCGTCGAAACCGTCCGCGGTCTCCGGGAGGCCTGTGAATCGGGCGAGGTGGCGGCGCTGAAGGGCTTCGGCGAAAAGAGCGCCGCGAAGATTCTGAACGGGATCGAGAATCTGGAGCGCTTTTCCCGGCGGCGCCTGCTTCCGGATGCCGAAGAAGCGGCCGGACCGATTCTCGACGGGTTGCGGGCGCTTCCGGCGGTGATCCGCGCGGAGGTCGCCGGGAGCCTGCGCCGCCGGCGGGAGACGGTCGGTGATCTCGACTTTCTGGTCGCGGCCGGCGAGGCCGGGGAGATCATGGAATGGTTCACCGGCTGGAAGGATGCCGCCGACGTGATCGCCCGCGGGCGGACCAAGTCGAGCATCCGCTTGCGGTCGGGATTCCAGGCGGATCTGCGGGTGGTCTCGGAGGATCAGTTCGCCGGGGCGCTCCACCATTTCACCGGCTCCAAGGACCACAACGTGCGCATGCGCAAAAGGGCGCTCGAGCGGGGTCTGAGCCTGAGCGAGTGGGGGCTCCAGAAACGCGGGGGAGGGGGCGGATACGAAACCGTGCGCGACGAGAAGGATTTGTTCGCCCGGCTCGGCATGGAGTGGATCCCCCCCGAGCTGCGCGAGGGCGGACCGGAGATCGAGTGGGCGGAGACCGGCCGGCTTCCGGTCCTCGTCGAGCTTGCGGACATTCGCGGCGCCTTGCACAACCACACCTCCGCCTCGGACGGCCGGGGGACGATCGCCGACATGGCCGCCGCCGCCGCCGACCTCGGGTGGGAGTATCTGGGGATCGCCGACCACAGCCGCTCCAGCGTGCAGGCCAATGGTCTCGACGAGGAGCGCCTCCGGCGGCAGATCGACGAGATCCGCGCCTTCAACCGCGACGGAGGGTCGCCCGTCCATGTTTTCGCCGGCACCGAGTGCGACATCCTCAAGGACGGTTCGCTCGACTTTCCCGATGACCTGCTCGGCGGACTCGATTACGTGGTGGCGTCCGTCCACCAGGCCGGTTCGGGAGGAGACGGCGCCATCACCCGCCGGATCGTCCGGGCGCTGGAGCATCCGGCGGTGACCCTGCTGGGGCATCCCACGGGGCGCCTTCTTCTCCGGCGCGATCCGTATCCGGTCGATCTGGCCCGCGTCATCGACGCGGCCGCCGCGAACGGGAAATGGATCGAAATCAACGCCCACCCCCGGCGGCTCGATCTGGACTGGCGCGAGTGGGAGCGGGCCAGGGAGAAGGGGGTGCTCGCCTGCGTGAACCCCGACGCCCACCGCCCGGAGGGCCTCGCCCATATCCGGTTCGGAGTCGATGTCGCCCGCAAAGCCGGGCTCACCGCCGGGGAGGTGGCGAACACCTGCGGTCTCGCCGCGATGAAGAAACGCCTGGGCGTTTGAGTCCGTCCTTCAATAACCCGCCATCGCGGCTTCCAGATTCTCGCGGATGGAGTCGCGGATCGTGTCGATGCGGATCGGCGGCGTGTAGCGCCGGGTCCGTTTGCCCGTGATATCGAGGCTGAACGAGTCCGAAAACCCCTCGATGAGATCCCGGCGGAAAAGGAAAGTGAAGGTTGTCTCGGCGAAGGTGGTCTTTCTGCGCATCTCCACCATGCCCGCGCCGTCCACGGTCCCCGTGTCCATCACCTGCCAGCGGTTGTCCACCGCCGCGTTGAGGATGGCCTGCTCGATCTCCAGTTGGGAAAGGCGGGGGGGGATCTTCAGATGGATGACCTTGTCCCCGTACGGGGTGCTCGCCGGGAAACGGTCGTCGCCGTCTCGGTCCGGTTCGGGAACCGAGGAGCATCCGGCGAAAAAAACGAAAAGAATCGTGGAAAAAACAGCGGGTGCCTTCATACTGGTGGATAGTCTCGCTGAGTTTTCTTCGCTCGTAAACGTTTTTCCCTTCCACACCACCTGAATCCCGGCTCACTTCGCATGAAAAAGATATTCCCCTTCATCGGTTTCGCCGTTCTCGGCGTCCTCGCGTTTTTCCACTTTTTCAATCCCTTCAACCTCGAACCCGGGCCGGGCCGGGGGGCGCACGTGGGCGCCTTCGTTCCCGAGTCGGTTCCGGGATGGCAGGTCAGGAACAAGGAACTCGGCGAAACCGAGTCCTTGCGCGACCGGGCGGAGTCCATCCTGAAGCTCGACGACTTCGTGTACCGCAACTACTCCCGCCCCGGGGAAGAGGAGTTCTTCGAGGTGTATGTCGCCTACTGGGCGCCCGGGAAGGCTTCGATCCTCGAAGTTTCCAATCACACCCCCGACCGCTGCTGGACCGAAAACGGCTGGGAACCGGTGGAGCGCCGGCACCGGGTCGAGAACAAGATCGCCGGGAATCCCCTCCTGCCCTCGGAATGGCGCATTTTCGAGATTCAGGACACCGAGCAGCACGTGCATTTCTGGCATCTGGTGGGCGGCAAGTCCCACCACCACGGGGAACGCTTGAACAAATTCCCCACCCCCTTCAGCTACGTCCGCGATCTTGTCCGCTCCCAGGTCCTGGGAACGGGCGAGCAGTATTTCATCCGGATCAACACGAACGTCCCGTTTGAAAGACTTTGGAACGATCCCGGATTCCAGGAGGTGGTCGCGGAGGTCGCCGCCCTGGGCCTGACGGTCCGCGAAGAGGATGTCGTCGCATCCGGCGACGAAAGCGGGCCGCTCGGATGATCGCGCGGATCCATCGAAACGTCCTGGGCGGGCCGCTCGCGCCCTGCTGCGCGGAGCCCGCCACCGGTTTCCTGCGCTCCGGACTCTGCGAGGTGCCCCCGGAGGACGGGGGGATCCACGCCGTGTGCGCGGTGATGACGGCCGAATTCCTCGCCTTCACGAAAAGCCGGGGAAACGATCTGTCCACCCCGCTCCCCGAGTTCGGCTTCCCCGGGCTCTCGCCCGGCGACCGGTGGTGCCTCTGCGCGAGCCGGTGGCAGGAGGCCTTCGAGGCGGGCGTGGCGCCCCCGGTCGTTTTGGCGGCGACCCACGAGGCCGCCCTGCGGATCATCGACCGGAAGGATCTGGAGGCCCGGGCGGCTGGATCGAGATGACCTCCAACAGCGCCAATGGCGATGTGATCGATGTGTCCCTCACCACGATCAAGGTGCGGAACTTCGACAAGGCGATCACGAGCATCCCCGCGTACGGCCTGATCTCGAAGTCATTCATCAACTGGCCGGGCATGTCCGAGTCCGGCGGCCGCCGGATCAAGCGCTCCATCCGGATCGACATGCGCACCATCGGAATGAGTTGCCCGGAGGGGGACTTGAACCCCCACGGCCTTGCGGCCAGCGGATTTTAAGTCCGCAGCGTCTGCCGATTCCGCCATCCGGGCGTCGGGAAATCGGGGTGCAGTCTTGCCCGCCGGGGCGGGGGAGTCGATTCGAAAGTTCACGAGCCGACCGTGCCGGCAATGCTGCACGGCCGGCGGAGACCACGTGGTTGGATGACTTCAGTCGTCCAACCCGAACCGCCTGGCGGAAAAGACCTTCCCGACGGCTCCGGGCGAGGGGGCGACCGTGTCGGCGATGCGGACCGGACCGCCGCGGACGGGGTCGCACGACTGAAGCGACGAGACCCGGGCAAATGGGGTGAATTTTCACTTGCCATCCACACCGTCCTGTTCGATTCTCGTGCTTCCGGGCCTGGCTAGCTCAATTGGTAGAGCAGTTGACTCTTAATCAATTGGTTCGGGGTTCGAGTCCCCGGCCAGGTACCATTTTCCGCAATCCCCTGCCGGGGATTTCCGGAATTTCCGGGACGGCGCATTTGGGTTGCACGGACGGACGGGCTTCCTTACGTTTCCTTCCCATGGTGGGTTGCATCGAAAGGAATGTTCGCTTGGGAGAGGCCTTGTCGGCGCCCTGCGCAACGAGCGCCCCTGTCCGCGGAACCGCAATATTCGTCGCATGAAAACAGGTAGGCCACCACGGGTGAAATTGGGCGAAGGGGTGCGTGCTTTTTACCATCTGTTGAACCGGACGGTGAGGGAAGCGGGACCGTTCGGACCGCCGGAGAAGGAGTACCTTCGGAATCTGATCTGGCGGGCCGCCGAGTTCTCCGGCATCCGGATCATCACCTATGCGGTGATGGACAGCTATTTCCACCTATTCGTGGAGGTGCCGCCCGGGCGGGTCGTCTCCGATGAGGAGATCGTCCGGCGCTTCGGCGTTCTCTACCCGAAGAGGACTCCGTGGCAGCCGCTTTCGTCCGACGATCTGGCCGAATTGCTCGCCGAAAACGATGTCCGGGGCGAGACCCTGCGGGAGGATCTCCTGGCCCGCATGCACGATGTCTCCTGGCTGATGAAGACGATCAACCAGCGCTTCGCCACCTGGTTCAACAATTCCAGGGAGCGCTTCGGCCCGGTCTGGTCCGGACGCTTCAAGAGCGTTCTGGTCGAGGGGGATCCGGAGGTTCTGCGGACCGTGGCCGCCTACATCGACTTGAACGCGGTTCGCGAGGGGCTGGCCGACGATCCGAAGGACTACCGCTTCTGCGGCTATGCCGAGGCGGTGGCCGGAAACCCGGCCGCGGTGGAAGGGCTGTCCGTGCTGTTCTGAGGCGGACCGGCCGGCGGGCGGCGGATCCCGGCAACGCTTTTCCGGGGTCGCCGGCGCTTCGAACGAGGGCGCGGGTTGTGCCGGTCCCGTCCGGGCCGGGGGCCTCAGGGATCGTCCCGCATGCGGAGGCGCAGGCGGATGAACTGGGAGCCGGTGTCGGCGGCGGGCTCCGTGGTGCGGAAGATCAGGGTCGAGGTGCCGTCTCCGTTGTCGAGGGGGGAGAGGCTGTGCT
>JBKHCX010000083.1:0-12555 GCA_046541615.1 Puniceicoccaceae bacterium
AGCCGTGGTCGGCGGCGGCTTTCGCGCGGATTTGGTTTGAAATCGCTCCCGATTTCTCATTCATCGGTTTCTTCTACGAAAAACAGCATTATGACCGATCAAAAACCCGAAACACGCGAGTTCCAGGCCGAGGTAAAGCAGCTCCTCGACATCGTCGTCCACTCCCTCTACACCGACCGCGAGATATTCGTCCGCGAGCTGGTTTCCAACGCTTCGGACGCCCTCGAGAAGCTCCGCCACCGGCAACTGACCGAGAAAGAGATTTTCGACGACAAGCTCGATCTCGAGATCAACGTATCGACCGACGACCGGGCGGGCACGATCACGATCCAGGATTTCGGAGTCGGCATGGACCACGACGAGCTGGTGGAGAATCTCGGCACGATCGCCCACTCCGGGTCGAAGAATTTCCTGAAGGCCGTCCAGGAGGGCGGCGAGCGCAACGAAAACCTGATCGGCCAGTTCGGGGTCGGCTTCTACAGCGCGTTCATGGTGGCCGACGAAGTGCGCGTTTACACGCACTCGTGGAAGAAGGACGCCCGCGGCTACTGCTGGAAAAGCGACGGCTCGGGGACGTACGAAATCGAAGAGGCCGAGGGCCAGCGCCGCGGGGCGAAAGTCGTCGTCCACCTCAAGGAGGACCAGAAGGAGTTCGCGAAGGCCGACCGGGTGAAACGCGTCCTCGAGAATTACTCGGCCTTCGTGCCCTTCCCCCTCAACCTCAACGGCGAAAAGATCAACACGGTCGGCGCGCTCTGGCTGAAGAGTCCGTCCGAGGTGAAGGAGGAGGAGTACAAGGAGTTCTACAAATTCCAGGCCCACGCTTTCGACGAACCCCGGTTCTGGCTCCACTTCAGCGCCGACGCCCCCCTGGCGATCCACTCCCTCCTCTTCGTGCCGCGGGAGAACTTGGAGCGGTTCGGGATCGGCCGGATGGAGCCGGCCGTCTCGCTCTACTGCCGCAAGGTCCTGATCGACCGCCATCCGGAAGGCCTCCTCCCCGAGTGGCTGCGGTTCCTGCGGGGGGTGGTGGACAGCGCGGACCTGCCGCTGAACATCTCCCGCGAATCCATGCAGGACAGCTCCCTGGTCCGGAAGCTGAGCAAGGTGCTGACCCGGCGCTTTCTGAAGCTCGTGGCGGAGAAGGAGAAGAAGGATCCCGACGCCTTCAGGTCCTTCTACCAGTCGTTCGGCCACTTCCTGAAGGAAGGAATCGTTTCGGACGCCGGACACCGCGAGGATCTGGCCAAGCTGATGCGCTATGAATCGACCCGCACCGAAAACGGGAAGGAAACGAGCCTCGCCGGCTACGTGAGCCGCATGGGCCCGGAGCAGAAGGACATCTACTACCTCTCCGGATCGAGCCGCAAGAGCATCGAATCCGGCCCCTATCTGGAGGCCTTCGAATCCCGCGGCATGGAGGTGCTCTTCCTGACCGAGCCGATCGACGAGTTCGTGATGTCCCATCTGGCCGAGTTCGACGGGAAGAAACTCGTCTCCGCCGACCGGCAGGACATCGATCTGCCCGACTCTCCCGACGCGGGGGGGGAACCTCTCGACCGCGAGACCGGGGACGAGCTGGCGAAGTGGGTGCGCGAGCGCCTGGGCGAGCAGGTCAGCGACGTGGTCATCAGCAAGCGCCTGACCGAAAGCCCCGCCGTCGTCCTCGGAGCGGACGACTTCATGAGCGCCAACATGCGGCGGATGATGAAGGCGATGAACCAGTCGGAGGCGGAGATCCCCGAGAGCCCGGTCCGCTTCGAGATGAATCCCTCCCACCCCCTCGTCAAGCGCCTGGCCGACCTGCATGAGAAGGAGCCCGGCCTGGCGGGCGAGGTGGCCGACCAGCTCTTCGCGGGCGCCCGCCTCAACGCGGGCCTGGTCGAAGACGCCGGATCAGTGGTCAAGGGGATGAACGAGATACTCGGCAAGCTCCTCGCGAGGAGCTGATCTCCTCCGCGGTCGCCCGGCGGCGCCGCCGGGAACAAGGAGGCGGGACACTCCGGCTCAGGACCGCCCGGCCTCGATCCGCCGGGCCTGGTCGAGCATCTCCCGCGAAAGCCTCTCCATCCCCCGGGAGACGAACCGGCTGGCGGGAAACAGCTCGCTGGCCGCGGCCAGCTTGGTCAGGGCGGCGGCATGGTTCCCGGAGGCCTCGAGCTTCTCCGCCTCCTCCACGGCCGCGACGAAGGGTGCGATCCGGGGGACGACGGTCGAGAGAGTGCGGTTGTACCGGCGATCGTCTCCGGCGGTTTCCTCCACCTCCTTGAGCAATTCCCAGGCGGCGTAAGGCTCCCCCCTCACCAACTGTTCTTCGGCCGCGTTGATCGCGAACTCGATGGTCTGCACGGTTTCGATCGCTTCGCGAAGACGGTCCGCGCGCGCCTCGTCCCCGGCCAGGGCCGCGATGTATTCCTCCCTGCGCTCGAAAATCCGCCGGTAGTCCCCCGCCTCGAAATCGATGTCGAAATCATCGACCAGGTCGGCGCCGGTCACCGAACCGGACATGAAGTTATCGATCTCCGGGTTGAGCGGCCAGATCTCGAACGCCTCCCCGAGAAAGTCCTGGGCGTCCTCCACCTCCCCCCGCAGAAAGGCACTCTGCGCGGCGAGAAGCTTCATCCGGCTGGCCTGTTTGGCGACCCGGATGGACGAGAGCGCCTCGCGGCGGGGAAAGTCGTCCGCGATCGACGCGATCGCGTCCACCAGTTCCTCCAACGCGTCGAAGTCCTTGAGTTCGGCCAGGCGCCTGGCCTGGTCGATGTCGAAATACAGGTCGCGGAGCACCCGCTTCTTCTCCTCGGGGAAGAGAATGACCGACAGCGAATATTCCCCGAGAAAAAAGGTCTCCTGCAGCCGCTCCAGCGCGGAGATCAACTGGCCCTGCTCATAGGCGTTCTCGACCGAGTTCATCCCCGTACGCACGTCGTCCAGCGCCTGCCGGGCGATGTATTCCAGGCTGTCCACGGTCGGGATCAACTCGAGTTCCGGCAGGTAGGAAATGAGCTGCTCACCATCCACTTCGAGGTCCTGCGCGCTGCTCTTGAAAAGGGTCCGGTAGAAAGACGCGAGGATCAGCGCGTGTTCGAACCTCCGCTGGGAGAGAAAAGAGATGATCTGGCTCTGCATTTTGAGACGGGCTTTCAGGGCGATCTCCTCCATCCGCACACCTTGCGCCGCCAGATTCGCCTCCTGCTCGGTCAGGCGTTTCATGGCCTGCGCCAAGGGGGAAAAGCCCGTGCCGTCGATCGTGGGGGAGGCCACCCCCTGCTCGCGCAAATCCCCGAGGTCGTCCAGCTCGGAAATCCGCCGCCGCTCCTCCAGCCGGGTCTCGAGGATGGCCTCGTCCTCCACCCTTTCCCGTTCGGCGGCCTCCACTTCCTCGCGGAAACGCGTGTTCTGGAACAACTCCCGGTCCCGCCAGTTGTCGTAAACGAGGTTGGCGATCACGAGCGAACTGCCGCCGTCCACCTCGAACTCGCCGGCCTGGAACAGGAGCTTCCAAGCGGATATGACCGGCTTCCACGGGTCGTCCGGATCGACGGCGGCGTTGGCCCGGTCGAGCAGGGAAAGCCGCTCGCGGATCTGCTTGAGCAGGGAGAGGTAGAGCCGCGAATCCATGGAATCGACGGGCGCGTTGAGGTAGCGGACGAAGCGGGCCCTCATCATCCGCCCCTCCCCGAGCTGGAACGACCGGCCCTTCCAGTTGAGCACCCCCTCCTCCGGATCGAGGGAATCGGACTCCACGTTGAACACCCGGTCGACCAGGGCCAGCACCGTGTCGCTCTCGTAGGAACCTCCCGCCGGCGGAGCGCCGTTCGATTCATCCTGGGCGACCGCGGAACCGGACGCCCCGGGCAAAGCGAGAAGAATCAGGACGGCGACCCGGCGGTGAAAAGCAAAAGCGGAAAGGTTCATCAGATCTTGTCGAGTTCGTTGACGTAGAGCAGCCCCCCGTCCTCGACCGAGAGCTTGAAGCGGTAGCGTTGCTGGAACTTCACGTTGCGCTCGAGCGATGCCGGAACGAACAGGGGCAGGGGCTCGCCCCCGGACTCCGGGGAAACGAGCAGAATCCTCCCGAGGCGGTCCTCCGAGGACAGCAGGCTCGTGACGGTTGCGTTGAGATGATAGCGGTTCCCGGCGAACTGGAGCGGCTCCCGCAGAAAACCTTCGACCGGAAACGGCTCGGGATACCCGCGGGTTTCGGACGCCCGGAACCATTGGAATCCCAGAAGACCGCCCAGGACGAGCAGTCCGAACAGGACAAGAAAGCGGAGGGGAACATGCTTCATGCTATGATCGATACATTGCAGAGGATCGGGCCGCTTTCCAGTGAAAAGAGCGGAAGGCTCGCCGCCGTGCCCGGCCGATGCCACGCCATGCGGCGCGCAAGGCCGCCACCGCCTTCGCTTCCGTCTTGACCCCGGCCCGCCATCCTGCGATTCCTGCGATTCGGGAGCCTGCTGCTCCCGCTCAAACACGATTCAGAAAAGTTATGACAACCATCACGGACATTCGCGCCCGCGAAATCATCGATTCCCGCGGGAACCCGACCGTAGAGGTCGATGTTGAACTGGAGGCCGGCGTGATCGGTCGGGCCTCCGTCCCCTCCGGGGCAAGCACCGGGGTGAACGAGGCCCTCGAACTCAGGGACGGCTCCTTCGCGGCCAAGGACTTTCCCAAGGGCTTCAGCCCCAAGAAACGCTACGGCGGCAAGGGGGTGACCAAGGCGGTCGACAACGTCCACGACATCATCGCGCCCGAGCTGTTCGGCCTGGATGCCTGCGACCAGGTGGGGATCGACAAGACGATGCTCGAACTGGACGGCACCCCGAACAAGAGCAAGCTCGGCGCGAACGCCATCCTCGGCGTTTCCCTCGCCGTCGCGAAAGCCTCGGCCGAAGCCCTCGGCCTGCCGCTCTACAAATACATCGGCGGCCCGAACGCGAAGGTCCTGCCGGTGCCGATGATGAACATCATGAACGGGGGCTCCCATTCCGACGCCCCGATCGACATCCAGGAATTCATGATCATGCCCAAGGGCGCCGAATCCTTCCGCGAGGCGCTCCGGATGGGCTGCGAGATCTTCCACGAACTCAAGAAGGTCCTCAAAGCGCAGGGATTGAGCACGGGCATCGGCGACGAAGGCGGCTTCGCCCCGAAACTCGCTTCGAACGAAGCGGCTCTCGAAGCCATCGCCTCCGCCGTCAAGGCCGCCGGTTACAAGCTCGGCAAGGACATCTTCCTCGCCCTCGACGTGGCCTCCTCCGAGTTCTACGACGCGAAGAAGAAGAAGTATGTCTTCGCCAAGAGCGACGGATCGAAGAAGACCGCCGCGGAGATGGTGGCCTTCTACCAGGATCTCCAGAAGCGCTACCCCATCCTCTCCATCGAGGACGGTTGCGACGAAAACGACTGGAGCGGCTGGAAAACCCTGACCGACGAACTCGGGGCGACCACACAGCTCGTCGGCGACGACCTCTTCGTGACCAACACGCAGTTCCTCAAGAAAGGCATCGATCTCGGCGTGGCGAACTCGATTCTCGTCAAGGTCAACCAGATCGGCTCCCTGACCGAGACCCTCGACGCCATCGAGATGGCGCGCGCGGCGAAGTACACCTCGGTCATCTCCCACCGCTCGGGGGAAACCGAGGATGTGACGATCGCCGACATCGCGGTCGCGACCAACGCGGGCCAGATCAAGACCGGCTCCCTCTGCCGGACGGACCGGGTCGCGAAATACAACCAGCTCCTCCGCATCGAAGAGGAGCTGGGCGGAAACGCCATCTACGGCGGAAAGCTCTGAAGCCCCCCGCCTCCCGTTGAGACCGGCCTCCCGCAACGCCGCCGCCGCCCTCCCCGGGGCGGCGGCGGTTGCGCCGGGGCCGTTCCCACATCGGATCTCCCTCAACCGCGCCGGGAGTCGTCCCACCGCTGGGTGCCCTGCAGGCGGCGGCAGGCCTGGCGGATGCGGCTGCTCCACCTGCCGTTGTACCGGCCCTTGCTCTGGTGGCGGATGCGGTGGACCCCGGGCACATCCACGGGGGTTCCCGGCGTCCGCAGCAACCACCGCAGCGCACGATCCTCATACGCCTTCGCCCATCGCCGGACCGGCTTCTGGTAGTACGACAGGCTGCCGCAGTAGCCGCACGCCCGCGCCGTATCCCCGTGGACAATCTGGAGCGGGCCGGTCGCGCGCCGGACTTCCTCCTCCTCGAAAAGAGCCGGATCCACGTCGGGGCCGAAAGGCCGGGCGAACTCAGCCGACAACAGGGGGTGGTCGGACGCGAGGAGCGGAGTGACCCGCTCCCTGTTCGGAAAAAGGAGATGCTCCGTGCGCCCGCGGAGCGCCCCGGCCAGTTCATCCAGACAATTCTCCCGGAAGAGGACGTCGCAATCGGTGAACCACACCCAGTCCGCGTCCGTACGCAGAGCCGCCTCGTTCCGCCCGATGGCCCGGCGGAACAGCGAGGGTTCCGGAAGCGTCCGCCAGTTCCACCGGACTCCTTTGGGCGGACGCCCTGCGAAACTCTCCAGAACCCGGACCGTATCCGGATCCGAGGCGGCGTGGTAAACGCTCACCGTCAGCTCCAGCGCCCCCGGGGGGAAGCGGACCAGCGAATTCAGCTGATGGGTCAGGAACGGAGCGTAGCGCCAGCAGTGGGTGACGATCTCGAGGCGGAGGGGCCGCCCCGGCGGCGGCTTCGGCGCGGTCGCGGGCAGGCGGGGGAGAAACCACCGGGCGGGCACGTGCCCGCCGGCGGCCACACGCAGCCCGATCCCGACAAGCGGATCGGTCCAGCTGGTATTGGGTTCGGAAGCGGACGCCACACCCACACGCTGCGCACGCGCCCCCCGCCCCGCAATCCCGAATCGGGGGCCGATTCGCGCGCCGGAAGCAGTCGCCTGGCTTCAGTCGTGCGCCCCCGGTGCTTCCGGATAAACGGTCCGCCCCGCGACAAGGGTCCGGGCCAGCCGGATCATCGGCTTTTCGAATCCCGCCGAGACGCCCCTGGCCGCAAGGAAGAAAATAATCGCTCGACTCCCGGACCGCGCGTGGTAGAATTTGAATTTGAAACCATGGCTCTCTCGCCTCGATCCCCTCGAAATCAACGCCGCTCTTGTGGCGGTTTCTGGTCTTTTCCCGCTCTTTTCTGCCTCTTTCCGTCGGTCTTGCTGGCGCAGGCCGGCCCATTGGAAGAGAAGCTTTCCGAAGCGGTCGAGGCGCGGGATCTTGCCTACGCGCAAGACACGCTCTCGGCGGGCGCCGATCCGGAGGCGGCCCGCTCGCGGAGGGAAGGTCTTCTGGCAGAGGCCTTTTCGCAGGGGGACGACGAGATGATCGTTCTCCTTGCCCGGAACGGGCTGACCGTGGATCCGGCGACGGGTGATTCGGCGGTGAATCTGGTCCTCCGCCTTGGCAGCCGCCCGGCGCTGGAGGAAATCCTGGCCATGGGAGCGGAATTCGACCTAAGCCCTATTTTCAGCAGAAAGGAGGACGGCTGCCCGCAAGCGGTGTTGGACGCGTTTAGGACCGGCGATCTGGAAATCCTCGCTCTGGTTGAGCGCAATGGTGTTGCGGTTTTCGATCCCGAGCATTGGGGGGAGCAGGATTTCGTGCTCCTTACCGGGCTCTGGGGCGATTTTTCGGTGCAGAACGCCCTCCGCGAACGAGGACTGCGGCCCGCCGGCAACGAATGGCGGTCGAAGGCTCCGCTGACATGGCATTTCGACCAGATCCGCAACTCCCATTGGAGTTCAAATCCTTTTGCGGCGAAGGGACATGTCGAGCCAACGGAATCGCATCGGCAGATGTGGGAACGCTTGGCGGCCGAGGAGGATATTGTGAATCGGCTGAGAAACGGAATATTCCGGCTGAACATCCATAGGCAGACCAACCTGGGGAAAGGTCCGGAAATCGTTCACATCCCGGACGACGCGGACACGTTGCGGATCTGGATCGCGCTCGGCTTTGATCCTGCGACCATACCCGACTACTTCCCCGGTCAGGCCGTGCGGGCGGGATGCCTGGAAATGGTGAACCTCCTCGGGGAGCACGGCATCGAGGCACCGTTTCGGGAGATCGACCCAGGAGGCGTCGGCTACTGGGACTCACCGGAGCGGAACCGTTCCTCGGCCGAGCCGGCTGATTGGAATCGGGTTGAAGAACTCCACCGCGGCGGTGATTGGCTCGTTGCCCGGGGCTTGTCCGAATATCTTTGGGAGCCCGGCACCCACGATCCAAAGGGAGCCATGCTGAAAGCACTCACTACTTTCGGCCTCCTGCCAAGCCTGGTAACCTCCCGCACGGAAGAAGCCCGCGAGGCCGATAAGCGCCAAGAGTTCCTCGACGCGGATCCTTTCGACCGGCCCCACCGGGTTTACTCCGATTATACCCCGGCGCAAATGTTCGCCGACGCGGACGAAGCCCTCCGGGATGTCATCCGCACCATGGCCGCGGAGTCGGCGGATTCCGCCGGTTGGGAGCAAGAGACCGCATTGTTCTATCGCCAGAAGCTGCCCTACCTCATGGAGCAGGTCACCTACCCGTTGGCGGCCATCGTAGCCCTGGATCGGCAGGAGGCTTTGCGCCCGGCGATGGACGCCTACCGGGAGCGGTTGGACGAACTCTGGGAGCAGACCACGGTGTTCTTCCGGCGGGACGGCGGCGGTATTCCCGAGCGGGCTTGGGAGGCGCGGGCGGCCAACGGAGCGCTCCGCGCACGGGATGAAGACGATTTCCTCGCCAATGTGCTGCTCCCCTACTATGAAGGTGATCTCGGCGAGCCTCCGGAAGTGGCGGACGCTTTGCGCCCCCGTCTGCTGGTGGCGGCTTCCTCCGGCATGAGGGCGAAGAACAGGCTCCCCTCGCTCGGTCGGGACCGGCTGCGCTATCCGGGCGCATGGCGGGACCTGCAAGCCCACGTTCGAGCGCTCGACGACGATCCGTGGGCGCGGGTGGTGGATTTGTATATCGATACCGCGGTCTGGCGGCGAAACGCCGACGACCGACGGGTTTCGCTCGAAGCGCGGATCGCCTTTCTCGAATGGGTCTCCGATGTCCTCGGGGATCAACCACCCGGCGCGCACGCCATGATCTATGGGGCTGCCGGATCGATATCGAGCTGGTTGAAGGACCTCCCCGCACCTCCGATGAAACCCTTGCAATCCGTCCTGCAAGACCGGGGCCTATCGATTCCGCGGGAGTTTCTGGGGGAAGACATCGGTTACGCCGTCCGCTGGCTCTACCTGACAACCGGCCAGCCGGCGGATGGCGAGTTCCGGATGGTTGCTTCGGAAATCGCGCGCTTGACGAATAGCCGGGGAGGATGGCGTGCGTTTCGAGCGGCCCTCTTCAACCGTCTGAACGATCCGTGGTATCCGAAGACGAAAGACAAAATGGAGGAGTGGATACGGATGGCCGACGAACAGATCGCCGGGTTCGATGAATCCCTCGCAGCTTTGCGGAACACAGCCGAAGCCCCATCCGAGTCTCTCGTTCCGGTTGCGGGCAAGCTCCTTCACGACCCTCGACGACCATCCACCTGGGAAGGTCCCGATCCGCGGAAGGTCAAAGGATCGGTCGCGATGGTCCCCATGGGTGACGGGTGCGTTCTTCGGTGCCGGTATTCCGACGAACGGTTCCGTTTGACCGAGCACTTCTATCGCCACGACTTCAATGAGGGAACAACGAAGTTGATCGCGACGATGCCGGAGGAGATGGAAAGCAACGGTGCGTATGAGATCGGCGCTTCGAACACGCACGTTTTCCTGTGGGGCCCCGGTTCAGGGCTGCGCGTTCTGGGCATTGAAAGCGGAGAGTGGGCTCATCCTCTCCGCACGGCGGACGACCCTCCCCCCGAGATCTCCGCGTGCTCGGACAGCGCGGGAACTATTTTCGTCTATGTCAGGACCGAAGACGTGCCAGAGAAGCTGGAGATCCATCGCTACGATCCGGACCCGGGGCGCCTCTCGAGTCTCCCCCGGTTTGATCGCAGTATCCTGGGAGAGTCCCTGTCCAAGCATCACGGATTTTCGCTGCACATCGCCGACGACCGGTATCTTTTCCTCGCGACGAACTCAATCGTTCCGGCCTCGGTATTCGATTTGGCAACGGGGAACTGGGTCCCCAATGAGGGGGCCTCCGCGGAATTGGCGGAGGTCGCGCCCGGCCTCGGATCCTCCCAACCGGTCACGCAAAGAGATTTGCTACGCCATCGTGAACGTCTGGGGCTGAACAGTTGGAATCCTGAGTGGAAGTGGGATTTCAAGCTAGATCATGCCGATTCTCCCGATCCCTTTCTGGCGAAAATCTCTTTCCGGAAAAGGCATACGCGCGAGAAGCCCGTCGAATTGACTTTCCGGCTGGTTGATCCTGCGGGCGGTGATCTTCCGGTGCCCGCCGAGGGAGAATCCTACCGCATTCTCGGGTTTGATCTACTGCCGTCCGGTGTCTTCGTTCGTTTTTCCGCTCCCTTCCTCGGCATCTGGATATCCGATGACGAGATCGCCCGCCTGTCCCGGATCGCCGGACTCGACCCATGAAAGCCGTCCTTGCGGTCTTCCCGCTTCTCCTGCTTTTCGCGGTGGCAGGGCAGGATCCGGATCCGCTGGCGGTGGTTCCGGGCCTGCCGGGTCTCGACACGGTGCGCACCTCGGCTTTCCCCGGCGGGACGATCCCCGTCGTCTGCCACCGGCCCGCCGGTTCCGAGCCCGAACCACCCCGCGCCCGTCTTTTCGTGGCGGGGTCCGCGACCGCCACCCCGCTGGCGGCTGACATCCAGTGGGAGGAGCTTCCCGCCGCTTCCGACAACGCCCCCTATCAATCCTTCACCGCCGACCTTACCCTTCCCGCCGCCACGCGACCGGTGGATCTTCTTCTCCGCATCAGCGCGTTTCCCGGCGGTGGAGACACCGGCGTCGTGCGAATCCGCCTCGCTCCCCGCCGCCTGCCCGCGGTCTTCCAATCACTCACCGAAACCCGCACCCTCTGGGTCGAGGAAGAATGGACCACCCTGCGGACATGGCTCGAGGAGGCGGATATCCCTCATGAGATTCTTCCTGTGTCGGTCATGACCTTCCGCGATGGAGATTTTCTGCTGGCGCGCCTGCCCACGGACAAAGAGGAGCGAGCCCGCGAGATAGAGAGCCTTTCCAACTGCCCGGAACAGCTCTGGATTGACACGGAGATCGACGACCCGGCCGCCCTCCGCGTTTCGCAAACGGACGCTCTGACCCGGGTCACCGTCGAAACCGGGGGGCGCGATCCTTTTCCGCCCCGAAGCCCGGCCGTTGAGTCGCTGCTGATCAAAGCCATCGCTCCCTTTCTTTCCAACCAACCTCAACCCGATCCCGAAAGCTCATGAAAAGAATAATCCCAGCCGCCTGTTGCGCGACACTGCTGCTGTCGCTGGCCCACCTCTCCGCCGAGACGGACGAAGCCCCCGCCGATCCGACCCCATCCGAACCCGTTTCCACGGCGGTGCTCGATTTTGAAGCGACCGACCGACGCTATCCTACCCTGGGCAAGGATGCGGCGGATCTTCTGACCGTAAGCCTGATGTCCGAACCCGGCATGATTCTGGTCGAGAGATCGCGCCTCGCCGAAGCGCTTTCGGAACAGGAACTGGGCCTTTCGGGAATGGTGGACCCGCAGACGGCCGCGAAGGTCGGAAACCTGACCGGCGCCAAGGTGCTGGTCAGCGGACGGGTCTTTGATGCGGGGGGCGAGAGGATCATCGTCGCCCGCGTTCTCAGCGCGGAGACCGGGCGGGTCTTCGCCGAGAAAGTATCCAACCGCTCGGATGCCAAACTGAGCGCGGCGGTGGACGCGCTTGGGAAAAAAGTCGCCGCCCTCGTCGCCGCGCAACGGGATTCACTCGTTGCCCCGAGCACTACGGAGGATCAAATGGTCGCGAAGCTGCGGTCCGTCGTCGAAGGCAGGAATCTTCCGACGGTTTCGGTTCGCATCCCCGAAGAACACATCGGTCGTGCCGTGCCCGATCCGGCCGCCGAGACCGAAATCGCCCTGGTCCTGCGGGAACTCGGCTTCACCGTCGTCAATTCAGCCGCCGAGGCGGATGTGGCCATCAGCGGGGAGGCCTTCAGTGAACTCGGAATGACGAAGGGAAATCTGGTCTCGTGCCGCGCCCGGCTCGAAGTGAAGGCGCTCTCGAACGGGGAAGTGGTCTTTGTCGGACGCGAGACGACAATCGCGGTTGATCTAGCCGAAAACTTTGCCGGGAAGAAAGCCCTCCAATCGGCCGGGCTCGCGATAACGGAAGAGCTGGTTCCGGCTCTGGTTTCGGCTTGGCAATGACCTTGGTGCGTCCGGTGCGATCGCGGCCGGGGTGGATCGCACTCGGCTGCGCCATACTGGCTCTGGCTCTGCCGGAGGTACGTGGGGACGATTCCCTCCCAGGGCCGCCGACGATAGCCGCCCAAACATTTGCGGGGCAGGACCGTGAAACGGATGTATTGCTGGCTCTGCTCGCGGCTCTCCCGCAAGAGAGGTTTGCGTTGCTCGAGATCCCTCCCATTCACCCGGGGACCGGA
>JBKHCX010000084.1:0-12516 GCA_046541615.1 Puniceicoccaceae bacterium
GCGTAAGGTAAAAATTACGCAAGGCCTTCTACCGCAACAAGTTTTCATGTTTTTCGATTGTTCCAGTCTGGATCAGAGCCTCCGGACTTTCCGCGGTGTTGACTGACTTTGAAGGGTGGAAGCCGCGCCCATGTGCACATTCTCGGCGATCCACGCATGCCGAACCGGATACTTTTCGCGAAGCCGCCGGCCAACGGCCACCTTCCCGTCCTCGCACTTGCGGGTTCTCTCCAGATCGGAAGGGCTCTTGCCCGGGATCAGCACCCATGCGTGCAGCCGCCAACCCTTTGCCTCGCAACACTCCCGCAAGCCTATCAGGAAACTCTTGCGCACTCCCTCACTTTCGAAAAGCCATGAGCGGCAATTCCCACGGTTGAGGATGTGATCATACGCGCCGGCGTATTCCATGCGCGCCTTTCTCGCCATTTCGTTCACTCAGCTTCCTGAATATAAGGCACTTGGCAAAAGAAAATATGAGAAATCGGACCCCGCTGCGGCCCTCGTTGCTTGGTGGAGTGCGTCGGCTGGACGGGCATGTAGCACGCCGACGAAGTCGGTGTGATGCGTTGGATTCGGGATCCCCTCCCTGTCATTCGATTGTGATCGTGATGATCCTCGAATTCTTGCTTTCCATACCATGATTCAAGATAGCCGGAAAAGATCCAGGGCCACCCGGGAATCCGGGTAACGAGAATCCACGGTCCTGCAAACAGTCGGAATCACCTGCCGGGCATGCCGGAGCCGGTCGGTCCGGGCCTCCAACCCCAACCGCGCGGGCGTCTTTCGCTCTCCGGGCTGCGCCGGGCCGGGAGCGCGAGGCCCTGCAACGCGATGGACCGGCAGGCCACCGAGGCCGACGGCCTTACGCATCGAAGCCCCGGGGCGGCGTCCGGGGGTCCCGGAAATGAAGACGCATCCGCAGGCTGAAGGCCTCGAATGGCCGCTTCGAGTTCCGCGGTTTGAAGGAGAAATCGGCCCCTGTCCGGCTCGAACGCCCCGGGAAGACCTTTGCTTGGCGGGGCGCTCCTTCCGATCCGCGGAAATCTCAGTCGAGGACTCCGGATCCCGAGATCGCGTTCGCCGTTTCGAGGGGGGCCTCCCAATGCGGGGCGTGTCCGCAGCCGGCTATCGCAGCCATGGTCGAATCGGGCAGCAATCCGCCCATGGACTCCGCGATGCGGAGAAATTTTTCGTCGTTTGCTCCCACGCAGAGCAGGACGGGAAGCCGCAGCTCGGGCAGCCGGTCCCACAGCGGGGGCAGGACCCCGGCGCCGTGGAACTTCAGCGAGCGGGCGAGCCCGGCGGGATCGTTTCGCCGCCGCCGGTCGAGAAACGCGCGGATCCCGGCCGGGTCCCGCGGCCGCGCCGTCCGCAGAAGCGGCTGCCGCTGCCATTCGTCGAGAAAGGCGGCTATCCCCTCGTTTTCGAGCAGAGAAATCCACCGCGAATCGGCTTCCACCCGGGCCTGTCTCGCGCCCGGGCCGGCGATGCCCGGGCTGCCTCCGATCAGGACCAGCCGGGAAAAGCGGCCGGGCTCGCCGAGAGCCAGGTGGAGAAGGATCCGGGCACCCATCGAGTAGCCGACGCCGACGAGGGCCGCCCGGGCGCCGGGGAACACGGCCGGCGCGAGGTTCCGCAGGGCGAAGTCTTCCGCGCCCGCCCCGGCGCGGCGCCCGTGGCCGGGCAGATCGGGACAATGCCACCGCCCGCCGAGGTGGCCGGCGAGGACCGCGAAGTCGGCGCCGCTCCCCGCGAAACCGTGGAGGGCGAGGAAGTCGGGCGCCGTGTCGGCGGCGGATTTCAATCCGCCAGCGTGGAGGCCGCTTCGACGATCCCGGTGAACGACCGTGAGACGAGCGAGGCCCCGCCGATGAGGCCTCCGTCGATGTCCGGCTGGGCGAGCAGTTCGGGGGCGTTTTCGGGCTTCATCGATCCGCCGTAGAGGATCCGGATCTTCCCGGCTTTCTCCCGCCCGAACAGCTCGGCGAGAATCCCGCGGATGGCCCGGTGCACTTCCTGCGCCATTTCGGGGGTCGCCGTCTTGCCGGTGCCGATCGCCCAGACGGGCTCGTAGGCGATGACCACGTTCTCGGCCTGGGCGGGATCGACCCTTTCGAGCCCGCCGCGGACCTGCGTGCCGACGATGTCGAGCGTCTTGTCGGCCTCGCGCTCCTCGAGGGTTTCCCCCACGCAGAGAATCGGGCGCAGGTTGTTCGCGAGGGCGGTGCGGACCTTTTGGTTCACGAAGGTGTCGTCCTCGTGGAAGAGCGCCCGTCTCTCGCTGTGGCCGAGAATGACATGGGTGACGAAAAGGCTGCGGAGCATTTCAGCCGAAATCTCGCCGGTGTACGCGCCGGAGGTCTCGGGGTTCATGTTCTGCGCGCCGAGCTGCACGGTCGATTCGGCGATCGCCTTGCCGACGCTCTCCAGCGCGGTGAAGGGCGGGCACAGGACTACGCCGACGTTGGTCTCGTTGCCGAGATCGAGGACGATGTCCTTGGCCAGCTCGACGCCCTCTCCGGCGTTCTTGTTCATTTTCCAGTTACCGGCGATCAGGTATTTGCGGGATGCTTTGCTCATGGGAGGTGGGAATCGGATTGGTGGTCGTGTCGGTGGTTATTCCTGGTCGAGGGCGGCGACGCCGGGCAGGGTCTTCCCTTCGAGGAATTCGAGGCTCGCCCCGCCGCCGGTGCTCATGAAGGTGACTTTGTCGGCGAAGCCGCTCTGCTTGATCGCGGTGACCGAGTCGCCCCCGCCGATGATCGAGGTGCCCTGGCTGGAGGCCACCGCGTCGGCGATGGCGAACGTGCCCTTGCTGCACTCGTCGATCTCGAAGACCCCCATCGGCCCGTTCCAGAGGATCGTGCGCGCTCCGCGGATTTCGTCGGCGAAGGAGCGGATGGTTTCCGGGCCGATATCGACGCCTTCCCACCCGTCCGGGATGTTGCCGGAGACCGTGTCCGTCTCGGCGACGGATTTCGCTTTGAAATCGAGCCCCTTCGCGATGAGGTTGTCGCCCGGCAGGAGGAGCTTGACCCCCTTCTCGGCGGCCTTCCGGATCGCGGCTTTGGCGGTTTCGACCTTGTCGGCCTCGCAGAGGCTGTCGCCGACGGACCGCCCCTGCGCCAGGGCGAAGGTGTAGGCCATGGCGCCGCCGATGAGCATGGTGTCGGCCTTGTCGAGCAGAACGTCGATCACGGCGATCTTGTCGCTGACCTTGGCCCCTCCGAGAATCACGACGAAGGGTTTTTCGGGATTCTCCGTCTTCTCGCCCAGGTAGGCGAGTTCCTTCCCGATGAGGTAGCCGGCCACTTTCGGGCTCAAAAAGTCGCAGACCCCGGCCGTCGAGGCGTGGGCGCGGTGGGCCGTGCCGAAGGCGTCGTTCACATAGGCCTCGGCGAGGGAGGCGAGTTCCTCCGCGAAGGCGGGGTCGTTCTTCTCCTCGCCGGGGTGGAAGCGCAGGTTCTCGAGCAGGAGCACGCCCCCGGGCTCGAGCGCGTCGGCGGCGGCCTTCGCCTCCGGGCCGACGCAGTCCGGGGCGAAGGAGACGGGAACGCCCAGCTTGTCGCTCAGATCCTTCGCCACGGGGGCGAGGCTCATTTCGGGGACTTTTTTCCCCTTGGGCCGGCCGAGATGGCTGCCGAGGATCACTTTCGCCTTGTCGGAGACGAGTTTCCGGATGGTCGGCAGCGCCGCCGCGATGCGGCTGTCGTCGGAAATCGTTCCGTTGCTTTCGAGGGGAACGTTGAAATCGACCCGGACGAAGACGCGCTTGCCCGAGAGGTCGACGGAGTCGATGGTTTTTGCTTTGGTCATCTCAAGAGAGGAGAGGTTGGCGGAAAAATGCGGGCCGGGCGATGCAAAAGAGCGCGTCCGGCGGGAACGGAAAGGGCCGTTTCGGATGCGGAGAATCCACGGAAACGGCCCCGGGGGAAAAGAATCCGGCCGGGGCGCGGCCAACGCGCCCCGGCGGATTCGCGGGAAGGTTCAGAGAAGCTCCTTGATCTTCAGGAGAAGATCGACGCAGCGGTTGCTGTAGCCCCACTCGTTGTCGTACCAGGAGACCAGCTTGATGAAATTGTCGTTCAGACCGATTCCGGACCCCGCGTCGAAAATCGAGCTGAGCGGATCGTGAATGAAATCGGAGCTGACGACCTCCTCGTCGGTGTAGCCCAGGATGCCCTTGAGGCGGCCTTCGGAGGCCTCCTTCATCTTCGCGCAGACCGCTTCGTAGCCGGCGGCTTTCTCGGTGCGGACGGTCAGGTCCACGACCGATACGGTCGGGGTCGGCACCCGGAAGGCCATGCCGGTCAGCTTGCCGGCCACCTCGGGGATCACGAGACCGACGGCCTTCGCCGCGCCGGTGGTGGACGGGATGATGTTGATCGCCGCGCTGCGTCCGCCCTTCCAGTCCTTCATGCTGGGACCATCGACCGTCTTCTGCGTCGCGGTGTAGCTGTGGACGGTGGTCATCAGCCCTTCCACGATGCCGAACTCGTCGAGAACGACCTTGGTGATCGGCGCGAGGCAGTTCGTGGTGCAGCTCGCGTTGGAGATGATGTCGTGCGAGGCGTCGAGGGTCTCGTCGTTCACTCCGAGGACGACGGTCTTGACTCCGTCACCCTTTCCGGGGGCGGAGATGATGACCTTCTTCGCGCCCGCTTCGATATGCCCCCGGGCGGCGGTGTCCTGGGTGAAGAGGCCGGTCGATTCGATGACGATATCGACGCCCAGATCCCCCCACGGCATGGCTTTCGGGCCCTCGCGCACGGAGAGCGACTGGATCTTGTGTCCGTTGACGACGAGCGTGTCGGCGTCCGGCGCCTCGACGGTGCCGTTGAAGCGGCCCTGGATCGAGTCGTATTTGAGCAGGTAGGCGAGGTTGTCGGCGGGGACGAGGTCGTTGATCGCGACCACCTCCACGTCGGAGCCCAGCAGGCCTTTGTCCACGATGGCCCGGAAAACGAGCCTTCCGATACGGCCGAAGCCGTTGATTCCGATTTTTGTCGGCATGGTATTTTTCTGTTTTAGGATTAGCGAAGTTAATCGTGTGTTCCTGGCGATATCAGGAAAACGCCCCTTTTGAAAAGGCTGGGGGGGGCGATGGCAAGGGAATAACGAAATTTTCCCCGCGGGAGGCATTCGCGCCGGCGGCCGACGGCGCGCCCCAGAGTTGGCACGGCTCATGCTTTACCGGCAAGAGTTCGAAAAAAATCCGAACCGGTCCGGGGCGTCCCCGGGCGCGTCTCTCACACAAAACAATCCAAACAGAGATATGAAAAACAAACTCAAGAAACTAGGACTCTCCTGGATGTCCGTCGCGCTCTTCGCGGGGATCGCCGGGTTCGCCGGGACGGTATCCGCGCAGGAGGACGAGGTGGCCGAGGCCGAGGTCGAGGTCGTTGAATTCGGCGATGCCTACGGCGCCTTTATGGAAGACGTGTCGGCCTCCGCCTTCTTCACCGTCAGCAATCTGTGGCTTCTGCTCGCCGCCGCCCTCGTGTTCACCATGCACCTCGGCTTCGCGACCCTCGAGTCCGGTCTGACCCAGTCCAAGAACACCGTCAACGTCCTGTTCAAGAACGTCTTCATCATCACGATGGGGATTCTGACCTACGCGTTGTGGGGCTTCAACGGCATGTATCCCGGGGAAATGGGCGTCGATTGGAACGGCTTCTTCGCTCCCGGCTCGTGGTTCGACGTCGAAGCGAGTATGGCAAAGATGTCTTCGGCCTACGCGGACTACACGTGGTACACGGACTTCATCTTCCAGGCCATGTTCGCCGCCACCGCCGCGACCATCGTCTCCGGTGCGGTCGCCGAGCGCGTGAAGCTCCCGAGCTTCATGATCTTCGCCACCATCCTGGTGACCTTCGCCTATCCGGTCACCGGCTCGTGGCAGTGGGGCGGAGGCTGGCTGGCTGAAAACGGCTTCTACGACTTCGCCGGCTCCTCGCTCGTCCACGGCTTCGGCGGATTCGCCGCCCTCGGGTGCGTGATCCTTCTCGGCGCCCGCCGCGGCAAGTATGTCGATGGCAAGATCAAGCCCATCGTCGGCCACAGCATGCCGCTCGCCACGATCGGGGTCTTCCTCCTCTTCCTGGGGTGGTTCGGATTCAACGGGGGTTCCGTCCTCAACGCCAATCCCTACCTGGTGTCCCTGGTCTTCGTGACGACCGCCCTCGCCGCTTCCGGCGGAGCCATCGGTGCGATCGCCCTCTCGTGGGTGCTGCTGCGCAAGCCGGACCTGTCCATGGCCCTGAACGGCGTTCTCGCCGGCTTGGTCGGCATCACCGCCGGCGCCGACTCCATTTCGCCGGGCCTTTCGATCCTGGTCGGACTGATCGCCGGGCTGCTCGTCGTCGCCTCCATCATCTTCTTCGACAAGGTGAAGATCGACGATCCGGTCGGAGCGATCTCGGTCCACGGTGTCTGCGGTATCTTCGGGACGCTCGCGGTGGCGATCTTCAGCGATGCCGCGACTTTCGGAGCCCAGCTCATGGGAACCCTGTCGATCTGCGCGTTCGCGCTGGTCGCGGCCCTGATCATCTTCGGAATCCTCAAGGTGACCATCGGCATCCGGGTCTCGGAGGAAGAGGAAGCCGAAGGGCTGGACATCGGCGAGCACGGCCAGGAGGCCTACTCGATCAAGCCCAACTGATTGCGGTTTTACTTGATCGCATAGTCTCGAAACCATACAACCTACAGAAAAGGTACCAACTATGAAATTCATCACAGCCATCATCAAGCCCTTCAAGCTCGAAGAAGTGAAGGAGGCCCTGGCCGAGATCGGCATCGAGGGCATGACCGTGACCGAAGTGAAAGGCTTCGGCCGCCAGAAGGGTCACACCGAGATCTACCGGGGCAGCGAATACACCGTCGATTTTCTCCCCAAGGTGAAACTCGAGGTGGCCGTCGCTTCCGAAATGGCCCAGAAAACGGTGGAGACCATCGTCAAAGCGGCCAAGACCGGCAAGATCGGCGACGGCAAGGTCTTCGTCCTGCCGATCGAGGAGTGCGTCCGGATCCGGACCGACGAAACCGGCGAAGCCGCCCTCTGATCCGTTCGCGGCGGATTTCCCGCAAACGCCCTCCGGTTCGCCGGAGGGCGTTTTTTTTTCATTCCGCGCTCTCTCCGGATCCCGGCGAAACGAGCCGGATCCTGCCGGGGTCCAGATCCGCGTCCCCCAGTTCGAGGCTTTCCCCGTAGCGGAAGAACAGCGGCTCGGGCGAGATCGGGTCGAAGCCGCGCTCGAGGCGGCCGGCGTTGATCGCGGCCAGGGCGTAGCGGTCGAGCAGCAGCGGATCGTTTCCCAGCAGAACCTCCGGCCGGCTGTGGGTGTAGTGGGAGTTGAAGCGCGGCCCGCCGATGATCTGGTGGGTCTCGAGGCTCAGAATCGAGAAAAGGGCCGTCCGGCGCAGTTCGGGAATGGCTGCGATCTCGACCGCCGAACTCGCCGCGCTGACCGGCCGGTTGAAAAACCGGGAATGGTTGCTCACCGTCCACAGGCCCGCGTTGGCCACGGCCCCGGTCAGGCCGAGAACCGGGTGTTCCACGGCCACCGGCAGGTTGATCCAGAAATCCAGATCGAAGAGCAGGGGGGTCGGGAGAAAGCTTTTCCGGTCCTCGTCGCCCGCCCGCAGCCCCGCCTCCGCCTCGGCGGCCGCCCCGGCGGCCGCGGGCTGGTGGGGCGGCAGAGGGCTGTCGTAGAACCAGTCGGGGTGGAAGAGGGCGGGATCGTCGAGGGCGATGACCGGCAGCCCCTCGAACCGGTCGCCCCCCCGGCTGACCGGGGGCAGGTAACCGGCCGCCCGGAGACGGCTCTCCTTCAGATCGGCCAGCGCGATGTCCTCCCGCGCGAAGCCGCGTTCCTCCAGCGCCCGGGCAAGGGCGAGGACCAGCTCTGGCGGCGTCCGCAACCCGAGCCCGGAGTTCGTGTAGATCTTGAGCACCACCTTCCCGGTCGCCCCCGGACGGATCGGTTCGTAGGTGCTCTCCCACTCGGCCAGGAGCAGGGAAACGGCCCGGTCGTAGTCCAGGGGGCCGTCCGCCTCCTCGTAGAGAAACGCCGGCTCGGGCGTCCGGAGAACCTCTCCCGGATCAGCCCCCGCGGAGAGGGCGGCGTGGAGCAGGGAAAGAACGATGAGACAGTGGCGGAGGGTCATGGGGCGGGCGTAAGGCGGGGAAACCGTTGTCCGATTGGCGTGCCGCCGCAATGACTCCGGGCGGAAAGTGGAATCCGCCCGGGCGCCGGGGCTCGCGATCGTCCTTCCGACGCTCGGGCGTCCCCGCGGCTGGCTCCGGATGTTCTCGGGCATTCCGGAAACATGGTGCAATCCCCGGGCCTTCGCCACAGAAAACACTGCCCGGAAACGATCTTCGACCGGTTCGGCATAAGCCCTGCCCGCGATGGGCGCGGGTTTCCGCGCCGCCGCCGCACCACCACCACCGCTCGACCGACGCGGGGCGGGCGCTTATGTAAGCAACCCGCCCGCGGGGGCGGGCATGGCCGCCGGGCCCGTGGGTCCACCGATCCGGCGTCGGCGGTGGTCCCGGGGAGGGTGTAACCACAAGTGCGTGGAGATCGGATAGAAATTCTTCGGATTTTTTGTTCTCCGGGATTGGGCTGCGGCACGCGCGCAACAGCCGTCGCTCTCCCTCCTGGGCATAGGGCCTCGTGCTCTTGACTCGGCGGAGCTCGAAGAGCGAAGGCGGTTGCCGCGATGGCCGCGAATCAACTGGAAAATCGGAAAAATCCCTTTGATCACTCCACGTACTTGTGAGGTCACCCCCCCCGGGGAAGGCGGGCGCGAATGATTTTGCAAAGACCGCCCCGGGGACCATGATCGCTGAATGGCCAGCAGTCATCCGAGATACCCCGGCGGGTCGCCGACCTTTCTCGATTCGCCCGGCGGAGGATCGATCCGGCTCTTTTCCTTCGGCGCCGCGGGCGGACGGGAGTTGCTCTACTGCCACGGGTGGCCCGGTTCGGGGATTCAGGCCGCCCTGGCCGATGAAACGGCGCGGCGCCACGGATTCCACCTGCTGTCGCCCGACCGGCCGGGGATCGGCGGATCGTCGCACATCCCCGGCCGCCGGATCGCCGACTGGCCGCCCACGGCCGCCGCCATCGCCCGGCACGCCGGCTGGAAGTCGTTCGACATTCTCGCGGTCTCGGGCGGGTGTCCCTACGCGCTGGCGACGGCCGCCGCCCTCCCGGACCGCGTGCGCTCGGTCACCGTTTGCTGCGGCGCCGCCCTGCCCCGATTCGTTCTGGATCCCCGCACCTCCTACCCCATCTACCGGGCGCTGCATTTCCTCTACCGCAAGGTTCCGTTCGCGCTCTCGGGTGGATTGCAGATGGCCCGTCTGTACATGCGGGTGATTCCCCCGGCCTTCACGCTGCTGCCTTTTCTTCCCTTTCTCCCGCCCGCCGACCGGCGGGCCGTCCGCCCGAGGCGGAACCGGATCCTGCTTTCCCGGAGCGTCGCCGCCGCCTTCCGGCAACCGCCGCGGGGAGTGCTCCGCGACGCCACCCGCTACATCGAGGACTGGGGAATCGACCTCGCGGCAATCCGCGCCCCCGTCCGGTTCCACCACGGCAGCGACGACCGCAACATCCCCGTCGAAGCCGCCCGCGGGACCGCGGCGGAGGTGCCGGGCGCCTCGTTCAACGAAGTCCCCGGCCAGGGGCACTACAGCCTGCCCCTCACCCGGATCGAAAGCATCGTGGCCGGGATCTGATTCCGATCCATTCGCGGAGCGCTTCCTTTTCGCGTGGTTCCCTGTCGCGCGGATCCCGTGCCCAACGCACCGGATTCGAATGGATTCGGCCACGCCAACCGCACGCACGCGCCCGGATCGTGGTCACACGAAGGCGCCGGCGCCGGGTTTTCCACACCGATCCCGTACCGGCGGTGCGGCGGAGACGGGGAGGGGGGCTCGCCACTTGACACCCGGTGAGCGGGAGCCACTCTCGGAAACCGTGACTTCATCCGATTCCCCAGCCACGGAGCCTCCGGCGGCCGGCGCCGATCCCGCCGGCGCCCGCGGCGGAGAGCGCCCGTTCCTCTATCTCTTTTTCAAGCGGATCCGGGATCTGGACCGCCGGTTTCTTCTCCAATCCGACATAGGGGACCTTCTCGCCGAGACGGCGGAGGCCGAGGCGCCGCCCGCGGATTCTCCTCTCTGCGCTCTGCTCGGAAAGGTGATGAGCGGATCCTTCCGCGATCCCTGGCTGGTGGTGGAAATCCGCAACTCGATCGGACGCTGGTCCTTCGGGCGGTTCCACCTCGACGACCTCTCGTTCGAGGAAATACCGGTCGGCGATTTTCTGGAGTTCCGCGAAGCCCTCGTCTGCGAGCCGGAGGCGCATTCGCGCTGGCCCATCGAGTTCGATGCCAGCCCGTTCCAGAGCGAACTGCTCCTGATGAAGGACAAACGGCAGATCGGACGCGGGGTCGAGTACCTGAACCGCATTCTTTCCAACCGGCTTTTCTCCAACGCCGGGGAGCGCGTCCGCACGCTTCTCGGATTCCTCAACCTGCATCACCACCGCGGGCAGCAGCTCATGCTTTCGGACCGTATCCGCGACCCGGGGGCGCTCCGCGAAGTCGTCGCCAAGGCCGAGGACTTTCTGTCCGGCCAGCCGGACGATACTCCGTGGGCGGAAGTGCGCGGCCCGCTGAACTCGCTCGGGCTCGAGGTCGGGTGGGGCGACAAGGTCGCCCGGATCCGCGAAACCCTCGGGCTGCTCTCCGAGATCATCGACGCCCCGGATCCGAAGGATGTCGAGGCCTTCCTCCGCCGGATTCCCATGATGTTCAGCGCCGTCGTCCTGAGTCCGCACGGCTATTTCGGCCAGTCGAACGTTCTCGGCCTGCCGGACACGGGGGGGCAGGTCGTTTACATCCTCGACCAGGTGCGCGCCCTGGAACGGGAAATGCGCGCCCGCCTCGCCGAACAGGGCCTGGACATCGAACCGCGGATTCTCGTGGTCACCCGCCTCATCCCCGACGCCGGCGCGACCGGGTGCGACCGCGCCGAAGAGAGCATCAACGGCACCCGCAACGCCCGGATCCTCCGGGTCCCGTTCACCGAGGAAAACGGGGAGATTGTCCCGCAGTGGATATCCCGGTTCCAGGTCTGGCCCTACCTCGAACGGTTCGCCCTCGACGTGCAGAAGACCATCCTCGCCGAACTCGGCGGCCGCCCAGACCTGATCCTGGGCAACTACTCGGACGGAAACCTCGTCGCCACCCTTCTCGCCGAACGCCTGGAAGTCATCCAGTGCAACATCGCCCACGCGCTCGAGAAGACGAAGTACCTTTTCTCCGATCTCTACTGGCGCGACAACGAAGAGGACTACCATTTCTCGGCCCATTTCACGGCCGATCTTCTGTCGATGAACGCGGCCGACTTCATCATCACTTCGACCTACCAGGAGATCGCGGGGAATTCGAGCAGCGTCGGCCAGTACGAATCCTACTCGGCTTTCACAATGCCGGGCCTGTACCGTGTGCCGAAGGGGATCGATGTCTTCGACCCGAAATTCAACATCGTCTCGCCCGGCGCCGACGAGAACGTGTACTTCCCCCACACGGAAACGGAGCACCGGCTTCCGGGCCTTTCCGAAGACATCGAAACGCTCCTGCACGGCGATTTCCCCGGCGCGGTCTCCGGTTTCGACGATCCGGACAAACCCCTGGTCTTCCTGATGTCCCGGCTCGACAAGGTGAAGAACGTGACCGGCTTCGTCGAATGGTATGCGGGCAGTCCCCGCCTCCGCGAGCGGGCGAATGTCTTTGTGATCGCAGGCAACACCCGCTTCGAGGACTCCGACGACAACGAGGAGAAAGAGCAGATCCGCCGGTTCTACGACCTCATCGAGACCGGCGGTCTGCGCGGCCGGATCCGGTGGGTTCCCAAGCAGTCCGACAAGGTCTTCAACGGCGAACTTTACCGGACCATCGCCGACCGTCGCGGGATTTTCGTGCAGCCCGCCCTGTTCGAGGCCTTCGGCCTGACGGTGATCGAAGCGATGACCTCCGGACTGCCGACTTTCGCCACGGTTTTCGGCGGCCCGCTGGAGATCATCGAGGAGGGCAGGAGCGGATTCCACATCGACCCGAACCACGGAGAGGCCGCCGCCGAGAAAATCGCGGATTTCTTCGAAAGATGCGAAGCGGATCCGACCCACTGGGACACCATCTCGCAGGGCGGGATCCGGCGGGTCGAGGAGCGCTACACCTGGCGGCTGTACGCCTCGCGGCTGGTCACCCTGACCAAAATCTACGGATTCTGGAAGTTCTGCACCGATCTCGACCGATCCGGACCCCGGGCCTACAACCGCCTCTTTTACCGCAGCGTGTACCGGTCCATCGTGGACCGGATCGCCGCCGTCGGGACCGGGAATTGACCCCGCCGAAGCCACCCGGATCGCCTCCAAAAAAATCCAACGCGGTCATAAAACCAATTGACACCCCTCCCTGCTAAATCAGACCAGGCCAAAAACT
>JBKHCX010000085.1:0-12373 GCA_046541615.1 Puniceicoccaceae bacterium
CGCTGCGGAAGAACCCCGCCCGGCCCAAACCGATGAAGGGCGCCGACTGGGGCGGACTGATGATCGGCAAAGGCTGCCGATCCGATGTCTTCCAGTGACCCGCCACAGGCCATCGCTATGGACCGCTTGATGGCTTCCCCGGACCGGTCGCCGCATCCGCAAGACCCGGCGGTTGTTCTGTTCCGACGGTAACCAGCGATGAACTGTCGAGCCCGGGCCTGATCCCTCGCGACGCGGACGGGCGGTCCGAGGGGGGACGGATGCCGGTGCCCCGCCATCCGGCCGGGCTGTGCGGAGTGCGGGACAGGAGTGTCGCGGATCCGCTGTTCCGCTGGCACCGCGGGACAGGAGTGTCCCGCTTCCCTTGTGCCGCTTCCCTTGTTCCGCATCCGGGAAACCGTTCCCCCGTTCCGGTCGCATTTGCCGTGCGGAAAGAACGGGAAAAAGTGTTGACAGGTGGGGCAAAGTGGGGCGAAATGGGGAAAATCGGTTTTCAATGGGTCTGGAAGGAAGAGATGGTCGCGGCTGAGAGAGCTTTCTACGTGGGGGAGTTCGAACACGCCCTCGACGCGAAGGGTCGCCTGACGATTCCCTCCAAGTGGAGGTTTCTCGGGGACGAGGCCGACGTGTATCTGGCTCTCCCGAACCCGGGCGGGTTCATCACCGTTTATCCGCCGAAGATGATCGACCGCTTCGAGGAGCAGGTTTCGAAGATCAGCCTCGGCGATCCGGAGGGACAGAAGCTGGTGACCCAGCTCGGTGCGATGTCGCACTCCTTCGGCTGCGACAAGCAGGGGCGCATCAATCTGAACGAGAAACTGATCCGCCACGCGGGAATCGGCAAGAAGGCGATCCTGGTCGGAAATTTCAGCTATTTCAGCATCCACGCCGCCGAGCGTTACGAAGCCGCCGATCTGAACGATCCGGACCTCATGAACCGCATTCTGCGGCAGATCCATGTCTGAGGAAAGAACAGCGTTCCGCCGTCCGGAGGCCCGACACGAGCCCGTCCTGCTGGCCGAGACTCTTGCGGGGCTCGACGCCGCCGCAGGCGGTCGTTTCCTCGACGCGACCTTCGGCGGGGGCGGTCACGCGCGGGCGATCCTCGAGGCCTGTCCGGCGAACCGGCTCACGGCCCTCGACCGCGATCCCGCGGCCCGCGGGCGCGCGGAGGACGTGGCGGCGGAGTATCCGGAGCGGTTCACCTTCCGCTGGATGGACTTCGGCGATCTCGGGGGCTTGGAGGAATCCGGCTTCGACGGGATTCTCTTCGACCTCGGGGTATCCTCGTTCCAACTGGACGAGGTATCCCGCGGTTTTTCCTTCCGCGGAGACGGTCCGCTCGACATGCGGATGGACCCGACGCGGGGGATCCCGGCCTCCGAATTTCTGGAGACCGCCTCCGGGGAGGAGCTGGCCGAGGCCGTCCGCGACTTCGGGGAGGAGCGTTTCTGGCGGCGGATTGTCGCGGCGATCCGCGAGGCCCGGGGAAGCGGGCGGCTGGCGCGGACAAGCTCCTTCGCGGAGTTGGTGGCCGCCGCGGTTCCCGCCGCGGCGCGCCGGGGGCGGCTGCACCCGGCCACGCGCACGTTCCAGGGGGTCCGCATCGCGGTCAACCGCGAGCTGGATGCGATCCGCGACGCGCTTCCGGCCGGCTTCGACCGGCTCGCGCCTGGCGGCCGCCTGGTGGTGATCAGTTTTCATTCCCTGGAAGACCGCATCGTCAAGCGCTTCTTCCGCGCCCGGGCCGGACGACCCGAGGGCGCGAACGATTCCCGGCCCCAGCAGGAGCGGTCGGTCGAGGCCGATCTCCCCTTCACCCGGCCGGTCCGCCCCTCCGCCGACGAGATCCGGCGCAACCCCCGCAGCAGGTCCTCGCGCCTGCGCGTCCTCATCAAAAACGCAGAATCATGAAAACCTCCTCCCATTCCTACCTTCCCCCGTTCAACCTCTTCCTTCTGGGACTGCTCCTGGCCGTCGCCCTGTTCGGGGGGCTTTCGCAGGTGTGGATCCAGCGCCAGATCGGCCGGACCGCCGACCAGATCGAGAACCACGAGCGCGTTCTGCGCGACCTCGAGCGGAAGAACAGCTACATGAGCGCCCGGCTCGCGGAGGCGCACCGGCCCGACGAGCTGATCCGGCGGGCCGGTGGCGGGCTGACCCGTCCGGATTGGCGGCGCATCGTCCGCGTCGAGCGGGTGTTCGACGACGACGGCAAACGCACCGTTCGGATTGTTCCCTACGGGGATCCGACCGAGGTGGCCGCGAACATCCGATGAGGGGGGAGCGCCGGTGGTTCCCCCTTTCATAGGCGGCGTCCGCTACGGCCTGGTCCTGGTCGCTCTGTTCGTCGGTTTCGGCGGGGTGTTCGCCCGGCTTCTCCACCTGCAGGTCCTCGACCGCGAGGACTACGTCGGCCACGCGCGCGAGAACCGGGAGCGTTTCGACCGGCTGCACGCCGCCCGCGGTCCGATCGTGGACAAGTCCGGAAATCTCCTCGCGGCGACCCGGACGGTGATCGAACTCGGGGTCGATCCGCGGGCTCTGGTGCGCGGGGACTTTTCGAGAATTCCCGATCTGGCGGCGATCACCGGCGTGCCGGAGGAGGAGATCCGCCGGGCCTTCGAGCGGACGGACCGGATCGATCCGGCCACGGGCGAACGCAGGCCCCTGCGCTGGGTGAAACTCGCGGACGCGGTTTATCCCGAGGATTACGAGCGAATCCGCGCCCTCGGGGTGCGGGCGGTTTACGGGCACTACCGGAACCAGCGGATTTATCCGGCCGGGTCGATGGCCGCGCATCTGGTCGGGTTCATGGCCGCCAACGGCGAGGCCTACTACGGGGTGGAGCAGGCCATGGACTTCTACCTCGAGGGACAGGACGGCTGGCGCGAGTCGGAAAAGGACGGCCGCCGCCGGGAGCTGGCGCAGTTCCGCTGGCGCGAGGTGGATCCCCGGCCCGGGCTCGGGGTGGAGTTGTCGCTGGACCTGATCCTGCAGACGAAGGTCGAGGAGGAACTCAACCGGATCATCGAGGAGTATTCGCCCGCGTCGGCCTCGATCATCGTCTCCGATCCGCGAACGGGGGAGATCCTCGCCCTGGGGAACCGTCCGACCTTCGACCCGAACGAGCACGGGAAGGCCGACAAGGCGGATTGGGCGAACCGCGCGCTGACCCTCGTTTACGAGCCGGGCTCGACCTTCAAGATCGTGGCCGCCTCGGGGGCGCTCAACGAGGGCCTGGTCACTGCGGACACGGTGTTCGACTGCGATGTCTCGCAGGTACCCCACCGGGGGCGCACCCTCCGACTGCCCGCCGACCACCGTCCGCTCGGGGAGCTGTCCGTCGAGGAGATCGTGGTCAAGTCCAGCAACCGGGGAGCGGCGCTCCTGGGGGTGCGACTCGGCGAGCGCGGTCTCCATGAATACGCGCGGGCCTTCGGATTCGGGGAGCGCACGGGGCTCCGCCTCGGGGCGGAATCGCGCGGCATCCTCCACCCGGTCGGGAAATGGGACGGCCTGACCCTCTCCCGCCTGCCGATGGGCCACGCCGTGGCGGCGACCCCGGTCCAGGTGCACGCGGCGATGGGCGTGCTCGCGGCGGGGGGGGTGCGCAAGCCGCTCCGGCTGGTCCGGCGGATCTTCGATGCCGACGGCGATACGGTGATCCGCTTCGAGGAGAGCGAAGGCGAGCGGGTGCTTTCCCCCGCAGTCGCCGCGGAGATGGCCGGTTTCCTGGAGCGGGTGGTCGGGCCGGACGGAACGGCCCGGCGGGCGTTTCTGGACGGTTTCCGGGTCGCCGGTAAAACGGGCACGACCCAGATGATCATCGACGGCGCCTACTCCGACCGGCAGCACGTCGCCTCGTTCAGCGGCTTCTTCCCGGCCGACGATCCCCGGGTGGTGATCACGGTCGTGGTCGAGGATCCGCGGCTCGAGGGGACCGGCTACGGAGGGGTGGTCGCCGCGCCGGTGTTCCGCCGGATCGGGGAGACCGCCGCCCACCACCTGCGGGTCGACCCGCGCGGCGTGATCGGCGGCGGGCTGCTCGCGGAGAAGGAGGTCCGGCGATGAGATTGCCCGACATCCAGATCAGCACCTTGATCGAGAACCGGTTCTGGTCGCCGACCGTGGTCCCGCGCGGGGGCGGTGGTTCGGCGTCGGTGCCCGGGGGGCGCCGCATCCGCGACCTGCTGGAGGGCGTGGAGACGATCGACCGCCGCGGCCCGCTCGACCGCGAGGTGCGCTCGATCATCACCGACAGCCGCCGGGTGATCCCGGACAGTCTATTCTTCGCCCGGCGGGGCCTGCGGACGGACGGGCGGCTCTACGTCGAAGAGGCGATCGACCGCGGGGCGGCGGGCGTCGTGACCGAGGATCCGCCGGGGCGGCACTCGGAGGTGGCGTTCGTGCAGGTGGAGTCGGTCCCGCGCGCCCTCGCCGCGATGGCGGGAAACTTCTACGAGTGGCCGGACCGCAAGCTGCGCATGATCGGGATCACCGGCACGAACGGGAAGACGACCGTCTCCTGGCTCGCGCGCGAGCTGCTCGCCTCGCGGGAGGAGAAGGCCGGACTCATCGGGACGATCCACTACGACCTGGGCGGGCGGACGGTGCCCTCCTACCGGACGACCCCGGAATCGGTCGATATCTTTTCGCTCCTGCGGCAGATGATCAACGCCGACTGCCGCTCGGCCGTCATGGAGGTCAGCTCCCACGGAATCGACCAGCACCGGGTCGAGGGCATGAACTTCGACATCGCCGTCTTCCTGAACCTCACCCAGGACCACCTCGACTACCACGAGACGATGGAGGCCTACTACCGGGTCAAACGGCGGCTCTTCGACGGCGGGACCGGCAACCGCCCCGGCCTCGCCCTGCTCAACGCCGACGATCCCTACGGCCGGCGGCTGGCGGAGGAACTCGGATCGTCCGTGCCGGTGGCGACCTTCGGCGTGCAAGAGGGGGCGGACTACCGCGCCGGGAACGTCGAGTTCTCGCGGACGGGGGTTTCTTTCCGGCTCATCGCGCCGGGCGTCGAAATCCCGGTGAGGGCGGGGCTGGCCGGGCGGTTCAATCTCTCCAACCTGCTCGCGGCTCTGGCCGTCGCCGCGGAATCGGGCTGCGACCTGCGCCAGGCGGTGCCCGCTCTGAAGAAATTCAAGGGCGTGCCGGGCCGGCTCGAGCGCATCGACGGAGGCCGGGCGGGCGAAATCTTCGTGGACTACGCCCACACCGACGACGCCCTGCGCTCCACCCTGGAGGTTCTGCGCGAGATCACCCCCGGCAAGGTCCACCTGGTCTTCGGCTGCGGGGGCGACCGCGACCGCGGCAAGCGGCCGCTGATGATGCACGTCGGCCAGACCTTCGCCGACCACTGTTGGGTGACCTCCGACAACCCGCGCTCGGAGCCCCTCGACCAGATCTTCGAAGACATGCAGAAAGGGGTGACCAAGCCCGACCGGGTCGAGTTCGTCGAGGACCGCCGCATGGCGATCAGCCTGGCCCTCGACGCGGCCGGGCCGGAGGACACGATCCTGATCGCAGGAAAGGGGCACGAGCCGTTCATGGAGTTCGGCGACACCATCGTGCCCTTCGACGACCGCCAGGTCGCGCGGGAACTGATCGAAGTGAAAAGCCTGAAGCCGTAGGATGAGCGTGGACTGCCGAGATTCCCCGGAGAAGGCGGTGGTGTTCGAACCATCGTTCTTCGAGGAGACCCTCGGCGCGCGCAGGGCGGGGCGGGATGTCTTCGAAGGAGCGGGCGGATTCTCGATCGACACCCGTTCGCTCGCGCCGGGGGAGGTGTTCGTCGCGCTCCGGACGGAGCGCCGGGACGGGCATGACTTCCTGGAGGAGGCGGCGGCCCGCGGCGCGGCCGGCGCCATCGTCTCGACGCCGCGGGACGACCTGCCGCTGCCGCAGATGGTGGTCGATTCCCCCCTCGCCGCGCTCCAGCGCCTGGGTGCGCGGTGGCGCCGCCGCTGGCCGGGCCGGGTCTTCGGCGTGACCGGCAGCTGTGGGAAGACCTCGACCAAGGAGCTGCTCGGTCTGCTGCTGGGCAAGGAGGACACCTTCGTTTCGCCCGGCAATCTGAACAACCACATCGGGGTGCCCCTGAGCCTTCTGCGGATCCGTCCGGAGCACCGCCGGGCGGTCATCGAAGCGGGGATCAGCGAGCACGGCGAGATGGAGACGCTCGCCTCGCTGATCCGGCCGGACGTCGCCCTCGTCACCACGATCGGGCCGGCCCACCTCGAAAAGCTCGGCAGCCTGGAGGGCATCGCGGCGGAGAAGGCCCGGCTGCCGCGGGCGGCCCGGGAGGCCACTTTCTTCGGGCCCGCCTGCGCCGAGTACGCCGTTTTCTCCGGGGGCGGCTACGCCGCGCCCCGATGGCTGCAGCCCGAGGCGGGCGCGGGGATTTCCGTCGCCGCCGGCGGCGTGGTGTGGCGCTACCGGGTCGGCGGAGACCCGAGAACGGTCCACCTCTGCGACGGGAGCGGGGGACGCCCCATGGACTTCGCCGCACCCGAGGCGACCGCCGGCATGCTGGAGAACACCTGCCTCGCCGTGCTGACGGCCCTCTCCGAGGGAGTGCCGCCGGAGACGGTGCGCGTCCGCCTCGGCGAATGGCGGCCGGCCTCCCAGCGGGGGGAGGTTCTGTCGGCGGGCGGCCGCCGGGTCTATGCCGACCACTACAACGCGAACCCGGCTTCCTTCGCCGACGCCGCCCACTACTTCCACCGCCGCTTTCCCGAACCGCCCCGCTGCTGGGTCATCGGCGCGATGGAGGAGCTGGGGGCCGACACGATCGCCTGGCACCGCAGGCTCGCCGACGCCCTCCCGGTGCTCGCCGGGGACCGGGTGTTTCTCGTCGGCCCGCCGGCCCAGGTCATGGAGCCGGTGCTCCGCGCCAGGGGCGGTCCGGGCGTGGTCGTCGTCGCCGCCGAAACGCCGGAGGCGGTCGCCCCCGGGGTCGCGGCGGCGCCGGGGACGCTCTTCCTGAAGGGCAGCCGGCGGGCGCGGCTCGAAAAGATTCTCGATTTCCTCGAAGCCGCCGCTCCATGATGCCGGATGCTCTCCTTTCTCGAACAATTGGAATCCTGGTGGGGGCCGTTCCGCCTTTTCGGTTACATAACCGTGCGCGCGGTCATGGCCGGCCTCTTCTCGTTCGTGCTCGGTCTGGTCTTCGGCCCCGCGATCATCCGGCGTCTCCAGAGCCTGCGCATGAAAGAGGCGGGCCGGAGCGAGGAGGTCGTCGGGAACCTCGCCGTCCTGCACCAGGGCAAGAAGGAGACGCCCACGATGGGCGGGCTGATCCTCTTCCTCTGCGTCTCGGCCGGGGTACTGCTCTTCGCCCGGCCGAACGTGTACGTCGCGGTGGCGTGGCTCGTGTACGCCGGGCTGACGGCGGTCGGCTTTCTCGACGACTACCGGAAGGTCGTCCAGAAAAACAGCGACGGCTTGAGCGGACGGATCAAGCTCCTCGCCCAGGCAGGCCTCGCGGCGGTGGTGCTGGCGGTTCTGCTGATCCACCCGGACACCTCGGCGAGCGTCCGCGAACTCTGGGTGCCTTTTTACAAGGACGTCGCCGTCGAGAGTCTTGCGCTTTGGATTCTCTTTCCGTTTTTCTTCCTGATTCTGGCCGGATCGAGCAACGCGATCAACCTGACCGACGGGATCGACGGCCTCGCCATCGGCTGCACGGTCACCTCGGCGCTGGCCTTCGGGCTGATGGCCTACTTCTCCGGCAACGTCATCATCTCCGACTATCTCCTGATCAGCTACCTGCCGGGAACGGGGGAACTGGCGGTCGTCTGCTCGGCGCTGCTCGGCGCGAGTCTGGCCTTTCTCTGGTACAACGCCCATCCGGCGGAGGTTTTCATGGGCGACACCGGATCGCTGGCGCTCGGCGGGCTGGTCGGGGTGATCGCCTTCCTGATCCACCAGCCCTTCACCCTGGTCATCGTCGGGGGCATCTTCGTCGTCGAGGCGGTCTCGGTGATTCTCCAGGTGGGCTCCTTCAAGGCCCGCCGGAAACGGATTTTTCTGATGGCGCCGATCCACCACCACTTCGAACTCCGGGGTTGGCACGAGAACAAAGTGGTCATCCGCTTCTGGATTCTCTCCCTGCTCTGCGCGATCGCCGGCCTGGCGTCGCTGCGCCTGCGATGAAGGGAAGAGATGTATCCGATTTTCCGGCAGGTTCGCGGCCATCGCGCAAGCGCGAGGCCCTACGGGAATGCGGATTCCGGATTCGTCGTTGTGTCGGAAGAACCTGTGGGGCCGCGTGCTTGCGCGCGTGCCGCCGTTCGGCTCCGGAGATCGAATCCACACCTCTTTCGATGACCCAATCCGTCCATGTCTGATGCCGCACCAACCTATCCACAGTAGGGCCGCGTGCTTGCGCGCGCGCCGTCGTTCGGCTCTGGAGAACACGAATACGCCCGTCGCCGTCCTCGGGGGCGGGGTGAGCGGCCGGGCGGCGGCGGGGCTGCTGCGGCGGCTGGGAAAGACCGCCGAGATCTTCGATGAGCGCGGCGGGGACCGCGGGTGCGCTGGGTTCCGGCCGGCCCCGGGCGAATACGCCCTCGCCGTGGTCAGCCCCGGATTCCGCCCCGGGCACCCGTGGCGGCGTCTGGCGCGCGAGGCGGGCATCCCCGTCGAGGGCGAGACGGAGTTCGCCGCCGCCTTCTGGCCCGGCAGGCTTCTCTGCGTGACCGGCACCAATGGAAAGACCACGCTGGCCCGTTTTCTCGAAAAGGCCCTGCGGGCCAACGGCGAATCCGCCCGCGCCTGCGGCAACATCGGCCTGCCGCTTTCGGCGCTCTGCGACGGATCGGAGCGGGCCGGCGATATCGCCGTCTGCGAGACCAGTTCCTTCCAGTTGTACGACTGGGCGCGTCCCCGCTGCGAGGCCGCCTTCTGGACGAACTTCGCCCCCGATCACCTCGACTGGCACGAATCGACCGCCGGCTACTTCGCGGCCAAGTGGCGCCTGGTCGGGAGCGGCGCACCGGTGTTCGCCGGGGCAACCGTCCGCGACCACGCCATGGCGGCGGGGATGCCCGTGCCCGGGAATCTGCGCGTGGCGGCGCCCCTGCCCCCCGGGGCGGCGCCCGCGGAAGGCTTCTTCGCCCGCCCTCCTTTCGACTCCCTCTACGCCCTGGCCGCCGCATGGTGGCGCTCGACGGGCCGCCCGGAGGCCGTGCCGGCCGAGACCGCCCGCGTCTTCGAACCTCCGCCGCACCGGATGGAGTCCCTCGGAACGGCGGCCGGCCTTTCGTTCGTGAACGACTCCAAGGCGACGAACTTCCACGCCGCCCTGGCGGCCGTCCGCGCGCTGCCGGGACCGATCCGCTGGATCGGCGGCGGGTCGGACAAAGGGGAGGATCCCGCCGCGCTCGCCGCCGGGCTCGCCGATCGTATCGCATCGGCGGATACGTTCGGGGCGACTGGAAGGGATCTCGCCGACGGCCTCCGGGCGGCCGGCGTTCCCGCCGGGCGGCATGATTCGCTGGCCGCCGCCTTCGGGTCGGCCGTGGCCCGGGCCCGGCCCGGCGACACCGTGCTGCTGAGCCCCGGATTCGCCAGTTTCGACCAGTTCTCCGGATACGCGGAGCGGGGGGACGCCTTTCGCGCGGCCGTCCGTGATTTAGCCCTTTCCCCGGGGACAAAAATCGACTAAGCTCCTATTTAACGTTTGCTAGAAAACGGGTCCCGTCATGATTCTTGTTCCTTTCCATTTCCTTCCACACCCATGAAATTCTTCAAAGTATTCAGTCTCGTCATCCTCGGGCATATCCTCCTCATCGGCGCCTTCCTGCTCCAGCCCGGCTGCCAGTCGATCGACCGCCAGTGGGAGGAGCACCGCAAAGCCAAACGGTCGGTGAACGTGCCGCGCGAGGTGCTGGCCCAGGAGCAGGGTCTGCCCCCGGATTCGGAGGAGGTCGACTCCTCCTTCAACAGCGGGTTCGCCGGTTCGGGCGCCTCCGCCCGCCCGCGGTCCACGCCGACCCGGCCGCGCGACTCTTCGGAGGGATCCGCCGGCGCCGGGCCCGCAGGGCTGGAACCGGTTGAGCCGCTTTTCAACCAGGGACCGGAGGATGAATTCAACGGGGGAGAGGCCAGCGGTGGAGAGGGCTCCGCCCCGTCGCCGTCGCCGACCTCCGGCTACGTGCCCTACACCGTCCAGCGGGGGGACACGCTCTGGGGGCTGTCAAAGGAGTACAACGTGCCCTTCGCCGCGCTCCTCGAGGCCAACGGCATGGACCGCGACAGCCAGCTCCGCGTCGGGCAGGAAATCGTCGTGCCCTCCGGATACGACGCGGTGGATGCGGATGCTCCGGATTCGGAAGGGCCCGTGCCCGAGCCGGGCACCTCGATCTACGAGGTCCGCCGCGGGGACACGCTCTCCGAGATCGCCGCCCGCGCGGGAACCTCGGTCTCGCGGATCAAGAACCTGAACAACATGACCGGCGACCGCATCCGCATCGGGCAGCGTTTGATCGTGCCGGGGGATATGGTCGCGCCGGATGACGATCCCGCCGAATCGCGGGCCGTCGATATCGATCCCGACGACTACTCCGCCGTCCACACCGTCCGGAGCGGCGAGACACCCGCCGGCATCGCCAACCGCTACGGAATGTCGGTGGAGGAGTTGCTCGCGGCCAACGGAATCCCGGACGCCCGCCGCATGAGGGCGGGGGCCGAGCTGAAGGTGAAGCCGGCCGGATCGGATTCGAAGCTCTCTTCGGGAGACGATGCCGGTTCGGGGGGCCGCATCCTTCCGGAGCGATCGCCGGAGCCGCTCCCGCCGCGGGCGGAGGATCCGGTTTCGACTCCGCCGGCGGAGGCCCTAGGGCCGGAGGACTCGCCGGCCGCGCCCGAGATCGTGCCGGAGGTCAACGCGGTCGAGCCCGAGGAAGGGTTCGGAGAAGACATCTTCCTCGATTTCGAGGGGGTCGAGGAGGTGCCCACCGAGCGCCGGGACGCCGACGGCGACTGATCCCGGGGGGGAGCGCGGCAGGCCTTCGACTCCCTGGCGACCGTGAGCGGAAATGAACAAGGAGGACCCCTCCGCCACGGAAGCCTCTGGGCCTTTCCGCTGCGCGGGTGGTTCCTGTTGCTGTCCGTGTGCGGGCTCGTCGCCGTCGGGCTCACCGTTCTCCTGAGCGCGGGCGGGGGTGGGGACCGCTTTCTCGGGACGTATTTCACCCGGCAGCTCGTTTGGTTCGGCATCGCTTTTCTCGTCGGCGGGGCGGCTTTTCTGTTCGGGATCGAGCGGCTCCGGATCCTGTCGTGGCCGCTCGCCCTGGGATCCCTGGCTCTTCTCGCCGTGGTCCTGGTGCCCGGCATCGGGGTCGAGGTGAATGGCGCCCGGCGGTGGATCGCGGCGGGGCCTTTCCGGTTCCAGCCCTCGGAGTTCGCGAAAATCGGATTTCTCTGCCTCATGGCCTGGTACGTGGCGCGCAACGGGAGGAAGATGGAGAGTTTCGTGCCCGGTTTCCTCCTTCCCTGTCTCATCGTGGCCCCCTTTGCCGCGCTGATCGTCCTCGAACCGGACCTGGGGACGAGCGTCCTCTACGCCGCCGTGGGCGGGGCGCTCCTTCTGGTGGCGGGCGCATCCGTCTGGTCGCTGTCGGCCACGGGCGCGCTTTTCCTGGCCGGGGTGTCGGCGCTGATCCTGTACGACCCCGAGCGGCTGGACCGGGTGACCTCGTTTCTCGACCTCGAAGCAAACCGGGGCGGGGGCGGATACCAGCTCTGGCAGGGAATCCTCGGCTTCAGCGTCGGCGGGCTCGAGGGGGCGGGTCCCGGCCGGGGGCGGCAGCATCTGAGCTTTCTTCCCGAGGCCCACACCGATTTCATCTTCGCGGTGGTCGGCGAGGAACTCGGCTTTCTCGCGACCGGCGGGGTGGTCCTCCTCTTCGTCCTGTTCACGATCCTCGCCCTTTCCCAGATCCGGAAGGCGCCCGACTTGTTCGGATTCACCTTCGTGTTCGGGGCGCTGCTGTTCATCGTCGGGCAGGCGATGATCAACATGGGGGTGGTGACCGGTCTCCTGCCGACGAAGGGGATGTCCCTCCCGTTCATCAGCTACGGCGGCTCGAACCTCGTCGTAATGGGCGTCCTGACCGGATTCATCCTGAGCACCTTCCGCGAGTGGGAGGCCCCGGTCATCCGCCGCCCCGTGGAGATCACCTGACCCCGCTAGAAGGTTGAGGTAACGGAGGTTGAAGTAAAGTAGGGGAGAGGTTGAAGTAAAGTAAGGGACACCCAGGGAAAGTAGGGGACGGGAAAGTACGGGACACCCAGAAAAATTCCGGAAATTCCCGGAAATTTGTTGACGCCCGGAAAACCATGAACAAAA
>JBKHCX010000086.1:0-12255 GCA_046541615.1 Puniceicoccaceae bacterium
CGTAGGTGATCACCCGCACCCCGGAGAAATCGGCCGCCTGCCGGATCATCTTCCGCAACATCTCCCTCTCCAAATCTCCAAAAAAAGGCTCCCCGTCCACCGTCCGGCTCATCAGATGGTGGTAGGACAGCTCTGTAGGCTTGTATCGTCTTCTTCTCATAACAGGCAAAATTAGGATTTCGAAGAAACCATTCAACAATATGGGTCTGACCCAATGCAACCCTGAATTTCCATTTCAATGAAAAATTTTCCGAATCAATTCGGGGGGCGCGTCAGTTGATGTGGCCGCGCTCGATTTCCTCGGCGGAGGCGTCGCGCACGGCGACGACTTTCACGGAGAAATTCAGATCCTGCCCGGCCAGGGGATGATTGGCGTCGATGGTGACCTGGTCGCCGGCCACCGAATCGACCCTTACCACGACCGGCCCGCTGGCGCCCTCCGCCCGGAACCGGGCGCCGGGCACGATCTCCGCTTCCTCGGGGAACTGCGCGCGGGGCACCTCGAACTTTTTCGACGGGTCCTCCGCCCCATAGGCTTCCTGCGAAGGCACCCTCACTTCCTTTTCCGAACCGGCGCTCTCGCCCTCGATGCGGCGTTCCAGACCGGGGATGAGATTTCCGCGCCCGTGGAGATAGGAAAGCGGGTCCTTCCCTTCCGACGAATCAAGAACGTCCCCGTTGTCGTTCCGGAGCGTGTAGTGCATGGTCACAACTTTGTCTTTTTCGATTTCCATAATCACACAGCCCGGGGAAGAACCGGACGGGATGCAAGGGAGAAATTTTTTCCGAAATATCTTTACAGACGGCCGGGGTCCCGGTTTTATCCTCCGTTTTTCCGTCATGCAAAAGACCAAAAAATCCATCGCCAAGCGGTTCAAGGTCACCGGTTCCGGTCGCCTCATCCGCCGCAAACCGGGCAACCGCCACCTGCTCCGCAAGAAATCCACGAAGCAGCGTCGGGCCGGGCGCCAGGATCAATCCGTCTCCCAGGGCTTCCAGAAGCGCCTGGAAAAGGCGATCCTCTGACCGAAGACGAATCCGCGGGCTCCGGGTGACACGAACAGGCGACCCGGCACCGCACCAAACCGAACGACACCAACATGCCAAGATCCACAGGAAAACCAGCCTCCCGCGCGCGCCGCAAAAAGGTCCTCTCCAAAGCCAAGGGCTACTACGGAAACAAGTCCCGCCTCTTCCGCTACGCGAAGGACGCGGTCGAACGCGCCGAAAAATTCGCCTACCGCGACCGCCGGAAAAAGAAATCCGAGATGCGCCAGCTCTGGATCGTCCGGATCAACGCGGCCTGCCGCGCCGCCGGAATCAACTACAGCCGGTTCATGTCGGGTCTGCGCGAAGCCGGGATCGAGATGAACCGCAAGGCGTTGTCCGAACTGGCGATCCACGATCCGGTCGCTTTCGAGGCCCTGGTCCGGAAGGTGAAGGACAGCGCGCCCGTCGAGAGGGCCGGCTGAGCGGCACGGGGCGCTTCCGGTCCGTCGGCCGCGTCCGGGGAGGCGATCGCAGTCCGCCCCGTTCGGGTTGCCTCCGGAAAGCGCGCCCCCGGCCATTCGTTGCAACCGTCGCCAGAGAAGGAGAAGGAGAATCCATGGACGAGGATATTTCCGGCATCATCCGGGAGGCGGAAGAGGCGGTGGCCTCGGTCGATTCCCGCGCGGCGCTCGACGAGGTGAAGGCCCGTTTCTTCGGAGCGGGCGGCTCTTTCACGGCTTTCCGCAAGAAGATCGCCGATCTCCCGGGGGACGAGAAACCGGCGTTCGGCAAAAAGCTGAACGAGCTGAAGACCGGCCTCGAGGCGGTCTTCTCCGAGGCGGTCCGCCGCGCCGAGGAGGCCGGGTTCCGGGCCCGCCTGGGACCTGAGGTGGATCCGTCGCTGCCGAGCCCCGATTTTCCCCGCGGCCGCGAACACCCCCTGACCCTGGTCCGCAACCGGATCGTCGAGGTCTTCCGGCGGATCGGCTTTTCCGTCGTGGAGGGTACCGATGTCGAGACCGAATACTACTGCTTCGACGCGCTGAACACCCCGCCCGACCATCCGGCGAGGGATCTGCACGACACCTACTATCTGAAGTCCGGAGTCCGCTTCGCCAACGTGGCGAAGAGGGAGGATGGCGAGCGCCACCTGCTCCGCACCCACACGTCGAGCACCCAGATACGGACGATGCTGGCGAACCAGCCCCCGATCCGGATCATCTCCCCCGGCCGTTGCTTCCGGCGCGACACCGCCGACGCCACCCACAGCGCCAATTTCCACCAGGTCGAGGGTCTCTACGTGGACGGGAAGGTGACCGTCCGCGATCTGAAGGCGGTTCTCGACTACTTCGTGCGGGAACTGCTGGGGCCGGGCGCCAAGACCCGCTTCCGCCCGCATTTCTTCCCCTACACCGAGCCGAGTTTCGAGGTCGATTTCTCGAGCGAGCATCTCGGAAAGGTCGGGTCGCGCTGGATCGAGATCATGGGCTGCGGGATGGTCGATCCGGCCGTCTTCGAGTCGGTCGGCTACGACCCCGACGCCGTTTCCGGATTCGCCTTCGGGATGGGGGTCGAGCGCGTGGCGATGTACCTCTACGGGATCGACGATATCCGGTATTTCTACCAGAACGACGAACGCTTCCTCCGCCAGTTCTCATGAAGGTCAGTTACCAGTGGCTATCCGACTACACGAACCTCGACCGCCCGGTGGAGGAGATCGAGGAGGCGCTTACCCTGATCGGGTTCGAGGTCGAGGGGATTGAAACCGTCGGCCTGCCGCCGTTGGAGAAGGTGGTCGTCGGCGAGGTTCTCTCGCGCGAGCAACATCCGAACGCCGACCGCCTGAGTGTTTGCTCGGTGAAGACGGGCGAGGCCGGCGATCCCGTCGGTATCGTTTGCGGGGCGACCAATTTCCAGATCGGCGACCGGGTGCCGGTCGCCCTGCCGGGCGCCGTTCTGCCGGGCGGCTTCCGAATCAAAAAGTCGAAACTGCGCGGCGTGGCCTCGGCCGGCATGATGTGCTCGGCGAAGGAACTCAACCTCGGGGACGACCATTCCGGCCTCCTCATCCTCGACGGGCGGCCCGCCGTCGGCACCCCGATCAACGAGGTGCTCCCGGCCGGGGACACCGTTTTCGACATCGAGGTGACTCCGAACCGGCCGGACTGCCTGAGCGTGATCGGCATCGCCCGCGAACTCGCGGCGTGGTTCCGGGAGGATCTCGCCTATCCCGAAGTGCGGCACGACGTTTCGGGGACCGACGGGGGCGGGCATCCGCTCGAAGCCGTCGAGGTCCGCGATTCCTCCGCCTGCCCGCGCTACACGGCCCGGGGGATACGGGGCGTATCCATCGGCGAAAGCCCGGAATGGATGCGCCGGAAGCTGTCGGCCGCCGGACTGCGCCCGGTCAACAACGTCGTCGATTGCACCAATTACGTCCTGCTGGAGACGGGGCAGCCGCTGCACGCCTTCGACGCCGCCAAGATCCGCGGGGGCCGGCTCGTCGTCCGGCCCGCCCGCTCGGACGAAGTGATCCGCACTCTCGACGAGAAGGAACGCCGCCTTTCCACGGGCGATCTGGTGATCGCCGATTCGGAGCGACCCCTCGTCATCGCCGGCGTCATGGGCTCCCTCGACGCGGAGGTCGATGGTTCCACGACCGATCTCGTTCTCGAAGTCGCCTCTTTCGAGGCCACGGGAATCCGCGCCACCTCCCGCCGGCTCGGTCTGGGGACGGACAGTTCGCACCGCTTCGAGCGCGGCGTCGATCCGGCCGGCATCGAGTACGCGGCCGCTCGCTGCATCGATCTCATCCTCGAAACCGCCGGGGGACAGGTCGCCGGCGCACCCCTGGTCGAAGGCCATATCCCCGAAACCATCACCGAGATCCGCGTCGCCCCCCGGCAGATCGTGGACCGGCTCGGGTTCGAGGTGTCGGACGACGAGATCGCCGAGGCCTGGGAGCGCCTCGAGTTGACGGTGTTCCGCACCGACGACCCGCTTGATCCGTGGACGGTGCGCGTCCCCTCCTTTCGCGCCGATCTCTGGCGGGTGGCGGATCTGGCGGAAGAATTTCTCCGGATGTACGGCACCCACCGGATCCCCGAGGCAGGGATCGGTTGCGAGACCGTCTCGGCCCTCCCCGAATCGCCGGTCGATCTCGTCTCGGGCGTCTTCCGTTCCCATCTGGCCGCCAACGGCTTCAACGAGGCCTTCAATTACAGCCTGGTCCCCGGGGCCGAGGTCGAATTCTGGCAGGGCAGAGCCGCCGCCGATTCCCTCGCCCTGGAGAATCCGCTCGCCCGCGACCAGAGCCATCTGCGGCCCTCGCTGATCGGCGGGTTGCTGGAGGTGGTCCGCTACAACCGCGGTCGAGCGCGCAAGGAGTTTCGCTTCTTCGAGTGCGGCCGGGTGTTCCGCGAGGAGGACGGCCGGGTGACGGAACTGCTGTCGGTCGCCTTCGCTGCCGCCCCCTCGCCGGAGAAAACCGAGTGGCTGGCCCGGGAGCCCTTCGACTTCCACCGCGCCCGCCGCCTGGTGGAGGATCTGGCGGAGCTGGCCGGATTGGACTGGAGGGCCGACCGCATTCGGCCGACCGGCGATCATCCGGCCTGGACCGACAGGAGGGCCGCGGTGATCGAGAGCGGCTCCGGATGGCGGGCCGAATGGGGGGCTCTTTCCCGCGCCTGCCTCGAAAGCCATGGAATCGACGATCCGGTCTTCGCCGCCGAACTGATCGTCGATCCGGCGAAATTCGCGCTCCCGTCGATCCGGCGCAACGTGTTCTCCGCGCCCAGCCCCTTTCCCCGTTCCGTCAAGGACATCGCCGTCGTCGCACCGAAAGACCTGCTGGCCGAAACCGTGCGCGCCCGGATCGCCGACCACGCCCGCAAGGGAGTCCCGGACTTCGCTGTCGAGTCCGTCCGCATCTTCGACGTTTACGAGGGCCGGGGCCTCCCGGAGGGAACCCGGAGCATCGCCGTTACGCTCGAATACGGCTCCAACGAACGCACCCTCACCGACAAGGAAGTGGGTGCGGCCTTCGAAGACCTGCAGGAGCGGATCCGGGCGGACGAAAATCTTTCGATGCGGTAGGGGGGATGTCGCGCCGGCCCCTCCCGCCGGTTTCATCGTTCAACGAAGCGCGCTTCGACCGGCGCGGCCCGCCGGGCGGGATGTGGGAGCACCCGTCTCGGCAGGCGGCATTCTTTCTTTCCGCTCCGGGACTTGCACACCGGGCGGGAGATTCTACGATGTGGTTATGCCCGAGAGCCCGCGAACCGCATCCGCACCCGTATTGACCGATAATTTCCGGGAACACGCCCGACACTACATCCCTCTCCCGCCCGGGCGGGAGGTTGAAATGTTGCAAACCACGGGGGCCCGCAGCCGGGAGGATCTGTTCCGCCACATTCCCGAAAACATCCGCTTCGCCGCTCCGCCGCCCCTGCCGGACGAGATGGACGAGGAGGGGGCCCGCGCCCGCCTGGCCGCGCTGGCCGAACGCAACCGCCCGCTGCCCGGATTCGCGGCCGACGGACTGCCGGACTGGCGGCAGCCCGCGATCGTCGCGAAGGTCGCCGCCCTCCGCCGCCTGGCGACCAGCTACACCCCGTATCAGCCCGAGCGCAGCCAGGGCACCCTGACCGCCCACTGGATCTACCAATGCCTCCTCTCCGAGCTGACGGGTTACGACGCCGTCAACTCCTCCCTCTACGACCGCTCGACCGCCCTCGTCGAAGCATCCTTCTGCTCCTTCCGGCTGAAGCGCGATTCCTCGGTCGTGGCGGTCGCCGGTTCGCTCGAACCTTCGGACATCGCCGTTCTGGAGACCCATCTGGCCGACACCCCTTTCGAACTGCTGCGCGTCGAGGCCGATCCCGCCACCGGGCTCATCAATCCCTCCGCCCTGCGCGGGGCTCTCTCCTCGCGGTCCGCCGAGATTTCCGCCTTCGCCTTTCCCCATGTGAACACATTCGGACTCCTGGAGGATGTCGATGCCCTGACCGACGCGTGCGCGGAGACCGGTGTGCGCAGCATTGCGGTGGTCGATCCGTTTCTGCTCGGACCGGGCGGACTCAAGCCTCCGGCCCGTTTCGGAGCGAAAGGGGCCGACATCGCGATCGGCGAGGGGCAGCACCTGGCGCTCGACCCGAATTTCGGCGGGCCCGGACTGGGGCTCTTCGCCATCCGCTTCGACGCCGAACACCGCAACGACATCCGCAACGCGCCCGGACGTTTCGTCGGCGGAGCGGAGGACCGGGCCGGCCGGGCGGGCAAGGTCATGGTACTCTCGACCCGCGAGCAGCACATCCGCAAGGAGAAGGCGACCTCCAACATCTGCTCCAACCAGGCCTTCCTGGCGACCTTGGTCGGCGCCGCGCTGCTGACCCGCGGCGGCGAGGGCCTCCGGGCCGCGGTGGAGGCCGCCCGCGGGATTTCCGCCGACATCCTCGCCGGCATCGCCGACATCGGCGGAGTGCGGCCGGCTTTTCCGGGCGGCGCCGTCTTCACCGACCTGACCCTCGAGACCGACTACCCGGTCGCCGGCCTGCTCGAATCCGCCCTTGAACGCGGATTTCTGGCCGGCACCGATGTCAGCCGCCGGATCGGGGGCGCTTCGCGCAATCTGTTGAAAATTTCGGTCTCGGACCGCTCCGGCCCGGACGAGGTCTCCCGGCTGCTCGACCTTCTCCGCGAACGCGGGGGGACGGCGCCGGGGAAAGGCCCGGCTCCGGTCGCGGAGGTTCCGCAGGCCCACCTCCGGTCCGGTGATCCGGAGCTGCCCGGCTATCCGGAGGAGGAGGTCCTCGCCTACTACCGCCGCCTCGACGCGTTGAACGCCGCTCCCGAAGAGGGACCCTACCCGCTCGGATCCTGCACCATGAAATACAACCCGTATCTCAACGAGTGGGCGGCGGGCCGGGCCGGGTTCACGGACATCCATCCGGCGGCACCCGAATCCTGCTCGCAGGGATCGCTCGAGGTGCTCTTCGAGATCCAGGAGTGGTTCCGCGCCATGACCGGCCTGGCGGGAGTGACCACCCAGCCGGTCGCCGGCGCCCAGGGCGAGCTGGTCGGGTTGAAGATGTTTCAGGCCTATCACCGCTCGCGGGGCGACAACGGGCGCGATGTCATGCTGATCCCGCGCTCCGCCCACGGAACGAATTTCGCTTCGGCGGCGATGGCCGGGTTCCCCTCCGGGCGGGGAATCGCCCTGTTGAAGGCGGACGCGACCGGATGCATCGACCCGGAGGATCTCGATGCGAAGATCGCCGAATTCGGTCCGCGGATCGCGGGGATCATGATCACCAATCCGAACACCGGTGGGATCTTCGAAACCGCCTTCGCCGAAATCGCTGAAAAAGTCCACGCCGCCGGCGGCCTCGTGTACCTGGACGGAGCCAACCTGAACGCCATCGCGGGCTGGATCGATCTCGGGGCGATGGGCGTGGACGCCGTCCACAGCAACCTCCACAAGACCTGGACGATCCCCCACGGGGGAGGTGGTCCGGGCGACGGTATCGTCGCCGTGAGCGAACGGCTTCTGGACTTTCTCCCCGGCAAACAGATCGTCCGCGGCGGGAACGGTTTCACGGCGGTGACTCCGCCGCAATCGATCGGCACCTTCCACCGGCACTGGGGGAATTTCGCCCACAAGGTCCGCTGCTACGCCTACCTGCTGCGCCTCGGCAGGGAAGGGGTTCCCCGGATGAGCGCGACCGCCGTTCTGGCCGCGCGCTATCTGCAGAAATTGCTGGCCCCGCACTTTCCACTCCTCCCCGCGGGCACGGCCCCGGCTCCGCGGATGCACGAATTCATCCTCTCGCTTACCGAGGAACAGTTCGAGGCTCTCGAATCGGTCGGGATCTCCCGGCCGAAGGCGGTGCCCTCTTTCGGGAAAATGTTCCTGGATTTCGGATACCACGCCCCCACGGTCGCCTTTCCGGAGCCGCTCGGCCTGATGTTCGAACCCACGGAAAGTTTCACCAAGGAGGAACTCGACCGTCTCGCGGAAACCGCGAAAGCCATCGGCGAACTCACCGTCAGCCACCCCGCGGTCGTGCGCGACGGCCCGCACTTCACCCCCGTGAAGCGCTTCGACGAAGTGGCGGCGAACCGGACCCCGGTGCTGAGGGAAAGCCTCCGCACCCTCCCCTCCCTTCCGGAGAGCCGTTTCTCGGCTGTCGAACTGATCCGCCGCCCGGTAGCGGAAATCGCCGGGGAATTGAAATCGCTCGCCGCCGCTGCCGAGGAAACGGTCTCCGTCTCCTGACTTCGCCGGCGGGCCGACCATTCACGCCCCCCTCAACGGTGGTCCCAGGGGAAACGGTAGTCCTCTTTCTCCTTGTTCCATACCTCGTAGGGTTCGAAGATTTTTCCCGGATTGAGAATGTCGTTGGGATCGAGGGCCTTCTTGATCCGGCGCATCGCGTCGATCTCGGCCGGAGCGAGCTGGAGACCGAGAAAAGGGGTCTTGGCGAGACCGACCCCGTGTTCGCCGCTGATCGCCCCCCCGAGGGCGACGACCCTCTCCATGAGTTCGCCGACCGCCGTGCGGGCGCGGGCGGCTTCCCCGGCGTCGTCCTTGTGGTACATCAGGTTGACGTGGAGATTGCCGTCTCCCGCATGGCCGAAGACCGCCACGGCCACCCGGTGCCGCTCGCGGATAGCCGCCACCGCGTCGATCAGGTCCGCCTGCCGGTCGATCGGAACGACCACGTCCTCGTTCAACTTGCTGTCGCCCAGTTCGAACATCGCGCTGGAACAGGCCCGGCGGATCTCCCAAAGCTTCGCGGCGTCCTCATCCGAAGGCGCCGGGCGGAAGGCCTCCGCGCGGGCGCGGACCCATTCGAGCACCTTTTCCCGCGAAATCGCGACCTCTCCCGGCGAGCCGTCCAACTGGAGGAGAAGAAGGCTCCGACCGGGCATTCCCTCGAAAACAGGGTGCCCGAAGGCGGCCTCGGCGCCGCGGACGCTGGGCCGGTCGAGGAACTCGAGGACCGCGGGCCCGAGGCCTCCTTCGACCGCCTCCCGGACCGCATCAAGGGCGCTGCGCTCGTCGGGAAAGGCGGCGAGCAAGCTCCAAACCGCCGCAGGGGCGGGAATCAGGCGTAGCGTCGCACCCGTCACCACGCCGAGGGTTCCCTCGCTCCCGATCCAGAGATCCCGGAGGTTGTAGCCCGCGGCGAATTTCTTGACATCCCGGCCGAACGTAACCGCCTCGCCCGTCGGCAGGTACCCGCTCAGGGCCACGACGTAGTCGCGGGTGACCCCGTACTTCAGGCAGCGCATTCCTCCGGCATTGCAGGCGATGTTCCCGCCGACCGTACAATGGCGGATGGACGACGGATCCGGAGGATAGAAAAGTCCCCCGGCCCGGGCCCGCTCCTGCAGGTCGGAAACAATGACCCCGGGGCCGGCGTGCGCGAAGCGGTTGACAGGATCGATGCGCAGATCCGCCAATCCCCCCAGAAGGAGAACCCACCCGCCCCGGACCGGGCTGGCGGAACCCGTCAGCGTCGTTCCCCCGCCGCGCGCGGTCACCGGCACCCGGTGGCCGTTCGCCAGGCGCAGCACTTCGCCGACCTGCTCCGGAGCATCGACGACGATGTCCGCCTCGTGGGGAAAGGCCAGCCGCATTCCGTCGAAGGAGTGTCGGTAGAGTGAGTCGGGATCGGTCCGCACCCGTTCGCCGAGGGCGGCGCGCAACGCCTTCAATGATTCCGTTTCCGGCATAATGGATACGGATAACCCCTGCGCCGGAATCTGGCCAACCCAACTTCCCCCGGGCCCGCCCTCCGGACACCCCGCGCCCCGGATTCCGGTCGGTTCGTCGTCACGAATCGCCGAAACAGCAATTGTAAAACGCCTTCCCCTCTGTCAGCCTGGTGTAAATGAACCCTTCCCCGGCAACTGGCAGCGAACTCCTTTACCGCGTGGGGTGGAATCTGTGCTCGTCCGTTTTCGACTCCCTTTTCCGAATCGAGGGATACGAGGCGCACTTTGTGCCGAGGACCGGCGCCTTCCTCCTGGCGGCGAACCATGTCAGCTACCTGGATCCGCCGGCCGTCGGGGTCTGTTTCCGTCGCCCCATCCACTATTTCGCGCGCGACACGCTTTTCCGGGGTCCGGCCGACCGCATCCTCCGCGGAGTCAACGCCGTGCCGGTCAACAATCGCGGAGGGCAGGACCTTGGGGCGATCCGCGGCGCTCTCGATGTGCTCCGGTCGGGCGGGGGCCTGCTGGTTTTTCCCGAGGGAACCCGGTCGCCCGACGGAAATTTTCTGCCGCCCCGGCGGGGAATCGGGCTTCTTGCCTGCAAGGGAGGTGTCCCGGTCGTTCCGGCCCGGATCTTCGGCACGTTCGAAGCCCTGGGCAGAAACCGCAAACCCCGGTGGGGACAGCCGATCCGCGTTCGTTTCGGAAAACCGCTCCCGGCGGCAGAATTCGATCCGGGGCGCAAGGCCAAAGACCGGTTCGACCTCGCCTCGGAAACCATCATGGCCGCCATCCGGGGGATCCCCGCGCCCGCGCCGCCGAAGGCAGTCTGAAAACCGCTTGCGGGAAGGGCGGCGGAAGGCCCCTCCCGGGATCAGTGGCTTTTTCCCGGGGCGGCGACCGACGCGGGAAGAAGACCGCTCAGCGCGAGAAAGTTCGCGAGAATCTTCCTGCCCTCGCCGGTCGCGAGGGATTCCGGATGGAACTGCACACCGTGGATCTCCATCGACTCGTGCCGCAGGCCCATGATCTCGCCCTCGGCGGTCCAGGCGGTCACGCGCAGGCAGGCGGGCAGCGACGCCCGCTCGACAATCAGGGAGTGGTACCGGGTCGCGTCGAAAGGATCCGTTATCCCTGCGAAAACACTCTCCCCCCGGTGGTGGATGGGCGAGGTTTTGCCGTGCATGAGGCGCTCGGCGCGGACCACCCGTCCGCCGAAGTGTTGCCCGATGCACTGGTGCCCGAGGCACACGCCGAAAACGGGAATCCGACCGGCGAACTCGGCGATCATGGCAAGGCTCCCGCCCGCTTCGTTCGGCGAGCACGGCCCGGGCGAGATCACCAGGGCGGACGGATTCTTCGCGACCGCCTCCCCCACCGTGATCCGGTCGTTGCGATACACCTCGGGCATCACCCCGAGTTCCCCGAAATACTGGACGAGGTTGTAGGTGAAGGAATCGTAGTTGTCGAGGAGAAGAAGCACACCGGCGAAATTGATCGCCGACAGCCCGCCCGTCAAGAGCGCGCGCCCAGGCCCGGGGCGGGCGCACACGTGCGAACTTCTTCCGTTTCGCCAGCGAAGAACCGGTTTCTCCCAAAAGACCCGGAGATGCCCTTTTCAGCCCGGGCAACAAATCTGTTGACGCCGCGGGAGGAATTTCCGGGGGAAGAGGCGATAAACATGCCCGGCGATTCCCGGAGCTTCCCTTCCGAAGCACTGCCGCGATTTCGCGAACCGACCTGTCAAGCATTTTTAATCCGGTCTTATAAGGAGAGGAAGGGTGTCAAGTATTTATGATCCGGTCGAGTTTATCCGTCCTTTTTGCGGAGCGGTCCAACTTCTGGCGTGTCAAGATTTTTTGACCGCGACGATTTTTGCGGCGACGGAAATCGTTTCCAATTTTTCGATATGGGCTCCGCTTGGCCTTGGATCGATTGTGTTCCAGCAGGACTTCAATTCCGGGACCCGCCCAAGGCGCGAGTTTCCGCCCAACAAAACCGCAATACTGTCACAGGTGATACATTGTTCTGGAATCGAGCCACCCTCCGACGCCACCTTGCGGCCACTGAACCCACCCGAGGGGGCATCTTTCATGGCCGCAAGTTCTTGAAACCGATCCGGCGGTCAGCCTTTTGCCTATCAGCTCGTTGCAAACCAACGTCATAAACAGAATACCGCTCGCACTCTCATTAACCTCCACGCGGACTTCGAGCGAAATGACCGAGTTCCCAGAAAGAGACTCCCCGCGTTTCCGCCAACCGTGCGCGCACAGTTCGGTCCTCCCTCAGCCGTGGCAGCAAGCTCCGGCAGTCTCGGCACCTACGCACGCATCCCGGGAAAAACGCTCACTCCGTCCCAACCGGCGCCTTCAATCGGCTTGGGCCGGATCGGGCGTTTCCGGTGCCGCTGCAAGGGCTCGGAGACCTCCCGCACGAACTCCGCGCAGCCGATAATGTACCCCAGGGTCAGGTAGCGGCACTTGCAGCGAAGGATCTCCGCCATCGGAAGCCTGCCCTGTTCCTGTTCGATCACCCGGGAGGCAG
>JBKHCX010000087.1:0-12194 GCA_046541615.1 Puniceicoccaceae bacterium
ATCGCCGCCTTTTCCGTTGCCTGCGGCTTCCGTCAGAAGGTAGAGATCCGGTCACGCCGCCGATGACCATGACCGCCTCTCCCCGCCCCCACCTTCTCGTCCGCGCCTCGGCCGGGTCGGGAAAGACCTACAAGCTTGTGCGGCGGTTGATCGGTCTGCTGGCCGACGGGGAGGCGCCCGATTCGATTCTTGCGGCCACCTTCTCCCGGAAAGCGGCCGGAGAGTTCCGCGCGAAACTCCTCCGCGCGCTCGCCGAGGCCGCCGATGGCCCGGCGGCCGCGGACACCCTCGCGCATGAGATCGAACGGCCCGGCTGGTCCTCGGGCGACTTCCTCGCCCTTCTCGGCTCGCTGGTCCGCAACCCCGACACCCTGCGCCTTTCGACCATCGACGCCTTCTTTCTGGAGTTGGTCGGTCTCTTCCGGCTGGAATTCGGCCTCGGCACCGAGATCCATCTCTCGGCGGAGACGGCGGACGATTTCGAAACCCGCGACCTGCTCCGCCGTATTTTCGCCGATTCGGGGGAGGAGATCCGGCAGGCCCTTTTCCACCTTGTCGATGAGGACCGGGAGGACGAATCGGTCCGCGGCTTCCAGGCGGTCTTCGAATCGTGGATCGCCCGTTCCCTCAACCTCTACCGAACCGCCCCGGACGCCGCCGTCTGGGGGCGGCTTCCGGAGGGCATGACCCTCCCCGCGGTCGATGGCGGCACTTGGTCGGAGGCGGTTTCCGCGCTGCGGTCCGCGCTCGCCGCGCAGGAGATTCCGGAGCCGAGCCGCCCGGTGGTCGATGAAGTTCTCGCGGCCCTGGAGGGCTGGGATTTTTCGCCGACTCCCCCGGCCGCCGCCGCGAACTGGATCAAGGCGGGCGCCGAAGACGCGGCCCGGCTCCTGGAGGGCAAGAAGTATTTCAGCCCTCCGGGCGCCAGGCGCGTCACACTCGCTCCGGAAACCGGAGGAGCGCTGGTCGAGGTCTCTCGGCTTTTCCACGCGCGCACCGTGGCGCTGGCCATCCGCAACACCCGGGCTGCCCGGAGTTTCCTCGCCCTCTTCGAGAGGGAGTACGAGAAGCGCCGCCTCGCCGCCGGAGCGATCCGCTTCGCCGACCTGCCCTTCCTGCTGAACCGTCTCGGCACCATGGACGGGGCGGTCCTCGCCTACCGGATCGACGCCCGTCTCCGGCACTGGCTTCTGGACGAGTTCCAGGACACCAGCCGGAACCAGTGGGCGGTCATCGGGCCCCTGGTGGAGGAGCTGTTCTACGACGCCGAGGAGAACCGGAGCTTTTTCTGTGTCGGTGATCCCAAGCAGGCGATCTACGGCTGGCGGGAGGGCGACAGCCGCCTCTTCGACGAGATCGCCGCGCGCTACGAATCGTTCGAGCCACGCCCGCTGGAGACCGAAACCCTTTCCACGACCTACCGCTGCTCGCCCGCGGTGGTCGATTTCGTGAACGGCCTCTTCGGGTCGGACGAGTCGTTTCCCGCCGATACGGACCCCGTCGTCGTAGCGCGGTGGATGGCCCAATGGGGCGAACACCGGGCCGACCGCTCCCACCCGCGCGGGCGCGTGGAAGCAAGGGTCCACGCCGACGGAGAGGCGCGGGACCGCGCTCTTCTCGAGTTTCTCGACGAGCGGCGCCCCTGGGAAAAGGGGCGGACCACGGCGGTGCTCTGCCGGAAGAACAGCGAGGCGAATCGGTTCGAATCCCTGCTACGCTCGGCGGGCATCCCGACGATCCGCGACGGAGCGCTCGCCATCGCCCACGATTTCACTTCCGGCCGACTGCTCCACGCGATCTTCCGCTCGATGCTGCACCCGGGGGATTCCCTGGCCCTCGGGTTCCTGCGGACGAACTCCGCGGCCGGCGCGGTGGCGGCCTTGTGCGGGGGGGAGATCACGCCGGCGGCCCTGCGCCGGAGGTGGGAGACCGGGGGAAGCGCCGGATTCCTCGCCGCCTTCGAGAGCCATCTCGAGGAGGGTGGATGGATCGACGGGAGCGAACGCCGCTGTCTCCGCGCCGCCCACACCCTGATCGACGCATCCGACGGGCTGCACGGGATCACCCGGGCCCTGGCCCATTCGCGCATCGAGGACACCGGCGGAGCGGCCAGTGTCCAGATCCTGACCATCCACCGCTCGAAAGGCCTGGAGTTCGACCTCGTTCTGCTCCCCGACATCGACGCCCGCTCCGGGGGAGCCGCGGCGAAGGAGTTCTGGACCCGCGGCGAGGGAGGTCGTGTCGAGGGCATCCTGGAAAGCGTGAACCGGCCGACCCGGGCGGCCTTTCCCGCCCTGGAGGAATGGGCGGTTGGAATCGAGCGGGAGCGGGACATGGAGAACCTCTGCGTCCACTACGTCGCGATGACGCGGGCGAGGGAGGAACTCTACCTCTTTCTATCCGAGGCCAAAGGAAAATCCAAAACGGGAATCCACCGCTGGATCGAGCGGGCGTTCCAGCCGGAGGACAAGGAGGGCGCGGTGGTCGTGCTCGGCGACGGACCGGCTCCCCCGGAGCCGCCGGAGCGGGAGCCGACGCGGGACGAAGAGCCCCCGCCCCCGCCGGCCGTGCCGGCGGGGGCTCCGCCGCACCGGCGGCTGCTGACCCCGTCCGGCGGCACGACCCGCGCGGGCCCCTCGCCCTTTCATCCCGGCGCCCGGCGCAGCCTCTCGCTCGGCCTGCGCGTGCACGCCGCGCTCGCCGCGCTCGAGTGGCCGGGAACCGAATGGACGCCGGACCGGGCGGATCCCGAGGTCGCCTCCGTGCTCGGCCCGGCCCTCGCCGACCCCGCCGTCCGCGCACTCCTTTCCCCGGCGGAACCGGGCGCGACCGTCTGGCGTGAACGCGCCTTCGACGCCGCGCTCGGCGGAACCTGGACCTCGGGCGTCTTCGACCGCGTCCACCTCCCCCGCGGCTGGCGGACCGCCTCCGACCCCGTGATGCTTCTCGACTTCAAGACGGACCGGTCGCCCGCCGCCGAGCCACCGGCGGCGCATCGCGAGCAGATGCGCGCCTACCGCGGCTCCCTGGCCCTGCTGCTCGGGATCGGCGAGGAACGCATCCGGTCCCTGCTGATCTACCTCCGGGAGCCCCGTATCGTGGAAGTGGACTAGCTCCGTGCGGCAGCGGAAGCCCGTCTTGTTTGCATGCGCTGGCATGGATGGCACAGACCGAGAACGGGCTCGGGCGAGTCGGCCAACCGTGTCGGCAATCCGGACCGGACCGCTTTGCCGGATCGCACGACCAAAGTCATGCGGCTACGTGGTTGGATGACTTCGGGCGTCGAAGCCGGAACGGCCTGGCGCGAAAGACATCCCCTTTTGCGGGGAAACGACCGGCAACCCGGAAAAAAGGATCCTTCAACCGCTCCACCCGCCTGCGGTCACACTTGCTTCGAGCCCATCGCCCGGGCGTGCTTGCGTCCGACGGCGCCACGCATCTATCCTTCCAACATGCCTGGAATCGGGACCGTCGTTCTGCTCCTGGCCGGGATCGGGGGGAGAAGCTTCGAAGATGGTGAAGAATAGAACGACCGCCTTATCGACATGGCTGCTCGGGGCAGCCTTCGTGTTCTTCTGGAACTCCGGGTTCATCGGGGCGGATTACGCCCTGCCTTTCGCCGAACCGTTCACGCTCCTGTTCTGGCGATACTGGTCGCTGGCGCTGCTCCTCGGCGGCTTTCTCGCCCTGCGGGGACGCCTGCGGTGGCCGGGGCGGGGGCCGGTCGGGACCGCGTTTCTGATCGGCGCCCTGGCGCACGGCGTGTGGCTCGGGTGTGTGCTGTTTTCGCTACTCCACGGGGCGGCGCCCGGCATCGTCGCCCTGGTGGTCGCCCTCCAGCCCATGGCCACCGGGGCGCTGTCGGGGCGGATGGCCGGCGAGCCCACGCCGTTGATCCGATGGGTCGGCCTGTCGGTCGGGTTCGCGGGGGTGTTGATCGCGGTGGCCGCGCGCACGGATTTCACCGACGCGGGCTCGATCTTCGCCTACTCGATTCCCTTCGGCTCGGTGGTGGCGATCACGATCGCGAGCCTGATCCAGCGGAGAATCGATGTCGGCGCGGGCGGACCTCCGATGCCGGTGGATCTGAATCTTTTCTACCAGGCGCTCGGGACCGCTCTGGCCGTGACCCTTCCCGCCGTATTGTGGGAACGGCTGGCGACCGACTGGAACGCCGAATTCGTAGCCGCTATGCTGTGGCTGACGGTCCCGGTCTCCCTCGGGGCCTACGCCTTCATGTGGCTGCTGATCCGGCGGATGGACGCCACCCGCGTGGCCAGTCTCTTCTACCTCGGGCCGCCGGTGACGATGCTGATGGCCTGGGCCGCCCTCGGCGACACCCTCCTGTGGACGGATGCCGCGGGTCTGGCGGTGATCGCCGCCGGGATCGTCCTGGTGCAGATCCCCGGCCGGGGCCGCGGCGGATGACGCGCCCCGGGGCGGAAGGAGACCCGACGCCGCCGGGGGCGGCGGATCCGAAAATCAAAGCCAGCCCCTGTGTTTTCAGCGTTCCAGCGTCTCCGAAATCGCGTTCTGCTGGCGGGCGATGTCGTGCAAGGTGACGATGCCGAGAAGTTTTTTCGGATCCTTCCGGCTGACCACGGGGACCTGCATCACGTCCTCGACAACGAGGGTGTTGGCGACCCCGCGGATGGATTCGTCCGGAAAGACGGAGACGAGCCTCCGCCGGTCGAGGCTCTCCCCCAGCGGGCCCGCCCGCCCCTCGTTGACCGCCTCGGTCAGCTCGTGGAGGGTGAACATGCCGACGAGCCGCCCGTCTTCGCCGACGACCGGATAAGCGTGATGGGGCTGGCGTTTCGCCTCGCGCGAAGCATCCTCCAACGGGATCCCGGCGCCCAGGACCACCGGATCGTGGGTCATGATCGTGGCCACCGGCAGGTTCCGCCAGTCCCGTTCCCCCTGGTAGGAGGGCATCCGCTTCAGGCTCACGTGGTCCTGCACCAGCAAAGCGTCGTAGATCGGCACCGTCCGCAGACGGCTCGACAAAAGGTAGGCGATCATGTTCCCGACCATGAGGGGAAGGATCAGGGAGTAGTTCTGGGTCATCTCGAAGACGATGAGTATGGAGGTCATCGGGCAGCGGATGACGGCCGCGAAGAACGCCCCCATGCCCAGAAAGGCGCACCCGGCGGCCACCTCCATGCCGAGCCCGAAGAGTTCGACCGCCGCCATGCCGAAGGCGCCTCCGAGCATGACGCCCATGAAGAGGACGGGTGCGAAGAGGCCGCCGCTTCCCCCGAGAGCGTAGCAGAGAGCCGTGGCGACCAATTTGCCGACGAAGAGAAGCAGGAGCATATCCCAGGCCAGCGTTCCCTGGAGCGAGGCGTTCAGATCCTGGTAGCCGATGCTGAAAATCCCGAGCCGGTCGGTCATCAGGAGAACCACGCACCCGATCATACCGACCAGCAGACCGCCGACGGCGGGGCGAAGCACCCGCGGAAACCGCCGCGCCTCGCGCACCCGCTCCCGGGCGAAGAGAAGAAGGCCCACGAAGAGGTGCCCGGAACCGGCGGCGGCCAGCGCGAGCGGCACGCAGATCAGCATCCACCATGAGAGGCGGAAATCGTCGAGTCCGCCGACGTTGAAGATGGGGTGCTCGCCCAGAATGGAGCGCTCCACCACCGCGGCCACGACAACGGCCACCAGAATGGCGCCCAACGCCTTGCTGCTGAAATCGTCGAGCAGTTCCTCGAACACGAAGGTGATCGCCGAGATCGGCGTGTTGAACGCGGCCGCCAGGCCCGCCCCCATCCCGACGGGAACCATGGCCTGCACCCGCCGGCGGGCCAGTCCGAACGCCCGTCCGAGCGCGGAGGAGACCGCGCTGCAGATGTGGACGGTCGGCCCCTCGCGGCCGAGGCTGTTCCCCGAGCCGATCGAAATCGTCCCGGCGATGAACCGCCAGACGCCGTCGCGCAGGCGGATCCGGCCGAAGTCGTTGTGAAACGCCTCCTTGACCTGGGGGATGCCGCTGCCCGTGGCCCGGGGAGCGATGCAGGTGAGGATGATCCCGGTGAGCAAACCGCCCGCGCACGGCGCCAGCAACAGGACCAGAAACCCGGCGCGCTCGCCGAAGGCGGCCCGCAGGGCGAGCACGCCATGGAACACCCACTCGATCACTAGGTGGAAACTCACCGCCACCAACCCGCAGACGGCGCCGGCGATCACGCAGAGGATCAGGTACCGCTGCGCGTCGTCGAAACGCACTCTCAACCAATCGGGAAACTTCTTCACCTTCTGTTTTCGGGAAACCGGCCGGACCTCCCGCCCGAGCCTTCGCAAGGTGGTAGCGCATGAGGATTCCCCGCTCAAGAGCCGAAATCGTCCAGCCCGGAAGGACCGGGGCCGCACGACCGAAGTCATCCGACTACCGGGGGCGGGGGCGCGCGGCGGAGGGCGCTCACGCAGCAACACCCGGTGGATACGCGCCCGCCCACCGATGCTCGGCCGATACTGCATCGGCGCCCCCCGGGCGTTCCGGCGGGGAAAACCCGGTTGACGGCCGGGTGATCCGGCGGCACAACCACCCACCATGGGCCTGATCCGTTCCGTTCCCTTCTGGTTCTTCGTCGCCGCTCTCGTTCTCTCGTGGGGGGCCGGGCAGTTCTCCCGGACGGTCTTCGTGGTCGAAGCGGTCGCGCTCGACAAAGAGTCGGCGGCGGCGATCCTCGGGGAGCGGGGGGAAGGCGCGTTCGCCCCGGTTGACGAATCGGTGCTCTGGCCGCTTCGCGGTTCGCCGCTCGAGGTCCTGCCCGAGATCGAGACCGAATCGATCGTGGTCGAGCCGACCGATCCGGAGAGACCCCGCCGCTACTACGAGCTGAACGTGGTTTCCCACCGGGGCATATGGTCCCTCTTCCCCGCCTTCGTGACGATCGTGCTCTGTTTCCTGACCCGGGAACCGGTGACGGCCCTGCTCGGCGGGATCATCTCCGGGGCGCTCGTCCTCGGCGCGTACGACGTGACCGGCCAGGTGCTCCGGCCCGGGCTCGCGAACACCGATGCCGCGCTGATCCTGGTCCTCTACCTGCTTTTCCTCGGAGGGCTGCTCGGACTGTGGTCGCGCAACGGCGGCGCCCTCGCCTTCGCCGACTGGGTCACGCGCCGTCTCGTCCGCGGGCCGCGCACGGCCAAGCTCTCGGCTTGGTTTCTCGGCGTGTTCTTTTTCCAGGGAGGCACGATCAGTTCGCTTCTGGTCGGCACCACGGTGAAACCGATCGCCGACCGCGAGAAGGTCAGCCACGAGGAGTTGTCCTACATCGTCGATTCGACCGCCTCCCCCATCGCGATCCTCCTCCCGTTCAACGCCTGGCCGCTCTACGTGCAGGCTCTCCTCTTCGTCGGCGGCGTGGCGGCCCTCGCCACGGAGGCCAACCGGATCGAGTTCTTCTTCTCGTCGGTGTACCTGTCTTTCTACGCGATTCTGGCGGTCTTCTTCACCTTTCTGCTCAGCATCGACAAACTGCCCTTCATCGGCCGGACCTTCCGCGAGGCCGTCCGCCGGTCGCGGGAAACCGGCGAGCTGGACCGCCCCGGAGCCGCGCCGCTGCAATCCTCCGAAACCAACGAGACGAAGGTCCCCGAAGGCTACCGCCCCGCCGCCTTCGAATTTTTCCTCCCGGTTCTGCTGATCGTCGGGATCGCGGTCGGCACCTACCTCTTTCTGGACTCACCGAACGTTCTCTGGGCCTTCGGCATCGCGCTGGCCGCTTCCTTTTTCATCAGCCGCGTGCGGGGCATGCCCCTCGCCGAACTCATGAAAGGCTTTCAATCGGGACTCCAAAGCGTGGTTTACGGCGCGGTCGTGCTGCTTCTGGCCGTGGTGATCGGCGGGCTCAGCCGCGAGACCGGCGGAGGACTTTTCCTGGTCGAAGCCGTCGGCGAGAGAGTCCCGGTCTGGATCCTGCCGATTCTCCTTTTCCTGATCTCGCTGGGGATCGCCTTCGCCACCGGCACGAGCTGGGGGACCTTCGCGGTGACCTTTCCGCTCGCCATGCCGCTGGCCTGGGCGGTCGCCCAGAACAGCGGCATGGCCGAGCCGGTTTTCTTCCTCCAGATCTGCTTCGCGACGATCCTCAACGGCAGCGTCTTCGGCGACCAGTGCTCGCCGATCTCGGACACCTCCGTTCTCAGCAGCCTCGCGACGGGATGCGACCTCATGGACCATATCCGCACGCAGATCGTGCCCTGCGTCGTCGCGGGAGGGCTGGCCCTGACCGGCTGGACGGTGCTGTCGGTGTTCGCCGCCCGGTAGGGACCCGGGGGCGCGGGCGGGCCGGTCTCAATCCTTCACCGCGCGATACCCCACGAGGCGTTGCTCTTCGACATTCCACACCTTCAGCCGGAGGCACCGGAGAACGTCCCCCGGGGCGAGGCTCGTGCGCTTGGCCTTCCGCAGGTCCGGCAGGGCCTTGTACGCTTCCGGGAGCCGGTAGAAGGGGATCCTCGCGTTCAAATGGTGGATGTGGTGGTAGCCGATGTTTCCCGTGAACCAGTGGAGCACGCGGGGCATCTGCATGAAACTGGAGGATTCGAGGGCCGCGCCTTCGTAGGTCCACCCGTCCTCGTCCATCAGCGAAACGCCGGGGAAGTTGTGCTGCGCGTAGAAAAGGTAGGACCCCAGTGCACTGGCCAGCCCGAAGGGCAGGACGACGCTGAAGAGCACCCCCGTCCAGCCGAAGAGAACGCCGGCGGTGGCAATGACCGCGGCGTGGACAAGGAGGGAGACGAGCCCGTCGAAATGGCGCCGCCGGTTTTCGAGAAAGGGCTCCAGACACATGGCGTACGCGAAGGAGGTGAGATAGCCGCCGAGAATCGTGAGCGGGTGGCGGCTGATCCGGTAGCGGAGCCTTTCCTTCCACGGGGACGAGCGGTAGCGCTCGCAGGTCATGGTCGGAAACGAGCCGAGATCGTTGCCGTGCAGCTTTGAATTATGCGCGTGATGGGCGTCGTGGGAGTGTTTCCACGAGCTGGGGGGGGCGAGGAGGAGCACCCCGAGCACGCGCATCAGGCGGTCCGCGGCGGTGGATTTGGAGAGGATCGCCCGGTGCTGGTGATCGTGGTAGATGACGAACACCCGCACCATGAGCAGCGCGGCCAGGAGCGAGGAAACCAGCCGGAACGGCCACGCCCACACCGGAAAGGTCCCGGCCAGGGCCAGCGCGAGCAAGGTGATGGAGGAGAGCACGACCCACCAGCTCCGGCCTTTGCGCTCGCGGGCGAAAGGAGCTGTGGCGCGCATCGCCCGCCTGCCGGCCGCCGCCAGGCCGCCGCCCTTACCGTCCGTCGGCGCTTTCTCCACGGGCGCGGGCGCGGCGCTCATCGTGCCGACCTCCCCGCCGGGCGTTTGTTCCCGCCGCTCCGGCGCGGACCCCTGCCGAAGCCCTTGCGGCCGTTGGAGGGGCGCGCCGAAGAACCGCCGCGATGGTTCCCGCCGCCCCGACGGAAGGAATCGCCGCCCTTCCCGCCGGGCTTTCCGGCGCCTCCCGGACGGAGGGCTTTCCTGGCCATCCCGGCGTGGTGGTAGGGATGCTCGGCCTGCAACTGGATCGCCCTGCCGAGGTGGCGCTCGATCTGGCCGAGTTCGGAAAGGGAGCCGTCGTCGCAGAAACTGATCGCCCGGCCGGAGGCCTCGGCGCGGGCGGTGCGCCCGATCCGGTGGACGTAGGTGTCGGCCTCGTTGGGCAGATCGAAATTCACCACGAGGTCGATGTCCTTCACGTCGATCCCGCGCGCGGCGACATCGGTGGCCACCAGCACGGGCACCTGCCCGTCGCGGAAACGGTTGAGCGCCCGCTGGCGCGAGGCCTGGGTCTTGTTGCCGTGGATCGCCTCGCTGGAAAAACCCATCCCGTTGAGCTTTTTCGAAAGCTTGTCGGCACCGTGCTTGGTCCGGCTGAACACAAGCGTTCGCCCCCTGGTCGGCACGCCCGCCTTGTCGGAGAGGAAAAAGCCGAGCAGGGGGAGCTTGTTCTCCGCCCGGACGTGGCAGACCCGCTGGTCGATGCGTTCGACCACCGGTTGGCCCGGATCGATCCGCACCTCGACGGGATCGTTCACGAAACGGTCCGCGACCGCGCGGACCTCTTTACTGATCGTCGCGGAAAAGAGCACCGTCTGGCGCCTGGCCGGCAGTTTTGCGGCGATCCTGCGGACATCGTGGACGAAGCCCATGTCGAGCATGCGGTCCACCTCGTCGAGAACGAGAAACTCGACCTGCTCCAGGGAAACATGCCCCTGGTTCATCAGGTCGAGAAGACGCCCCGGCGTGGCCACGAGAACATCGACCCCGCGGCGCATCGCCTGCACCTGGTGGTGCTGGTTCACCCCGCCGTAAACGAGGGCGTGGCGCAGGCCCAGGTGCCTGCCGTAGCGGGTGAAACTTTCCCCCACCTGAACGGCCAGTTCGCGGGTCGGCGTCAGGACGAGTGTCCTGGCGCAGTTGGCGTAGGCCCGCCCGGGGCGCTCGGAAAGGTGGTGCAGGATGGGCAGCGCGAAGGCCGCCGTCTTGCCGGTTCCGGTCTGGGCGCAGCCGATCAGGTCGCGCCCGTCGAGCTGGGGCGGTATCGCCCGGGCCTGTATCGGAGACGGAGTCTCGTAGCCGAGTTCGCGCAAAGCGCGTCTGAGGGGCTCCGCCAGGGGCAGGGCCTCGAATGAGTGGATGGTCATGTTGGGAATGGGCGAACGAATCGCCGGGGGCTCGATGAATGTGGTTGCAACCCCTCGCAATCTCTCATCGATGAAGACCGATCGGGAACCCGGGCCTGGCGGTCCGGGCGGGACTGAAAATCCCAAAGACTCCCAACCTGACCGGCCCGCCGTGAAAAGCAAGGACAATCGGATGAAAAAAAGACTTGCCTCCGCTCTTCCAACCCATTTTCTTCAGCGGTTTTTCCATGAAAGCCACGATCCAATCCCAAGGCCGCCAATTCACCGTCGCCGAAAACGACGTGCTTTTCCTGAACCGTATCACCGACACCGAGGAGGGCGCATCCGTCGAAGTGCGCGAGGTGCTGATGGTCGGCTCCGGCGAGGACACCCGCATCGGCGCGCCGTTCGTGGACGGGGCATCGGTTACGCTGCGGATTCTCGAGAACAAGAAGGACCGGAAGGTCGTCGTGTTCAAGAAACGGCGCCGCCAGGGCTACAAACGCCGGAAGGGGCACCGCCAGCACCTGTCCGTCGTGCGCGTGGAATCGATCCGGCCGGGAAACTGACAAGAGCACAGGAGGAGCAGCAATGGCACACAAGAAAGGACAGGGAACTTCCAGAAACGGGCGCGACAGCCAGAGCAAGCGGCTCGGGGTCAAGAAATTCGGCGGCCAGGCCGTCGTGGCCGGGAACATCATCGTCCGCCAGCGCGGGACGAAGTTCCACCCCGGCAGCGAGGTCGGGATCGGCCGCGACTTCACCCTCTTCGCCCTGAAGGACGGCGTGGTGAAGTTCGACCGCGAGCACCGCAAGGTTTCCGTGGAAACCGCGGCTTCCTGAGCGTCCGCTCACGCGCACCGCGCGCACTCCGGGCAGAGCCCGTAGAACGTCAGCTCGTGACCGAGGTCGGCGAACCCGCTCTCGCGGGCGATCCTGTCCTCGAGGGAGGCCACGGAGCACTCGTGCGAGAGCGGAATCACCTTCCCGCAGCTCCGGCAGCACAGGTAGTGGCGGTGCCGGAACGAGTCCGCCAGACCAAACCATGCCGAGCGCCCGTGCATCCCGATCTGGCGGACGATCCCCCGCTCCTCCAGCCGCGCGAACATGCGGTAGAGCGTGGCCGTATCGCACTCGGCCAGAAACGGATCCGCCTCGGCGCACTCCTGGATCCGGACCGGCGACTCCCGGTCCACAAGCAGCGCGACCACCGCGCGGAGAACCCGGGTGATCCGCAGCCCCTCCGCCCGGCAGCGGTCGAGGACATCCTCCGGATCCGGGACGTCCGGGGAATGGGAGTGCCGTGCGCCTTCGCTCATTCGGCCTTTGTAGCGGACGCCGGCTCCGCCTGACGAGCCCGAATCGCGCGCAGGGCTGCCGCGGCACCGCCGATGCACGATCGGCGCGCCAGCGGCGGACCGGTCAGGATGCGGGCACCGCCTTTGTTGTTGTTGTGTGACCGCGCTGGGCCGTGTCCGGGCCGTTCCCGCGGCCGCATGAGTTCCTGCCGCGCGGCCCCGGGGAGG
>JBKHCX010000088.1:0-12085 GCA_046541615.1 Puniceicoccaceae bacterium
CTGGCGGACGATCCGAAGGACTACCGGTTCTGCGGCTACGCCGAGGCGGTGGCCGGGCACGGGGCGGCTGCGGACGGCCTGTCGGTGCTGGCCTGCGGGGGTCTGGCGGGCTACCGGCAGAGCCTGTTCGGGATGGGCGCGGCTCCGAAGGAGGGGAAGGCGGCGATCGATCCGGCGGCGGCCTCCCGGGTGATCGACGGGGAGGGTGGCCGGCTTTCGATGGCCGAGGTCCTCCGCAGCCGATGTCGCCACCTTACCGATACTCTCGTCATCGGCTCGCGGAGTTTTATTTTCGAAGCGCTCAAGCCTCTGGAATCGCGCAGAAAACGACCGATCCGCCCCGAACCCGTCGAAGGCGGGGAATGGGAGGAGTTGAACGTTTTCCCGAAGATACGTCCGTGAGCGGCCGGTTTCCGACCGGGATGCCGTGAGCGTGGCAAGACTCCTCCCGGGTCGTGGTTGCGTGTGGCCAGCCCGGCGCGTTGGGTTGTGAAATCGCCATGTGGGGTCCGCTGCGGGAAGCAAGCGCGGGGAGGCTGGGGGAGCGGCCCTTCTTTTGGCGCTGGTCTTCGCGGTTTCGGACGGGCAGGCTGGGGGGATGTGGGGGCTTTGCGAAAGAAAGGAGCTTTATTTGATCGGGATCGGGGGGACCGCGATGGGGAATCTCGCGGTGGCCATGAGCCGGGCGGGCTGGCGGGTCGGCGGATCGGACGCCGGCGTCTATCCTCCGGTGTCCGGCCTGCTCGAAGAAGCGGGGATCGGCGTTGATTCCCCCGCGGAGGTAGGGGGGCTTGCTTCGTGGAAGGGGGGGGTGTTTGTTGTGGGGAACGCGGTCTCCCGCGGGCATCCCCAGGTGGAGTGGTTGATGGAAAACCCCGGAGAACGGCGGCTGTCTTTTCCGGAGTTCATGGGGGAGTTTCTTCTTCGCCGCTGCCGGAATCTGGTAGTGGCGGGCACCCACGGGAAATCCACCACCAGTGCGGTCGCCGCGCGGTTGCTGGCCGATGCGGGGGAGCCGGCCGGTTGGTTTGTCGGAGGGGTCATGGCCGACGGAACGCCCGCTCTCTCGGGCGATGGTTCCGAGCGCTACTTCGTGATCGAGGGAGACGAATACGATTCGGCGTTTTTCGACAAGCGTTCGAAGTTCGTGCACTACCGCCCGCAGGTTCTGCTTTTGAACAATCTGGAGTTCGACCACGCGGATATCTTCCGGGACGAGGAGGATGTCCGCCGGTCCTTCCGGCAGGTGATCGCCCTTGTCCCGCCCGGCGGGCTGATTCTGTACAACGGCGATGATCCCCGCCTGGCCTCGATGCTGCCCGTGCGCTGGACGCGCTGTTCTTCCTTTGGAACCGGCGCGGCGAACGATTTCCGCGTCGGGCATCGGGCCGGGAGCGGGCGGACGACGATCCGCATCCAGCCCCGCCGGGGCGGCGGCGCGGAGCCTCTCACGGTGGAAAGCCCTCTGATCGGATCTTTCAACGTGCGCAACGTGGCGGGGGCGGCGCTGGCCGTGCGGGAATTGTGTCCGGCCCTGGCGGACCGGAGGGGCTTCGATCTGACGGGTTTCGCGGGTCTGCGGCGGCGGCAGGAGGTGCTGTTCCGCTCGGCCCGGCGGATTCTGGTCGAGGATTTCGCGCACCATCCGACGGCGATAGCCGAAGCCCTCGGGGCTTTGCGGGAGGCGTTTCCCGGCTGGCGGTTGCACGCGATGGTGGAGCCCCGGAGCAACACGATGAGAACCAACCGGTTCCAGGACCGGCTGGCGGCCGCGCTGACGCTCGCCGATTCGGCGACTCTCGCGCCGGTCCACCGCCGGGAAGCCATACCCGCTGCGGACCGTCTGGATCCGGAGAGGGTGGCCGAATCCCTGCGCTCCCGGGGAGGGCGGTTCCGGATCTGCGCGGAAGAGGATGACCTAGCGGAAGCGTTCCGCGAGGGGCTTGGTCCCGAACCGGTTCTTACCGTTGTTTTCTCCAACGGCGCGTTCGGGGGGAAGGTGCCCGGGTTCCTCGACATCCTGCGCTCGGGCGCCTGATTCGAGGGGGCGGAGCCGGTGGTTCCCGTTTCGGATGGACGGGGAATCCGGGATGGACTCGTGGCGTTGTTGTTGCCACGGTTCCGGTTCCGGGCTGTGCGTGTGCCCGCACGATTGTTTCCCACATCATGACTTCCCAACTGATCGCGGTGTTCGCCGGGGGTGGACTCGGTGCCTCGTGCCGGTTTCTGCTCAGCGTGGGGATGGGCAGGGCGCTCCCTCCGCACTCCCTCCACCTGGCGACCATGTTCTGCAACGTGAGCGGTTCCTTCGTCATCGGGCTGGCGGCGGCTCTCGCCGCCGGGAGTTCGCTCGCGGAGCATCCGCTCTTCCGGCATTTTCTGCTGATCGGTTTCCTCGGGGGGTACACGACTTTTTCGAGTTTCAGCCTGGAGACGCTCACGCTCCTGCAGGCCGGGCAGACCCGGGCCGCCCTGACCGCCGCGGTGGCGACGGTGGCCCTCTGCCTGCTCGGAGTGGCGGCCGGCTCCAGCCTCGGCCAGTACCTCCGGGCTCAGTAGGAGCGGCCCGTGCGTTTCTCGAAGTAGTTGATGTAGGCCCGGTTCAACGCTCGGTAGCCGCCGGGGGTCGGAAAGTTCCCGGTGAAATACCAGTCGCCCCGGTGTTCGGGCAGTGCCTCGTGGAGGCTCCCGATGGTCTGGAAGAGAATGCGCACCTCCCCGTCCCAGCCGGGGACCTCGGGGGTGACCAGATCGGAGATCTTGCGGGCGATGCGGTCGTCCGAAAAGCAATCGTAGAGGGTGGCGACATGGTTTTTCAGGTCGGCGTCCGGCGCGTCGCGTTGTTCGAGGCAGGCCTGGTACACCTGCTCCAGCATTCCGGTGCGGCCCTCGTCGCGGAGCAGCCCGACCATGGCCTGGAAGGCGATGAAGCTGCCCAGCTCCGACATGTCGATTCCGTAGCAATCCGGATAGCGGATCTGGGGGGCGGTCGAGGCGATGATGATGCGGGCGGGCTTCAGGCGGGCGAGCATCTTGATGACGGACCGCCTGAGGGTGGTGCCGCGGACGATGGAATCGTCGAGGCAGACGAGGGTCTCCCCCTCCCGGATCGAACCGTAGCTGATGTCGTAAACGTGCGAGACCAGTTCCCCGCGGCTCTTCTCCTGGCTGATGAAGGTGCGCAGCTTGATGTCCTTGTTGGCGACTTTCTCGGACCGGGGCCAGTTCGCCATGATCAGGTCGTCGAGGCTCTCCTCGTCGAGCGAGCCGTCCCGCATGCGGGCGAGGATGGCCTGCCTGACCTCGTTGCGGCGGTGCCTGCGGAGCGCCTGCATGAGACCGTAGTAGGCGACCTCGGAGGTGTTGGGGATGTAGCTGAAAACGGTCTGTTCGAGGTTTCCGCCGATCTCGTCGAGTATCCGGGGCGCCAGGACGGCGCCGAGCCGTTTCCGCTCGGCGTAGATCTCGACATCGTTCCCCCGGGAGAAGTAAATGCGTTCGAAGGAGCAGGCCGCCCGGGGGCGTTCGTCGCGGACCCGTTCGACGGAGTGGACGCCGTCGAACTTAACGACTTCGACCGTGCCCGGCTCGACCTCGCGCACGGCGCCGGCGTCTTTCTGGAAGACGGTCATGAGCGGCGCCCGTTCGGACGCGTAGGCGATGACCTCGTCGTTGACCAGGGCGTAGAGCGGGCGGATTCCCCACGGGTCGCGGACGACGAACAGATCGCCGTTTCCGATCAGGCCCGCCATGGAGTAGCCGCCGTCCCACGCTTCGCCGGCCTCGCGGATGATCCGCGCCGGGTCGAGATTCCGCGAAATGCGGGCGCTGTTTTCCGTTCCGCCCAGGCCCTCGTCGCGGAAACGGCGGTAGAGCCGGTCGTGTTCGTCGTCGAGATGGTAGCCGACCTCCTCGAGGATGGTCTGGGTGTCGGTGTCGAAAATCGGGTGCTGTCCGCGGGCGACGAGGCGCCCGTTCAGCTCGTCGGTGTTCGTCATGTTGAAATTCCCGGCCAGAAGCAGGTTGCGCATCGGCCAGCTGCTCTTCCGGAAATAGGGATGGCAGACTTTCTGGCTGTAGCCGCCCGATGTGCCGTAGCGGAGGTGTCCGAGCAGGAGTTCGGCACCGAAGTCGAAATTGAGCTTCACGGTATCGACGAATTCCGGATGGATGTCGCCTTTTTTCACCGCCGAATCATAGCTCTTGATGAGGCTGCGGAAGATGCGGTCGAGGGGGTTCGGCTTGATGCTCCGCGCCCGGGAGACGTAGGGGGCTCCAGGGGGCATGTCGAGCTTCACCGCGCCGACTCCGGCGCCGTCCTGGCCCCGGTTGTGCTGTTTCTCCATGAGGAGGAAGAGCCGGTAGAATCCCCAGAGCGGCGTGCCGTATTTCTCGGCGTAGTAGGCAAGGGGTTTTCGCAGGCGGATCACGGCAAGGCCGCATTCGTGCGGGATCGCGTCGCTCATGAAGGGGCTTTCCCGCGGAAGCGGGCCGGTTGCGGATGGGCGTCCAGTTGCATGGGAGAAAGCGTGGAATTTTCAACGCCCGGGGGTGGCGGTGCAACCCAATTCGGTTGGGGCTGATCTTCTTCGGCGGGCCTGCGTTGTGCGGCCTTCCCGGTTGACTTGGCGTTTCGTGCGGCGTTTTCTTTTTTTGAAAGTGAAGAACCCCGTCCAGTTGTTGCTATGCGTTGTGGGCGCATCGTGGTTTTGTTTGGGCGGCCTTCCCGCCGCGCTTTCCGCGGGCGGGGAAGACGGCTTCCGGGAGTGGGAATCGGCGGACGGCCGTTCGCTGGAGGCGAGGATTCTCTCGGTCGATTCCGGGAAGGTGCGTATGGAGCGCGTGGACGGGCGGGAGTTTGTGATCCCGGTGGATCGGTTCGCTCCCGCCGCCAGGGATCGGATCCTCGCGTGGACCCCGCCGCCGATCGAGACCATCCCCCCGGACGAGGCGGTTCTCTCCCTGCAGAGCGGGGAGGCGAGAGGATCGGGGTTTCTCGCGGCGGAAGGGGGGCGGGTCTGGGTTTACACGAACCAGCATGTGATCGGCGACCCGGTGGCCCTGCGGGCGTTCGACACGAGCGGACGGGAGATTCGCCTGGGTGAATTGCAGATCGCCGCCGACCGGGACCTGGCCCGTTTCGCGACCGAGACCCGGCGCGGGCTGGAGTTCGCCACCGGCGGGAGCACCGGCCAGGCGGTCGCCGTGTACGGCAACAGCCGGGGCAGCGGGGTGATCACGAGGAGCGAGGGTGAGATCATCGGCGTCGCGCCGACGGTGATCGAGGTGTCCTCGGAGATCGTTTCCGGAAATTCCGGCGGGCCGGTTCTGGATTCGGAAGACCGGGTGCTGGGCGTTTCATCCTACGTGACGATCGGGGAGAAATCGGGGGATGGTGCGTCCGGGGAAGGGCCGGGGGGCGATCCGACCATCGCGGGCACCCGTTTCGAGAAACCCCGCCGTTTCGCGCTCCGGATCGGGGACGATGTCCGGTTCAGCGCAATCGGGCGGGAGGAGTTCCAGGGGGCCTTCGAAACCTTCAGCGGCGCCGTGATGTCTTTCGACGAGGCGATGCGCCTTGTGGGGAGCATTCTCGGCGATCCGCTGTCCGGCGTGCTTGCCGGAGGCTTCGAGAGTGCCCCGGTCGGGGATGTGGCCGAGGACCACAATGACAACCTGGAGCGGGTGCGGCGAACGATCCAATCCCCGATTCCCTACCACTCGAAGCTGCGGAAGGTATCGAAGTGGGTTCTGGATTCCCTCGAGGACGCGGCGGAAGTGGGGGAGGATGCTTTGGAGACCGCGAGAGACCGGCTCTCCGACGAGCGGCTGGGCTGGATGCTCTCCGAATTGGACCGCCGCGAGGATCTTCTGGAGCGGTGGCGGGAAGCAATCGCCAGATTCGAGAAATCCTTCGACTAGGACCGTCCGATCGCGCGACGGCGCTTGAGATTCCGCCTTTTCCGTTTCATTTTGCGGGCATGGAAGAGGACACACAAAAGCCGCGCGACTATTCCCGCTGGATGGAAACCTACCGGATGCACGTGTTGGAGAACGGGAGCCCGCCGCCTTCGGTTTTCGCTTTCTGCCGCGTTCTCGGGATCGGCGAGGAGGAGTTTTTCGAGGCTTTTCCCACGCTGGACGTCTTCGAGTCCGAGATCTGGGCGGAGCGGGTCCGGCACGTGCGGGAGGTTCTGGACGCCGACGAGGAATACGCGGCCTATCCGCCCCGGCAGAAGGCGCTCGCGTTTTTCTACACCTTTCTGGAGTCGATCCGCGGACAGCGGTCCTGGTTTCTGGCCCGTTTTCCGCGGGAATTCCCCGCCCGGGATCCGGAGAGGCTGGGCCGTTTCCGGGACGTGTTCCTGGAGTGGGCTTGTCCCGTGGCCGCGGAGGAGGTCGGCGCCGGAAAGCTCGCGGAGAGGCTGAGGGCGGACAAAGGCGTGGCCCGGCTTCTCTACGCGCATTTCCGGGCCATCCTGAAATTCCACCTCGAGGACGGGTCGGATCGTTTCGAGAGGACGGACGCCTTCGTCGAAAAGTCGGTCCGTCTGTTCTTCGATCTGGCGGACACCCGGGTGCCCGAATCGGCCGCCGACCTACTGCGGTTTCTGTCCGGAAAGAAGAAATGAGGGAGCAGACCTCGATTCCGAAAGGGAAGATCGGCCGCGCGGCCGCCCTCGCCACGGCCGGCGCGCGCATGGGCGCGAACTACGCCCGCTACCGCGCCAAACGCTGGATCTCGGGAGAGGACGACCGCGAGGGCCTGCACCGGGCGAACGCCGCCGATTCCTACGAGGCGCTCAGCCGGCTCAAGGGGGGGCCGCTCAAGATCGCCCAGATGCTGAGCATCGACACGGCGCTCCTGCCGACGGCCTACGCCGATGAATTCTCCAAGGCGCACTACCAGGCGCCGCCGCTCTCCTATCCTTTGGTCGAGCGCACCTTCCGCCGCGAATTCGGCGTCGGCCCGCTGGAGATCTTCGATGAATTCAGCCGGTCGGCCGTGAGCGGCGCCTCGATCGGGCAGGTCCACAAGGCCGTCAAAGACGGGAAGGAGTTCGCGGTGAAGGTCCAGTATCCGGGCGTGGCCGACAGTCTGCGCAACGACCTCCGGCTGGTGCGGCCGCTGGCGATGCGCCTGTTCGATCTGTCGGCGGCGGAGATCGACCCCTATCTCCAGGAGGTGGAGGCGAGGCTGGTGGAGGAGACCGACTACGCGATGGAGGCCCGCCGGGGCGCGGATCTGGCCGCACGGACGATCGGCGCGGTCGATGTGCGGATCCCCCGCTATTTTCCGGAGATGTCCACCCGGAGGATCCTGACCATGGAGTGGGTCCGGGGCGTGCCCCTGGATCGGTTCGTGGAATCGGAGCCCGGCCCTGGCGCGCGCGACGCCATCGGCCAGAAGCTGTGGGATTTCTACCATCACCAGGTGCATTCGCTGAAGGCGTTCCACGCCGATCCGCACCCCGGCAACTTCTTCGTGAAGGACGACGAGCTGTGGGTGCTCGATTTCGGGTGCGTGAAGGAGATTCCCGGGGATTTCCACGACGCCTACTTCCGCCTCCTGGAGCCCGGAATCGCCGACGATCCGGCCCTTCTGGAGGAGTCGCTCCGGCGGCTTGACCTGATCCTCGACACGGATTCCCCCGCCGACCGGGAGCTATTGATGCGGATGTTCCGCGAGTCGGTCCTGCTCCTCTCCCGTCCCTTTTTCGGGGAGAGATTCGACTTCGGCGAACCGGGCTACCTGGCGGAAATCCGCGAGTTCGGCGAGCGAACGGGAAACGATCCCGAGGTCAAGCGGATCGGCGCCGGCCGCGGTTCGGCCCACGGGCTGTACGTGAACCGGGCCTATTTCGGTCTTTATTCGCTCATGGGCATGCTCGGGGCGACGATCCGCACGGAGCGACCGGTCCTGAAGCCCGGTGGTGGTGAAGCCCCTTCCAACCTTTTTCCCGAATCGGGTTCGGCGCGGCTTGCCGGGGCGGGGGCCGGGCCGTGACGTCTCTGCGGACGCAACTCCTTCTCTTTCTCTTTCTTCCCGCCAGCCTCTTCCTCGGGTTGACGGGATGGGCGGTCTTCGCCGGGGTCGGCGAGACGCTCCGGTCCCAGATGCGGGAGGAGGTCGAGCTGATCGCCCGCTCCCTCGAGCGTCCGCTGGCCTATTCGCTCGAGCGCGACCGCTCCGGGAGCGTGAAGGACGCGCTCGAGACGGCGTTCCTCTTCGACCGGGTGTACGGGGCCTTTCTCTACGACACCTCGGGGACCCTGCTGGCGAAGGCGGGCAGGGGCGAGTCGGACGAGCGGACGAACCGCTACGCGCGCATTCTCGACAGGGGCGAGACGGCCGGACGCTACGACGTTCTGGCCGGGGAGGCGGTATTCTCCTTTTTCGTGCCGCTGGTCTCCGAGGACGGCGAGCGGATCGGGCTGCTCCAGGTGGTCCGCAACCAGGATGAGATGGACGAGCGGATGACCGCCATCCAGTGGCGGTTCCTGCGGGGCTATCTGCTGTTCTCGGTGCTCTTTTTCGCGGTGCTCTGCGTGTACGGCCTGTTGGTCTCGCGGCCGATTTTCCGGTTGCGCGACACGATGCGCCGCATCCAGGGGGGGCGACGCCACGAGCGGGCGGCCGAAACGGGTCCGGCGGAGCTGAGGGAACTGGCTTCGGCGTTGAACGGCATGCTCGACGCCCTGGAGTCCCAGCGCATTGAAATCGGAAAGCGCGAGGAGGAGGAAAAGGAGCTGCGGCGGCGGCTGAGTTCCTCCGAGAAGCTGGCGGTTCTCGGGGAGATGGCCGCCTCCATCGGGCACGAGATCGGTACTCCTCTGGCGACGATGGACGGCATCGCCCAGCGGGCGCTGCGCGCCGGGGGCGACGATTCCGCCCTGGAGTATTTTCGAAACATCCGCTCGGAGGTCCGCCGGATGGAGGCGTTTGTCCGCCATCTTCTCTCGCTTGGCGGGAGCGGAGCGAACCCCGGCGCGCTCGCCGATTTTTCCCGGGAGCTGGCCAACGCCGCCTCCGACGCATTCGCCGCGCATTCCGGAAAGATCGTGCTTCCGGAGCCGGGGCGCCCGGCCGAACCCGCGCTGGTCAAGGGGGACGCGCTCCGCCTGCGGATCACCCTGCGCAATCTTTTCGAAAACAGCCTCCAGATCCGCCCGGACACGACCGTCGTGGTCGGGTTGGAGCGGGAGGCGGACGAACTCGTCTGCCGGATCGACGACGACGGGCCGGGAATCCCCCCCGGGGAGAGAAGGCGTCTTTTCGAACCCTTCGTCTCCGGCCGGGCGCACGGCACCGGGCTCGGCCTCGCCCTCGCGGACCGGATCATCCGGCAAATGGGCGGAACGATCGAAATTGGCGACTCGCCTCAGGGCGGGGCGCGGTTCACAATCCGGCTTCCTCTCTCGCGAAAGAACCATGAGTAAAAAACCCAGGAGCAAAGGCACCCCCTCGAGAATTCTCATCGTGGAAGACGACGCGTCTTTCCTCGCGCTCCTGTCCACCGAGCTGGAGGAGGCGGGTTTCTCGGTGACCGGAGCCGGAAACCTGGCCGACGCCCGCGCGGTGATCGGCGGCGCCGGTTCCGGAATCGACCTCGTGCTTTCGGACCTGCGGCTCCCGGATGGCGAGGGCGCGGAACTGCTGGCCGAAACCGTCCGGATGCGGATCCCCCCGGCCTTCATCGCCCTCACGGCTTTCGGAACCATCGAGCAGGCGGTCGATCTGTTGAAATCCGGGGCCGACAACTTTCTTCCGAAACCGGTCGATTTCGACCAGCTCCGCATCTCCGTCGAGCGGGCGCTGGACTACCGCCGGATGAAGTACGAACTCGACCGGTTGCAATCGGCGGCCGGGGAAGGCTTCCATGGAATGATCGGGAAGAGCCGGGCGATGAAGGAGCTGATCCACGGCATCCTGCGGGTCGCCCCGACGGAGGAAGCCGTTCTTCTGACCGGAGAGAGCGGGACGGGAAAGGAACTGGCCGCCCGGGCGATCCACGAGGAGAGCGGCCGCGCCGGGGGTCCGTTCGTGCCGGTCAATTGCGCCGCGATCCCGAACGAACTCATGGAGAGCGAGCTTTTCGGGCATGAATCGGGCGCCTTCACGGGGGCTTCCTCCCGCAAGGAGGGGCTCTTCCGCGCCGCTTCCGGCGGCACGCTCTTTCTCGACGAGATCGGGGATCTTTCCGAATCCCTCCAGGCCAAGATCCTGCGCGCCCTGCAGGAAGGCCGGATCCGCCCGGTGGGATCGGCCCGCGAGGTGGAGGCCGACGCCCGGATCATCGCGGCGACCCACCGCGATCTGGCCGCCGAGGCCGGGGAGGGACGTTTCCGCAAGGATCTGTACTACCGGCTGGAAGCCCTGACGCTGTCGATCCCCCCGCTGCGCCGGAGGCGGGGCGACATCCCCTTGCTGGCGGGGCATCTCCTGCGGGAGGCCTCCGAGGCGATGGGACGTTCGGTCGGGAGCGTGGACAATGAGGTTCTCGAAGCGTTCGAGCACTACGAGTTTCCCGGAAACATCCGGGAGATGGCCAACATCATCAAAAAGATGCTCGTTTTCGCCGGGGACGACGGCCCCCTCGGCACGGACCTGCTGCCCCCCTCCGTGCGGGGGGCCGCGGAATCCGCGGCGGGGGCCGGCGCATCCCCACCGGGAGGGTCCCGCCCGGCGTCGTTCACGGTGTCGCCGCCTTTTCCGCCGATGGAGGAAATGCGCCGCCGCTATCTGGAGCACGTGCTCGACCATTCGGGCGGGAACAAAAAGCGCGCGGCGGAGATTCTCGGGATCGGCCGCCGGACGCTCTACGAGATCCTGGAAAGAGGCGGAGACTAGGCCGCGCGCGCGCCCCGGCCTCCGGGCAATCCGTATTTCAAAGAGCATTACGGCGTAGGGCCGCTTGCTTGCGCGCGTGCCGCCCCGGGCCATCCATCTCGAGCGACCATAATCGATAGCGGGATCGCAAACACTATCGGGTTTCTACCATGTGTTCCCGGGAAAGGAATCGCAGCCAATTGCGGGAAATCGATCCCGATTTCAGAGTGGATCCGGACGCATGGCTCAAGTCGGTGCCATTCGCCGGTGGAGCAATGCGTGAACATTCTCGCGCATGTGCGGAAACCGCACAAAAACAGAAGATCCAAAAATTTTCCAATAATTTCTTAAATATATGATTGGTAGCAAGATAAGAATATAATATTCGATTGGCACGGAAGATGGTAGTGGTACAAGCCTATGAAATACAACCCAACTCAGACACGAACCGGGAAGCGGATTGCTTCCATTCTCACCGGAGCCCTTTTGCTCCTTCCGGCGGCGAGCGCGCAGCAGGCGCCCCAACAGCAGCCTCCGCAGCAACAGCCCGGGCAACAGCAGCAACAGTCCGGGCAGCAGGATGAGATCCAGCAGAGGCTGGCCCAGATCCAGAACGAGTTGCAGTCGGTGAACCAGGAGATCGAGACCGTCCGCTCGGAGGCGGCCAGCGAGCCGGATGTCCAGGAGGCGATGTTCGACTACGACGAGACCCTGACCGAAGCCATGAAGGAACTGGCGCCCGACCAGGAGGAAATGATCGATGAGCGCAGCGAATTGTTCCGCGAGATCATCACCGCCGACGATTTCAACTCCATGGACCAGGAGGAGATGGAGGATTTCCGGAAGAAGAACCAGGAATTCGTCCAGATCCGCGAGCAGCTCCAGCAATACGAGGTGCAGGGACGCCAGGAGGAAGAGGTGATGGACGCCTGGAACGAATACGCGGAAACCGTGCTCGCCAAAATGCGCGAAATCGATTCTTCGATCACCGACAAGATGAAGAAGCGCGACGAGCTGACCAGCGAGTTCTCGAACCTCCAGCGCCAGATCTCGAACTGACCGGAAAACCATTTACCCGAAGCGCTTCCCCGGCGAACGCGGCCACTGTTCGCACGGAGGAAACGCCGATAGGGTGGGGTAGGGGTCGTCCCGGGAGGGGCGGCCCCTTTTTTGTGGCGTCTCGTTGTGGCACGCCGACGAAGTCGGGGTGATGCGCTGGGACCGGAACTGGATCTCTCAACGGCGTTCGCCGTC
>JBKHCX010000089.1:0-11894 GCA_046541615.1 Puniceicoccaceae bacterium
GACAGGAGTGTCCCGCCCCCCCCGCGCCCGGAGGGTGGACACTCCTGTCCACCGCTAACCACCCACCCATTCCGAATCCCAACACGAATCCGGCGCCGCGGGACAGGAGTGTCCCGCCCCCCCCGCGCCCGGAGGGTGGACACTCCTGTCCACCGCCGACCACCCACCCATTCCGTATCCGACGCCGCACACACGCCGTGAGCGACCAAGGACCAGGCCGAGCCCGAATGAAATCGCCGTGCCCGTGGAATCCGTCCGGAATTGTTTCGTGGACAACCGACGGCCGGCGGGGCTACAGTCGGGCATTCAGGGTTTCCAGATGAGCAAAGAGCGTGTTTCCATTGTCATTCCGATCTTCAACGAGGTGGAGAATCTGCCGGATTTGCGGCGCAAGCTGACCGAAGCCATGGATGCCACCGATACGGATTGGGACTGCATCATGGTCAACGACGGGAGTTCGGACGGAAGCGCGGATGTGCTGGACCGCTTCCATCGGGAGGACTCGCGGTTCACGGCGATTCATTTCCGCCGCAACTACGGCCAGACCGCCGCGATGCAGGCCGGTTTCGACGCCGCGAGAGGCGATATCATCGTGCCGATGGACGGCGACCTGCAGAACGACCCCGTCGATATCCGGCGCATGCTGGACAAGCTCGGAGAGGGCTTCGATGTCGTTTCCGGCTGGAGAAAGGACCGCAAGGACAAGAAACTTTCGCGGGTCTTCGTGAGCCGCCTGGCCAACCGGCTGATCTCGTGGATTTCCGGGGTGCGGCTCCACGACTACGGCTGCTCGCTCAAGGCCTACCGCCGGGAGATGCTCGAAGGGGTGCGCCTCTACGGGGAGATGCACCGGTTTATCCCGATCTACGCGAGCTGGCAGGGCGCCCGGGTGGCCGAGATCCCCGTCGCCCACCACCCCCGGGTACACGGGAAATCCAACTACGGCCTGGAACGCGTTTTCAAGGTGTTGCTCGATCTGATGGTGGTGAAGTTCCTCCACCGGTATTCGCACAAGCCGATGTACCTTTTCGGCGGGTTCGGTCTGGTCTTCTTTTTCTTCGGTTTTCTGGGATTCGTCTGGATGTTCTGGCTCAAGTGGGTGGAGCACATCCAGCTCACCGGGACGCCGCTCCCCCTCTTCGTCGTCTTCATGGGATCGCTCGGCGTGATCTCCATCCTCATGGGCCTCCTGGCCGAGCTGGGCACCCGGACCTATTTCGAGTCGCAGGGCAAGCGGACCTACGTGATCCGGACGACTCCCATGGATCTCGAATGCGACGATCCGCCGGAGAGGCGGGACTGATCCGGCGGATTTCAAACGGGCGGATCCGTCCGGCGCTCGCGCCGGGAAGCCGCGGAAGGCTTTTCCAACGGTCCCCGCGCCCGCGGCCACCCCCGCCCGCCGCGGAACCGGAGCAGTGCGCTCTTGCCCTCGGCCGGTTTCCCGGGAGACACTGGAGCCGATCATGATCAAGATTCTCCTTGTCGGCTCCGGTGCCCGCGAGCACGCCCTGTTCAAAGCTCTGGCACGTTCACCCCAGCAACCGGCCGTCCTCGTGTACGGCGGCACCCGCAATCCGGGCCTCGCCATGAGCGCGGCCGCCTATGCGACCGGGTCGCTGACGCAGGTGGAGCCCATCGTCTCCTTCGCCCGGGAACACAACGCCGATCTGGCCGTCGTCGGCCCGGAAGCGCCGCTCGGAGCGGGCCTCGCCGACGCTCTCACGGCGGCCGGGGTCCCGACCGCCGGACCGGGCCGCGAACAGGCCCGCATCGAAACGAGCAAGGGGTTCGCCCGCGACCTGCTCCGGAAACACGGCGTGGAGGGTTCGCCGGTTTACCGCCGGTTCGACTCGCTCGAAGGCGCCGCGGCCTTTCTGGAGGAACTCGGCGGCGGGTATGTCGTCAAGGCCGACGGGCTGATGGGCGGCAAGGGCGTCAAGGTCGCCGGGGACCATCTCTCCGGGCCCCGGGAGGCCCTGGCCTGGTGCGGCGAGATCCTCGCCTCCGGCTCCGGGTTCGTCATCGAGGAGAAGTGCGTCGGTCCCGAGTTCTCGCTGTTCACGTTCACCGACGGAGACGCCCTCGTCCACGCCCCGCTGGTCCAGGACCACAAACGCGCCTACGAGGGCGACACCGGCCCGAACACCGGCGGCATGGGCAGCTATTCCATGCCCGACCACCGGCTGCCCTTCGTCGGGGAAACCGACTTCGCCGCGGCCGCCCGGATGAACGAGCGGACGCTCGAAGCGATCGCCGCCGAGACCGGCACACCCTACCGGGGCATCCTCTACGGCGGTTTCATGGCTACGGCGGACGGCATCCGGCTCATCGAGTACAACGCCCGCCTCGGCGACCCCGAGTGCATGAACCTGCTGACCCTCCACGAGGGCGACTTCGTCGAGGCGGTCCGGGGGATGGCCGCCGGCGGGCTCCAGCCGGACGCCCTTCTCTTCCGGCGCGAGGCGAGCGTATGCAAGTACCTCGTGCCGAAGGGCTATCCCGATCACCCCGAGAAGCTGTTTCCGATCGACCTGTCCGGCGTGCCCGACTGCCACGATCTCTACCTGGGATCGGTCGACGAACGGAACGGCCGGCTGCTGGCCGCCGGATCGCGCACCCTCGCCTTTGTAGGGACCGGCCCCACCCTCGCCGAGGCGGAGGCCCGGGCCGAGAGCCTGGCCGGGTCGGTTCCCGGCCCCCTCTTCCATCGGCGGGACATCGGGACCGACGCGCTCGTCCGCAGGCGGGTGGACCTGATCCGGAGCCTCCGGCGATGAGAGCGGACCGCCCCCTGCGCTTCGGCGTGCTCGGCTCCACCCGGGGCAGCGCGCTGCGTCCGGTCGCCGAGGCATGGCGGCAGGGACGGCTCGCCGCCGAACCGTCGGTCGTCGTCTCCAACCGGGCGGAAGCCCCCATACTCGACTACGCCCGCGCGATCGGCGTGCCGGCGGTCGCCGTGTCCGCGAAGGGCCTCCGGCGCGAGGAATTCGACGCCGCCGTAAGCCGGGTCCTGCGCGACCATGGATCGGATCTGGTCCTCCTGATCGGCTACATGCGGATCGTTTCCCCCGCGTTCGTGGACGAGTGGAGGGGCCGCCTTTTCAACATCCACCCCTCCCTCCTGCCCCGGCACGGGGGCCTGATGGATCTGGACGTCCACCGCTCCGTCCTGGAAGCCGGAGACCCGGAAAGCGGCTGCACCCTGCACCTGGCGGAGGAGGAAGTGGACGCCGGACGCATCGTTCTGCAGAAGCGCTGCGCGGTCCTCCCCGGCGACACCCCCGAATCCCTCAAGGCGAGGGTCCAGAAACTGGAGGCCGAAGCGTTTCTGGAACTCCTCGGGGATCCCGGCCGCCATGTCGGCCGGCCGGCGTCCGGACCGACCCCCGGAAGCACGGCGCGGCCGGGTGCGGCATCGCCGATGCGAGACCGCCGAACTCAACCGCCCCCGGAGGCCGGCTCCGCCCCGGTGTCCGCCTCCGGCAGATCGGCGGGGTAATCCACCGGGCGGGCGGCCAGCCACCGCGCGGAATAGTAGAGGATGGAGCCCATCCCCACCCCGAGTCCGGCGACCACTCCCGCGTCGATGATCCCCCGCCAGGGCTGGGGGAGCAGCCGCACCAGCAGAACCAGCCCGAGAACGCCCCCGGCCACGGACCATGAGACGATCATCCGCTTCCGCGTGGCGTGGAAAAAACCGAAACAATAAAACGGCGCGAGCAGGCAGGGCCAGAAACGGGGCCGCTCGAGCAGCGCCCGCGCCCGCGCGACCACCCGCGGCGAAAACCCGCGGTGGAAACCCTTCACCCCCTCGGCGAACGTCATGAAAAGCAACCACCCCGCGAAAACCACCCACTCGAGAACCCCGAACGGAGCGGCGGCGAAGGCGCCCACCGCCAGCGGAAACAGCCGCCAGACCGCGAATCCGAGAATCCCGAGCACCCCCAGGATTCCCCACGCCGCCGAAACATACAACACGGCGGAACCTCCGCGGCGCCCCCCGGGGGCGCTGCGAAGACTGTCTTTCGCCTGGTTCGTTGCCCCCATACGCAGGTTCAATCCGCCAACGGGATCTCGCGGCGTTCCCTTCCCTCGAAATAGTGCAGGGAGCGGAACCCTTTCCGCCGGAGCATCCCGCGCACCGCCTCGAAGTGTTGTCCCACCTGCTCCGGAGCGTGGGCGTCGGACCCCATGGTCAGGCGGACTCCCCGTTCGGCGGCCCAGTCCAAAACAACCGGCGAGGGGTGTACCTCGAAAACGCCTTTGATCAAGCCGCTCGTATTGACCTCCATGCAGTGGTCCTCCTCCACCAGGGCGTCGAGAAACTCCTCGATCTCGGGCCGATACGCTTCGGCGGGGAACGGCTCCACCGTGCCGTAGATGCGAATGACGTCCGGATGGGCGATCGAATCGTAGATCCCCGAACGCACCCCGCCCACCAGTTGCTTGAAATAGGTCCGGATCACGTCTTCGTCCTCCAGCAGGCCCGTCTCGTCGAGCCAGTCGCGGTAGCCCGGCAGGTGGTGGTGCAGGGAACCGAGAACGAAATCGAAACCGGCGGCGTCGATTGTCTCCCTCATGCGCCGGATCGCGTCCGGGTCCGGAAAGATCTCGGCCTCGATCCCGCACAGCACCCTGACCCCGAGGCTCTCGCCGTATTCGGCCGCCGCAGCGACCGCCTCCCGGTAGTCGGGCAGCTGGCCGGGGGCCATGCGGATGGCCCTGCCCCCGAAAACCTGATCCGGCCCGAGGGGAACGTGGCAGGTAAAGGTGACCAGGTCGATTCCCCGGGCATGGGCGGCGGCAACGAACTCTTCCGGAGTCCCGACCGAATGTCCGCAGAGCGGAGTGTGCATGTGGGTGTCGATTTTCATAAAACTCAATCCAGCTCGCCGGGAAAACGGACGAACAAAATCACCGGGATCTGGGCGAGCGTGAAAAAGATGAGCGTCCCGGACCCGGCGGGCAGGCCCAGCTCTCCGCCGGCCGCCTCCACGACCCGGGCCTCGAAGAGAACGCCGATGATGCGGACGAAAACGAATACGACCAAGGCGGACAAAAGCAGGAAAAACATGCGCTTCCACATCCGGGGCCGGTCAACGCCCCACCGATGGAAAGGCAGGAGCAGAAGCACGCCGAGGCAGAGTTCCCGGCCTCCGCGGAGCCGGAAAAACCACGGCGGATCGAAGGGCGGGGACATGATCTGAAACGCTCCTCCGCCAACGAGAACAACGGCCAGAGGCAAGGCCAGCCAGCGCAGCCTGCGCAGGATCTCCGTCTTCTCCGGCGACCCGGCCTGGGCGGTTGGGGCCGGCACGTTCAAATCGGGTCGGCCGGTGATTCGTCTCCCGAAGATTCCTCCTCCTCCGCCGCATCCCCGGAGGATTCCTCCTCCGCCGCCTCCCCGCCGGTTTCCTCGAGAGGCGGCAGATCGAGCAGTTCATCCGCGTTCCAGGGGGAACTGCGGCCGCCGTAGAGTTCCCGGGCCTTGGCGACCTGCTCCTCCGAAATCTCGGGGGCGGAGTTCCCCCAGGCCTGCCGGATATAGGTCAGGACCGCCCCGATATCGCGGTCGCTGAGAATCCCCGCGAAAGCGGGCATGTTCCCGTCGTACACATTGCCCTTGACCTCGATCTCGCCGATCAAGCCGTTCAACAGGATCGCGGTCGGGACCACCCGGCTGTCCTTCACCCATGAGGAATCCACCAGCGGGGGATAGGTGCCGGCCACCCCCTCGCCGGAAGCCTGGTGGCATTGCATGCATTGCTGGGTGTAAACGCGTTTCCCGCGGGCGACCGGGTCGAAGGCGGCCTGCTCCCGCGGCTGGTTCAGCGTCGCCGGATCGAAATTCGGGTCATACACGTCCCAACGGAACCCGGCGGAATTCTCCCCGAGGTAGATTCCGCAGTAGAAGATCACCACCGCGAAGAGAAACAGGAGGGCGATCGGCACCGGCGGAAACCCTTCCTTCGGTTCTTCTTTCTCACGCAAGAGCTGGGCGTGCACGCGCTGCATCTCCGGATCGGAAATCGGCGACTCATCGGAACGGGGCTCGTTCCGGAGCCGAGGAGGAGGCGGGTCTTTGCTCATCGAATGGAAACCCAGGAACCTTCACCAAAACGCTCTTCCACTGCAACTCCCAACTTCTTTTCGCCCGGAAGGAGGCGGGACACTCCTGTCCCGCGGCGCTTCCCTGGGAGGCGGGACACTCCTGTCCCGCGGCGCTTCCCTGGGAGGCGGGACACTCCTGTCCCGCGGGCGGCTATTCCCTCGCCACCACCACCCGGGGCGCTAGAGGATCGCCCGCAGCAAATCCCCGGCTTCGGCGAACCAGCCGCGGACCACCTCCTCGAGCCAGAAAACGTACAGGGCGATGGCGGCGCAGAGCATGGGCCCGAACGGCACGGCGGTCCCGAAACCGATCGAGACATCCTCGTCTTCGGCCGGCCCGTCACCTTCCGGAGGGCACTCCCCCCCGGCACGGGCGGCCGGCGGCGCCTCCGGCGGGCGGGCCGCCCCCCCGGGGCCGTCGGAAAAAAACCGCTGCCAGACCAGCACCGGCAGCAGCAGAACCGTCCCGATCAGCGCTCCCCCGAAAAGGGAGAAGACGGCCCCCTCCCAGCCGCAGAAGGCCCCGAAACAACCCGCGAGTTTCACATCGCCCTGCCCCAGCGCCTCTTTCCGGAATACGATCTCCGCAATGGCGCCGAACCAGTACACAACGGCCGAACCGACCAACGCGCCGACGACCGCCGCGCCGAGTCCGGAGAAAACGGCGATCCCGCCCGGGTTGGCGAACCCGTGCAATTCCGGGACGAGCGCGGATAGAAAAACCCCGGCGAACATCCCCCCGACGGAGAAACGGTCCGGTATGATGAAGTGGTCGAGGTCGATGAATACCGCCGGGACGAGCAGTGCGAAGAAGACCCACAGGCAAAGCGCCTCCGGAACCGAATGCGTGATCCACGACAGCAGAAACAGCGAGGCGGTCAGTATCTCGACGAACGGATACCGGAACCCGAAGCGCCGCCCGCAGCACCGGGCCCGGCCCCGCAGAACGAACCAGCTGACGATGGGGAGGTTGTCATACCAGGGGATCGGACTGCCGCAGACGCACCGCGAGCCGGGGTACACGATCGACCGGCCCTCGGGAATCCGGTGGATGCAGACGTTCAGGAAACTCCCCACGACCGCCCCGAACACGAAGGAAAAAATCCAGCCCAGCCAGGGGAAGGTCTCGAGCACCTGGGAAACGTCCGACATCCCCCCGGCGCTAGTGGATCACCTTGTTCAGCGGATACTCGATGATCCCCTCCGCGCCGTGCTCCTTGAGGACGGGGATGATTTCGCGGACCACTTTCTCGTCGAGAATCGTCTCCACCGCCACCCAGTCCTCGTCCGTGAGCGGGGAAACCGTCGGCTTCCGCAGCGAGGGCAGCCCCGCGAGAACATCGTCCAGCTTCTCCCGGGGGGCGTTCAGCTTGAGACCGACCTTGTTCTGCGCTTCGAGGGCGGACGTCAACAGAAGCGCGATGTTCTCGATCTTCTTCCGCTTGGCGGGATCGTTCCAGGCCTCCTTGTTCGCGATCAGCTTCGTGTTCGTGTACAAAAGCGTTTCGACGATGCGGAGGTTGTTCGCGCGCAAAGAGCTGCCGGTCTCGGTCAGATCCACGATCGCATCGACCAAATCGGGCACCTTGACCTCGGTCGCCCCCCACGAGAACTCGACCTCGGCCTTCACCCCCTGCTTGTCGAGAAACCTCCGGGTCAGCCCCACCACCTCGGTGGCGATCCGCCGGCCCTCCAGATCCTTGACCGATCTCACGGGCGAACCCTCGGGGACGGCCAGAACCCAGCGCGAGCGCGCGGCCGACGCCCGGCTGTAGATGAGATCGCAGACCTCGACCACGTCCGAGCCGTTCTCCTCCACCCAGTCCAACCCGGTCAGACCGCAGTCGAAGAAACCGTGCTCCACGTAGCGGCTGACCTCCTGCGCCCGCACGAAACGACCGTCGAGTTCGGGATCGTCGATGGACGGACGGTAGGAACGGGAACCGACCCGGATTTGAAAACCGGCCATCCCGAAAAGACGGATGGTCGCCTCCTGCAGGCTGCCCTTCGGAAGACCGATGTTCAGAAGCACCGTTGATTCGCTCATTCACCCAGCATAAGTTTCCACTGGAAGACTCAAGAGAAAAAGAACGATTCTGATTGTAAAAACCAACGCGAATGGATAGGAGCCTTCAATTGCAAACGCCGTCCAGACCCCTCTTGCGGCAACAAGAACCAATCCGAACTCTCATGGACCCGAATTCAAAACCTCTGATTCTGATCGTCGAGGACGACCCGGAAATCGCGAACGTCACCGCGGAGCATCTCGCCGAGGCCGGTATGAACACCCAGATCTTCGATCGCGTGAGCCGGGCCGAGAAGTATCTGGAGAAAAACCACGTCAACCTGATCCTTCTCGACATCAAACTCCCCGGCGACGACGGCTTCGCGCTGATGGATTCCATCCGCGGGCGCGAGTTCCCGACCCCGGTCATATTCCTCACCGGCACGGATTCGGAATCATCCAGAGTACGCGGCCTCGAAACCGGGGCCGACGACTACATCACCAAACCCTTCAGCGCCAAGGAACTGATCGCCCGCATCCGCGCGGTCCTCCGCCGGACCGATACGAAGCACGATCTCGAACTCACCCCGAACCTGACCGTCTCCGAAAAGCCGTTCCGGTTTCTCGGCGCCACGGTCAACGGCGCCCGGATGGAGATCACCTTCCCGGACGGCGAGACCGAGACACTCGGGCGGAAAGAACTCGGGATCCTCGCCCATCTCGCCGCGCACGAAGGCAATATCATCCCCCGCAGAAACATGATCCACACCGTCTGGGGGCCGCACGCCAACGTCAGGAGCCGCTCCCTCGACCAATACATCGTCAAAATCCGGGAGATGTTCAAACGCCACCACTGCGACGATTCCCCCTTCCGGACCGTCCACGGCGTCGGATTCATCTACGACCCCGGCGGCGGCGGCAAGCACTGAACCACGCGGAACAGGCGCGGATCCCGCGGCCCGCGCTCTACCCCCCGTAGCGCTTGTCCACTTCGGCGAGCGTCGATTTCATCTCCATTTCCCCGAGCATCGCCCGGAGCGCCGCCGGGTCCGGCTCGGTCGGTTCGAGCCGCACCTCGTGCCCGTCGTCCAACCGGGTCAATTTCCGGTTGCGCAGGAGGTTCTCCTTCTCCTCGCCCACCTTCGACTGGAAGCGCGGAGGCTTGAGCCGGCCCGCGTTCCGGATGATCGCCTCGAGGCTTCCATACGCCCGCAGCCAGTTCGCGGCCGTCTTCGGTCCGACGCCCGCCAGACCCGGAATGTTGTCGGATGCGTCGCCGACCAGGGCCAGGTAGTCCGCGATCTGGTCCGGGCGCACACCGAACTTTTCGCGCACGCCCTCTTCGTCGAGAGTCCGCCAGCCCAAGCGGGGGTTCGCCGTCGGCGGGGGCAGAAGCTGGGTCACTCCGCCGCCGACGCACTGCGCGAGATCCTTGTCCGCGCTCACGATGATCGCCTCGTCCCCGCGACCGGCCAGCGAACGCGCCGCCGAGGCGATCAGATCATCGGCCTCGATCCCGCTCGACTCGATCACCCCGGCCCCCATCCATCCCGTGATCCTGCGTATCCCGGGAAACTGCATCCGAAGCGCTTCCGGCATCTCCGTCCGGTTCGCCTTGTAGGCCGGCAGAAGCGCCTCCCTCTCGCGGGCTCCCTCCAGGTCGAAAAACGCGATGACCGGGGCGCCCGGATGGAGGTCGTTCAACCTCCACAGAGTTTTCACCCAGCCGTGCAGGGCGTTCGTCGGAAACCCGTCGGACCGGGTCAGTTCGGGGACCGCGTAAAAGGAGCGGAAAGCGAGATTGTATCCGTCGAGCAGGAGATAACGATTCATCCCTTCATCCTCTCCGCCACCCCCGCCCGAAAGCGAACGCAAATTTCAACCGTCACGGACCACACCCGCCCCGGTTCCACGGTTCGAAAAGAACCGCGGTCGAGTTGTCCTTTCCGCTGACGCGGACCGCCGTTTCGACGAAAAAGTCGGCCAGCCTCGGGTCGTCGAAATCAGCCGTCCGCAGGTATTCCGCGATACCCCGGTCCCAATGCCCCTCGATCAGTCCGTCGCTGCAGACGAGAAACCGGTCGCCGGGCTCGTAGCCGATGGCGCCGATCTGGGGATCGATTTTGCGAACCCCGCCGCCAAGGACCTGCTGGAGCTGGTGGCCCGCCGGATGCATCCGCTCCTCCCGCTCCGTGAGCCGCCCCATCCGGCGGAGCCAGCCCGCGTGGGTGTGGTCGTGCGAAATCTGGCGGAGATCCCCGTTCGCGGGGAGATAGTAGATCCGGCTGTCGCCCACATGGCCGAAATAGACCCATCCGGGAGTCACCCAGCACAGGCTCAGGGTCGCCCCCATGCCCCGGCATTCCTCATAGGTGATGCCCAGCCAGGTGATCTCGGAGTGGATCTGGTCGAACAGCTCGGGAACCAGGTCCTCGAAGTTGCGCCCGAACCCCCGGGCCGAGCTGAGAAAGGAACCGGGGAACAGGCGGGTGATCCGGTCCACGGCGATGCGGCTGGCGAACTCCCCCGCCTTCGCCCCCCCCATCCCGTCGCTCACCGCGAAGACGAAGTCCTTGTCCGCGAGGGAGGCCCGCCCGGTTTTCCCGAGCCGGGTCACTTCGGTCGCCGACACGGCGAGAGCGAGGAAAGCGTCCTCGTTGCTCTTGCGGAAACGGCCGGGATGGGTGCACCCGCCCCAACGGACCCAGTCGGCCCGTTCCCCCGCGCGATCGCCGGCGGGGCTCATCGGGAACCCTTTTGATCGCGGAAGCGCCGCCGGCCGGTCGGACTCCGCGAATCGCCGCGGGGCTCGGGTTTGCGCTGGGTCTTCGCCGCCCCGCGCACAGCCTTCAGGTCCACGGGCGGAGGCCCCTTCCCGTCTTCGTCCAGAATCGCCGCGAACTCGAAATCGATCACGCAGAACCGGCCGTCGGACCGGCGATAGGTCAGGTTGCGCGTCTCGGCGTCGTCGTGGCGGACGCCGTAGGACTCCAGTTCCGCATAGACGGCCTCCTTCTTCTCCCGGCTGATCCGCTCGACCCGGGCGCCGCAGTTGGTCGTTACCAGAACGAGATTCTCGGGATCGGCGTCGATGATGCGGGGAACGAATCCGCACCCCTTCTCCTCGAGAAAGCGAAGGACCCGGCATTCGTTTTGAAAGCGCTCCCGGGCGTCCTCTCCGAGAAAGGTCTTGTGGACCGTCCCGTCGAAAGCGAGCCGGACGATCGACCGCTGCGTGTTCTTGGCTTCTTCCATTCGGCGATCATCGAAAAGGAATCGGGATTTCGTTTCAACCTTGTATGCGGAATCCCCGCTCCGCCGTCAGGAGCCCGGATCCTCCGGTCTCCGCCGCGCAGGAAGCAGCATCCCACCAGCGGAAAGCAGCCGCCAACCGGTTGAATCCGCCGTTGTATCCACAACTACGGACGCATCCCCGGGAAAACGGTCATCCCGTCCCAACCGGCGCCCTCCATCGGCTTCGGCCGGATCGGGCGCTTCCGGTGGGCTTCCAACGGCCTCGACACCTCCCGCACGAACTCGGCGCAGCCGATGATGTACCCCTGGGTCAGGTAGCGGCACCTGCAGCGCAGGATCTCCGCCATCGGAAGCCTTCCCCGCTCCTGTTCGATCACCCGGGAAGCCGCCGCGGGATCGACCGATCCCTTGCCCTCCCTCGGCGCGGCGGCGATGCCGAAGAGGCTCTGCCGGTAGCCCGCCAGCCCCCCGCAGGCCAGCACCGACAGCCCGTCGGCGGCCGCCCCGTGCCCGGCCACCG
>JBKHCX010000090.1:0-11843 GCA_046541615.1 Puniceicoccaceae bacterium
GTGACGGTCGCTTTTCGGCGAAGCGGCGGGCGCTTTCCCCTCGCCTGGGTTTCACCCCTCCCGGCGAACATCGCCGGTGCAGCGGGATGGCTTCGCTCGTCCGGCCCTTCCCCCCCTGGGGTCGGCTTCGCGGCCGGCGCCCCGCAGAAAAGAGGTTGTCGCCCGCCGCCAAGGTGTGTACGTCCTTGTGGTTTCTATGTCCGCCGACCTTGCGAAGATCATCGAGGCTCTCCTCTTCTCCACCTCGGAGGCCCTGCCCGTGCGCGAACTCCACCGGGTGCTCGCCGAGGCCCACGAGCAGTCGTTGGCGGACGCGGAAGAGACCCCGGACGATGACGAAGCCGGGGGCGAGGCAACCGTGCCCCCGCCCCCGGGAACGACGCGCCTGCGGGAGCTGATCCGCGAAATGCGGGACGAGTTGCGGGCGAAAGACACGGTTTACGACATCGCGGAGACTCCCGACGGATTCCGCATGGTCGTCCGTCCGGCTTTCGCCGACGCGGTCCGGTTGCTGCGCCGCGAGCCACGGCCGGCGCGGCTGAGCCCCGCTGCGATGGAGACCCTGTCCATCGTCGCCTACCGCCAGCCGGTGACCCGGGCGGATATCGAGCGGATCCGCGGGGTATCCCCCGACAGCGCGCTTTCGCGTCTAGGCGAACACGGTCTGGTCGAAGCGGTCGGCCGGGCCGACCTGCCCGGGCGGCCCGTGGTTTACGGGACGACGGATCGGTTTCTCGAATTCTGCGGGGTGCGGTCGGTGGAGGATCTGCCCTCTTCCGATGTGCTCACTCCGGCCCGGCTCGATGCCTGGCTCGCGGACGACGAAGAGGAGGAAGGGCCCGACGAGCGGGACATGGGCCTGCCCGGGACCGGCGAACCGGACGGGGGTGCGGAGGCCGGGCGGGAGTCGCCCGCGGAGGAGGCGCGATGACGGAATCGCTGGCCGAGCTGCGGGAACGCATCAACCGGATCGACGGGAACCTCGTCCGTGCGCTCAACGAACGAATCCGGCTGGCGGCGCTGATCGGCCGCGAGAAAGCCCGCGCGGGGATGCCCGTTTTCGACCCGGCGCGCGAGGAGGACGTGCTGTCGCGGGCGACCGGGGCGAGCGACGGGGCCTTTCCGGCCCCGGCCCTGCGCCGCATCTTCCGCGAGATCATTTCCGCTTCGATCTCGCTCCAGAAGCAACTGGTGATCGGGTTTCTCGGGCCGGAATCGACCTTCACCCACCAGGCCGCCCGCGAGTGTTTCGGATCGAGCGTCGAGTTTCGTCCGTACCGGACCATTCCGGAGATTTTCCGGGCGGTTGAGAGAGGCGGCGTCGATTACGGGGTGGCGCCGGTCGAGAATTCGATCCAGGGTTCGGTCTTCGCCACCCTCGACGCCTTGGTCGATGCGGATCTGCGGATCATCGCCGAGCGCCGGCTCCGGATCGAGCACTGCCTGATCTCCGGGGCGAAACGGGGGGCGATCCGCAAGGTGTACTCCAAGGATCAGGCTCTCGGGCAGTGCCGGGACTGGCTCGCCCGGAACCTGCCCGACGCCGAGTGCGTCGAGACGACGAGCACGGCCCGGGCGGTTGAGATCGCGGCCGAAGAGGAGGGCGCCGCCGCGATCGCCGGCACCCTGGCGGCGGCCGAGTTCGGTCTGCCCGTCGTCGAGCGCGGCATCCAGGACAGCCCCGACAACCACACCCGGTTCTTCGTTCTGTCCCGGCCGTCGGCGGCTCCGCCGCCCCCGCCGCCGGAGCGGGCCCGCACGTCCCTCGTCCTCTCCGTGGCGGACGAGCCCGGGGCGCTCCAGTCGGTGCTCGGTCCCTTCGCCGAGAAGGGGATCAACCTGAGCCGGATCGAATCGCGTCCGAGCCGGAAGCGGGCCTGGGATTATCTCTTTTTCATCGAGTTCGCCGGGCACGAGGAAACGGGGGACGCCCGCGTGGTGATCGATCGGCTGCGGGCGGCCTGCCCCTTCGTCAAGGTCCTCGGCAGTTTCCCGCTGGCCGACGAGCTTGACTGATCGCGCTCTTTCGGCGGACCTTGTCTTTTTCCTACACCGTGCAACCCTTTTTCCAGTATGGCCATCTTCCCGAGTAGACGCAGTCAACGCAGCCGGATCGCCCGGCGGTGCGAGGACGATTCCGTCACCAAGCTGCGGCTGAAATACGCGCCGTACTATTATACGTTCGACCGGCAGGATGGCACGCGGGTGTGGCGCGAGGGCAAGCCCTACATCATGCTCTCGAGCAACGATTATCTCGGGCTGGGCTTCCACCCGAAGGTGCTGGAGGCGGGGCGGAAGGCGCTGGAGACATGGGGGAGCAGCACCACCGGCGCCCGGCTTGCGAACGGCAGCCGAACCTACCATACGGAACTCGAGGAGGAGCTGGCCGACTTCATCGGGAAGGAAGCCTGCCACGTCCACGCGGCGGGCTATCTCTCCTGCATTTCGGCTGTCGCCGGTTTCGCCGAAAGGGGGGACCTGATCGTTGTCGATAAGAACGTCCACTCTTCGCTCTGGTCGGGGATCAAGCTGAGCGGGGCCTCCGCCGAGCGGTTCATCCACAACAATCCGGCGGACCTGCGCGACGTGCTCGCCCACGAGGAGCCGGCCCGGCCGAAACTGCTGCTGTTCGAAGGCGTGTACTCCATGGAGGGGCATATCGCCCGAATGCCGGAGTTGATCGAAGTCGCCCGGGAGCACGAGATGTTCTCGGTCATGGACGACGCCCACGGGTTCGGGGTCATGGGGCCGCAGGGCCGGGGCACGGCCGCCCACTTCGGGTTGCAGGGGGAGGTCGATGTGATCTCCGGCAGTTTTTCTAAGGCGCTCTCCAGCACGGGAGGATTCGTGAGCGGATCGCGGGCCGTGATCGACTACCTGCGCACCCACTCGAAGCAAACGATCTTCAGCGCCGCGATCTCCCCCCCGCAGGCCGCCTGCGCCCTGGCCTCCCTTCGCGTTCTCCGGGACGAGCCGGAACATCTCGAACGCCTCTGGCGCAACACCCGCCGCTACAAGGCGATTCTCGACGACCTCGGCCTGGACACCTGGGAGAGCGAATCCCCGGCCATGCCCATTGTCCTGGGAACCAAGGAAAAGGTCTATGCTTTCTGGAAGGATCTTCTCGCGAAGGGCGTTTTCACGGTGATATCGATCGCCCCCGGCGTGCCGCCCGGGAAGGATCTGGTCCGCACGGCGATCTCCGCGCGGCATACGGACGAGGACATCGACAAGGTGGGCGAAGCGCTCGCCTTCGCGGCAAGGAATCTGTAGGAGCGCTGAATTTTCCTCAGGGATTGGGTTGATTCGCGCGCCCCGGTCCGTCAATCTCCGCCCTTTTCATGCGCGCTCTCGTTTCGTCAATCCTACCGGTATTCCTGCTTTTTCTCGCCGGCTCCGGCTCCGGAGTCTTCGGCCAGGAGGCGGGGGACTCTTCGATCGTGCGCGAAGTGCGGGTGCGCTACGACGGATTTCCGTCGGTGAGCGAGGCCCTGATCCGCGGCAACATCCAGGTGCAGGAGAAGGCGGTTTTCGACCAGGCGGCGGTGGACCGCTCGATCCGCTCGCTCTACGGGACGGGCTTCTTCGATTTCATCGCGGCGGATGTCGATCCCGTCGGCCCGGACGAGGTCGTGGTGACATTCCGGGTGAAAACGAAATACCGCGTCTCCGCAATCCGCTTCGAGGGGAACGAGAAGGTGGGTTCTTCGAGACTGCAGGACGAAATCACGACGGAGGAAGGCGCTTTTATCGACGAATTCACGGTGAAGTCCGATCAGGAAGCCATCATCGCCTATTATTTGAAGAAGGGATATTCCAACGTCGACGTCGAATACGAAATCGTCCGCAACGACGCGACCGGGCGGGGCGAGGTGGTGTTCCGGATCACCGAGGGGCGCAAGATCCGTGTCGGTGACATCACCTTCGAGGGGATCGGGGATCTCTCCGCCTCGAAACTGCGGAGCGTTATGCAGCTCAAGGAGTGGAATTTCTTCACCTCGTGGCTGACCGGCAGCGGTCGTTTCGACCCCGATCTGCTGTTCGACGACCGGCAGGCCCTTCTCGCCTACATCCGCGACCAGGGCTATCTCGATGTGGAGATACCCGAGTCCGCGGTCCGGATCGAGTCCCCCAAGGAAGGGGTCGTGGACATCGATGTCTCGGTTGATCTGGGAAAGCAGTACTCGGTGGGAACGATGGAGGTGCGGGGGAACACGCTCTTCGGCGACAAGGAAATCCTCGCCGAGACGGACCTGCGACCCGGCGACGTCTTCTCGCCGTCGAAGGTGGCCCGGGCCCAGGAGGCGATCCGGCTGTTCTACGGGGCGGACGGCTATCTGGAAACCCAGGTGCGGGCCTCCCGCTCGCCCAATCTGGAGACCGGCGCGATCGACCTCACCTACCAGATTGCCGAGAGCCGCAAGTTCGAGGTCGAGTCGATCAACATCCAGGGGAACACAAAGACCAAAAGCATCGTCATCATCCGCGAGCTGGCCCTCGCCCCCGGGGAGACCTTCGATCTGAAGCGGATGAACAACAGCCAGCTGCGCCTCGAGAACTCCCGCTATTTCGAATCCGTCTCGCTGCGCCCGGAGCCGACGAACATTCCCGGGCGCAGGGATTTGAGCATCGTCGTCCAGGAGGGCCGCACGGGGAATCTGACCTTCGGGGCCGGATTCAGTTCGCTGGAGAGAGCGGTCTTTTTCGCCGAGATCAGCCAGGGCAATTTCGACCTTTTCAACTGGCGCTCCTATTTCCAGGGGGACGGGCAGAAGTTCCGCCTCCGGTTCCAGATCGGCTCGCGCAGCAACGAAGCCGTCCTGTCCTTCGAGGAACCGTGGCTCTTCGAGCAGCGCCTGGCCCTCGGGTTCGAGCTGTTCCGGCGGGAAACGGACTTCAACAGCGCCGTGTACAACGAATTGCGCACCGGCTTCGAAGTCTATCTGCGCAAACGTCTCTTCGAGCTGGTCGAAGGCCGGTTGAGCTACACCCTCGAGGACGTCGACATCTTCGACGTCGCCGACGACGCTTCGGACCAGATCAAGGGGGAGGAGGGCCGGAAACTGATTTCGAAAGTGGGCGGCACGCTCACCCGGGACACCCGGGACCGGCTGATCATGACGCGCAAGGGCAACCGGGTTGAGTTCAACACCCAGGTCGCCGGGGGGCCTTTCGGGGGCGACGTGGACTACTGGAAGAACCAGTTCCGCCTGTCGCAGTTTATCCCGACCTTCGAGACACTCAACCAGGGGATCGGCCTTTTCGGGCGGGTCGGCACGATCGTACCCTACGGAGACGGCGACGTCCCCTTCTTCGACCGGTTTTTTCTCGGCGGTCCGAACACCCTGCGCGGGTTCGGTTTCCGGGACGTCGGCCCGGTGGATGAGAACAACGAGCCGATCGGGGGCAATTCCTTCGGGTATTTTTCGGCCGAATACATGGTCCAGCTGGCCGAGCCGCTCGAGATCGTTCTCTTCTACGACTGGGGTTTCGTGAACCCGGATGACTGGAACTTCAACGCTTCCGGCTACAACGACAACTGGGGCTTCGGGTTCCGAGTTTTCATTCTCGGAGCGCCCCTGCGGCTCGACTTCGGTTTCCCGATCACAGCGAGCGACGTGAACGACGACGGCACGGAGTTCAATTTTTCCTTTGGAACGCGCTTCTGATTGGTATCTACTCCCTCTCCGACTCTCTCAATCCAATCCAAACCAATCCTAAAGCCATGATCAGAAAACCGATTCTCCTTCTCGCCGCCCTTTTGGCCGGCTCTTTCACGCTCGCCGCCCAGGACGCCCCCAAGGTCGGGGTGGTCGATCTCGACGCGGTCCTCCAGCAGTACGACAAATTCCAGGAAGCCCGCGAGGAACTGGGCAAGCAGCAGGAGCGGGCCGACGCCGAGCTGCGTCCCATGGTCGATTCCATCAACGCCCTCCGCGAGGAAATCCAGGCCCTCAACAGCCGGATCAACAACCCGACCAGCAGCGAGGAAGCGCAGGCGACGGCCCGCCGCGAAATGGCCGAGCTACAGGCGCAGCTCGAACAACAGGCCATCGAATTCCAGCGGCTGCGGGGCGAGGCCCAGCGGACCATCGGCCAGCGCGAGCAGAACATGCTCTCGATGGTGCTCGACGACGTCCGGGGCGCCTCGGCCACCGTCGCGGATGAAATGGGGCTGGACCTCGTGCTGAGTTCCCAGAACCAGATGGTCCTCTTTTTCGACGGCGATCTTGAGATCACCGAGGAAGTGGTCGCCCAGCTCAAACGTGCTTCCGACGAATAGGCGGGGCCGGCGGATCCGCATCTACGCGTCCGCGCGGCCTTTTTGCGGCCGGCGCCAAAGGTGCCCGCGACCATTCCAGTGGAGGCGGTTGGCCGTATTTCCGGCTCGCAGGGCGGGCGGCGTTGCTGTAGGCATCCGCAAATGAGGTTTTCGTTGTCATTCGAGGAATTGCTCGCCGAGGTCGGCGGAGAAAACCCGGAGGGCGACTGGCGCGGGAACATCCACGGAATCGCCACACTGCGGGAAGCGGCGGAGGGCGATCTCTCCTTCCTCGGGAACCCGCGCTACGCCAGCGAGGTTCCCGACAGCTCCGCCTCGGTCATTCTCTTGCCCGAGGACTACGAGGGACACCCCCGCCCGAAACAAACCTTCGTACGGGTCTCCAACCCGTCCCTGGCCCTCGGCCGGGTCTGCGCTTTGCTGGAGCGACACTTCCGCCCTCGCCCGCCGGCGGGCATCCACCCCACCGCTATCATCGACCGCGACGCCTTCGTCGCCGAGAGCGCCTCGGTGGGCCCGTATTGCCTCGTTTCGGCGGGTGCGCGGATCGACGCGGACGCGGTCCTCGCCTCGCACGTGGCGGTAGGGGTCCACGTCTCGGTCGGACGGGGGAGCCGGCTGCTTCCCCATGTGACGGTGGGGGATTACTGCGAGATCGGCGAGGAGGTGCTCATCAACCCGGGAGTGGTGATCGGTTCGGACGGTTTCGGCTACGAAACAACCGACGGGGTCCACCACAAGATCCCCCAGATCGGCAAAGTCGTCGTCGAAGACCGGGTGGAAATCGGGGCGAACACCACCATCGACCGGGCGCGCTTCAGCGAAACGAGAATCGGAGCCGGCACGAAGATCGACAATCTGGTGCAGATCGGCCACAACGTCCGGATCGGCGAACACTGCCTCATCGTTGCCCAGGTCGGCGTCAGCGGGAGCACCACCATAGGGGACCATGTGGTCATCGGCGGGCAGACCGGGATCGTCGGCCACATCACGATCGGGAGCGGTTCGCAGATCGGCGGCCAAAGCGGGGTTTCGAAGAGCCTTCCGCCCGGGAGCGTCGTCCAGGGCGCTCCGGCGGTCGATATCCACCTTTTCCAGCGGATCAACGCCATCCAGCGCCGCCTTCCCGAATTTTTCGCCCGCTTCCGCGAATGGGAGGCGACCACGTCCCAGCCCGATATCCCCCAATGAAGGAGGCCCAACTCAAAATATTCTCCGGAAGCTCGAATCCGGAACTCGCCAAAAAAATCTGCGATTTCCTGGGGATCACCATGGGCGAGGCGGTCGTCACGAGCTTTCCCGACGGCGAGACCTTCGTCAAATACGAGGAAAACATCCGCGGCGACGACGTCTTCATCCTCCAGAGCACCTCGGCGCCGGCCAACCACCACATCATGGAGTTGCTCATCATGATCGACGCCGCCCGCCGGGCTTCGGCGAAGCGGATCACGGCGGTCATCCCGTTCTACGGCTACGCCCGGCAGGACCGCAAGGACCAGCCGCGGGTTCCGATCACCTCGAAGCTGGTCGCCAATCTGCTGGTCGCCTCCGGCGCGAACCGGGTGCTCACCATGGACCTGCACGCCCAGCAGATCCAGGGCTTCTTCGACATCCCGGTCGATCATCTCTACGCCTCCCCCATCGTTTACGACTACCTGCGCTCGCTCAAGACCGAGAAACTGACGGTCTTCTCCCCCGATGTCGGCGGCATGAAGATGGCCGCCGCCTACGCCGACCTTCTCGGCTGCCCCCTCGGCTTCTGCGCCAAACGCCGCATGAACGCGGAGACGGTCGAAGCCTTCAACATCGTCGGCGAAGTCGAGGAGTGCGACATCCTGATCGTCGATGACATGACCGAAACGGCCGGCACTCTCGTGGCCGCCGCGAAACTGCTCAAGGAAAACGGGGCCAGGCGGGTCATGGCGGCGGTCAGCCACGGCACGATCAACGAGATCGGCTACCAGCGCCTCGGCCAGGGCCACATCGACAGGCTGATCACGACCGACACCGTGAAAGTCGATACCCGCGACCTGCCGATCAAAGTACTGACCGTCTCCCCGCTCCTGGGCGAAGCCATCAAGCGGATCCACGGCAACTCGAGCGTGACCAGCCTGTTCCGGATCAAAGGATATTGAGACGTCCCCGCTCCCGCCCGGGGGAGCACAAGTGCGTGGAGCTTTGACAAAAATTCTCTCTCGCTCTTTCGATGTTGCGGGACTGGTTTTCGCCACGCGCCCAACCGTCTTCGCTCTGCGGGCTGCGCCGAGGCAGGAGCCTGCGGTCCGACGGTTTTTTCCGAAACTGCGAAGAAGCGGGATTTTATGGATTTGTGCAGGACCTCGCGGCAGCCCGATGGCCGCAGTTTGAAAGAGAAATCGACCCATATCCGGCTCGAACGGCCCGGGAAGGGCTTTGTTTGGTGGAGTGCGTCGGCCGAACTCCCATTTAGTGGAGAAAGATTGTTTTTACACAAGTCGTTGATTGACAACAGGGAGAACTGAACAACCGCGGAACCTTGGGTAGCCCGACGACGAAGTCGGTGTGAAGCGTTGGATTCGAAGCCGAATCGGATCTCTCAACGGCGTTCGCCGTCGAGCTACGGAGGAACGTCGCTGTAGCACGAGTATTGCTGCGGTTTGCAGCGATCCCGGGCGCCCCCGATCCAATTCTCCTCGACTCCCCGGTGGATTATCCGTTAAATCCTCCCCCCATGGACGAGTCCATGCCGGAATCCTTCCGCCTCCGCGAGCGGATCAAGGAACTCCAGTGCCTGATCGACATCATCCACCTGATCCATGATCCGCGGACCGCCACCGAAGACCTTACCGACGCGGTGGCCGCGAAGCTTCCGGACGGTTTCCAATTTCCCGACCGGCTCGCCGCACGAATCGTTGTCGGAGACCGGACCGCCGCGTCCGAAGGTTTTGTCGATTCGACATGGTGCCTCGAGACGGGTTTCCGCCTCGAGGCGGGAGACGAAGGCACGATCGCCGTCGCCTACGCCACCAATCCGGCGACCGGCGACGGTCCTCCTTTTCTTCCGGAGGAAAAGACCCTCCTCGAGGCGGTCACCGACGCCCTCCGGCTCGGTCTCGATCACCGGCGTTCGGTGGAAGCCCTGGCACGGGACAAGGAGAAGTTCCGGGCGATGTTCCACGATCAACTGGCGGTCAAATTCATTCTCGACGCCCATACCGGGGATATTCTGGAAGCCAACCAGGCCGCCGCCGATTTCTACGGCTGGCCCGTTGAAACGCTGGTCGGCATGAACATCGGCCAAATCAACACCCTGCCTTCCGACCGGTTGAAAAAGGCGATCCGCGACATCCGCGAAGGCGGTCGTTTCCACCGCGACTTCCGGCACCGGAAGGCGGACGGCGGCATCGCCGATGTGGAGGTCTATGCCACCGAAGTGCGGATCGACGGACGGGACTGCCTGCACTCGATCATTTTCGATGTTTCGGAGAAAAAGAGACTGTTCGACCGGCTCCGGCTGCTGGAGGCTTCGCTCGAGCATCTTTCCTCCTCGGTCGTCATCACCGACCGCGACGGGCGCATCGAATACGCGAACCCGTTCTTCACCGAGCTGACCGGATACACCCGCGAGGAGTTGGTCGGCGCCAATCCGCGGATCCTCCAGGGCGGTCCCTACCCGCCCGGCTTTTTCGAGGATTTGTGGGAAACCATTCTCTCCGGAAGGGATTGGCGGGGAACCTTCCGGAACCGGAAAAAAGACGGGACGCTGTACTGGGAGGAGGCGGTGATCTCCCCCGTGCCGGACGAAAACGGCACGATCACCCATTTCGTCGGAGTGAAGCAGGACATCACCGCGACCCGGCAACTTCTCGAGGATTTGCGGACCGCAAAGGAGAGAGCGGAGGAAAGCGACCACTTGAAAACGGCCTTTCTCGCCAACATCAGCCACGAGATCCGCACGCCCATGAACGCGATCCAGGGATTCGTCCAACTCCTCAAGGATCCCCGCCTCGGCAAGGAGGACCGCGAAGATTTCCTCAACGAAATCCAGGTCGCCGGCGACCGCATGCTGGCGACGATCAACGACATCGTGGCCCTCTCCCGGATCGAGGCCCATTTGATCGGAATCGAGGTTGAACCGGCGGACATCGGCGAAGCGGTCGCCGATGTCGTCGAGTCCCTCCGCCCTTCGTCCGACAAAAAAGGATTGCGTCTGGTTTACGAAAAAGAGCGGAGCCCGCGGGATCGTGTTTTCCTTACCGACCCCGAAAAATTGGGAGCCGTCCTGACGGTCCTCCTGAAGAACGCCGTTAAATTCACCCCCGTCGGCGAGGTGCGGGTCGCGTGGGAGGAGGTTGACGACGAACTCCTTTTCTCCGTCGCGGATACCGGGATCGGAATTCGGGAGACCGTGAAGGACCGGATCTTCGACGATTTCGAGCAAGGAGACGGCGGCAGCTCCCGACCCTACGAAGGCGCGGGCATCGGCCTCTCCATCGCCAAAGCCTATGTAGAGGCCCTTGGCGGCCGGATCCGGTTCGACTCGACCGAGGGAAGCGGCACCACTTTCCGTTTCGCCCTCCCCGCGAAGCGCCCGGCGGCCGGGCGGACCGACGGCGACGGCGGGGATGCCGCAGCAGCGGACACCGGGCCTTCCGGCGGAATCCCCGTCCTGATCGCCGAAGACGACGACACCAACTTCAAATTCCTCTCCCTGGTGTTCGCCCCGCCCCGTTTCGCCCCGGTCCGGGCACGGAACGGCACCGAGGCCGTCGCTCTCCACGAATCACGGCCCGACCTGCGCCTGATCCTCATGGATCTGAAGATGCCGGAAATGGACGGCTTCGAGGCGGTCCGGCGGATCCGCGAACGCGATTCCGAAATCCCCATCATCGCGCAAACCGCCTACGCCTTCGACGACGACCGCCACCGCGTCATGACCGCGGGGTTCGACGACTACCTGACCAAGCCGACCCGGAAGCACGAACTGCTGAGGAAAGTCGAAAAGCATCTGCACCGGGCCGGAGGTTGAGGAGCGATTCGCGGCCGGCGCGCACGAGGCCCTACCTTTTTCGGACCGGAACCATTCTTGCAGAGTTGCGTGCTCGCGCGCATGCCGCTCTTCCAAATCGCGATATTGTCCCTGTTTTCGGAATGGGTCGCGGCGCAATCCGGGCGGGATTTCGGCCCCCCAAAAATGGCTGGTTTGGACCGGGTCGTAAAAGGTTGACTTCCTGTTTTTCCGACCCGGTCAAAATTTGGCTTGCGGAACCTTGGGTAGCCCGACGACGAAGTCGGTGTGAAGCGCTGGATTCGGAATTGAATCTCTCAACGGCGCTCGCCGTCGAGCTACGGGGGAAGATCGCTGTAGCACGAGTATGGCTGCGGTTTGGAGCGAATGGCTGGTTCTGGTTCGGACCGGGTCGTAAATAGGGTTGACTCCCGATCCTTTCAGAACGGGTCGGATTTGGCTTCTTCCACATAGTCCGTTTGATGCGCTCGATTCCGAATTGGATCCCTCAACGGCGTTCGCCGTCGAGCTACGGGGGAAGATCGCTGTAGCACGAGTATGGCTGCGGTTTGG